>JAMCWF010000033.1 GCA_023481295.1 Armatimonadota bacterium | reverse complement strand
GAGTCGGGTAAGTTCCGACCTGCACGAATGGCGTAACGACTTGAGCGCTGTCTCAACGAGAGACTCGGTGAAATTGTAGCATGCGTGAAGATGCGCATTACCCGCAACTGGACGGAAAGACCCCGTGGAGCTTTACTACACCTTGTCATTGTGTTTTGGATACGCCTGTAGAGAGTAGGTGGGAGCTTAGGCGTCAATGGAACACCACCCTGATGTATCTGGAGCACTAACCGGCGTCGTTATCCGGCGTCGAAACAGTGGCAGGCAGGTAGTTTGACTGGGGCGGTCGCCTCCCAAAAGGTAACGGAGGCGTCCAAAGGTTCCCTCAGGCTGGTTGGAAATCAGCTTTTGTGTATAAGGGCATAAGGGAGCTTGACTGTGAGAGCGACTGCTCAAGCAGAGACGAAAGTCGGGCCTAGTGACCCTCTGGTAACATGTGGATGTGCCAGGGCTTATCGGATAAAAGCTACCCCGGGGATAACAGGCTTATCTTGCCCAAGCGCTCACAGCGACGGCAAGGTTTGGCACCTCGATGTCGGCTCGTCGCATCCTGGGGCTGTACTAGGTCCCAAGGGTTAGGCTGTTCGCCTATTAAAGCGGTACGCGAGCTGGGTTCAGAACGTCGTGAGACAGTTCGGTCCCTATCCGTTGCGGGCGTAGGATCTTTGAGGGGGGCTGTCCCCAGTACGAGAGGACCGGGATGGACGGACCTCTGGTGTACCGGTTGTGCCGCCAGGCGCAGACGCCGGGTAGCTATGTCCGGAAGTGATAAGCGCTGAAAGCATCTAAGCGCGAAACACGCCCCAAGATGAGAGATCCCATTCCAACGCAAGTTGGAAGTAAGGCCCCGGGTAGACGACCCGGTGATAGGCGGAAAGTGTAAGCGCTGCGAGGCGTTGAGCTTAGCCGTACTAATCGGCCGAGGGCTTCACCTAAGCCTTTTGGCTTTTTAGGAATGACCTCTCCGCAATGCCTCCCATTTTCTCGCTATCCAACTACCAGGGTGCACCCATCCTATCGAATTCCTGGTGGCAATAGCGGTGGGGTTCCACCCGTTCCCATTCCGAACACGGAAGTTAAGCCCACCCGCGCCGAAAATACTTGGGGCAAAAGCCTCCGGAAAAATAGGTCGCTGCCAGGATATATATCACTAACGCGGTCTCGGTATCCATATTGGAGTACCGAGACCGTTCTTTTAATAAATTCATCCAATTGACCCCGCCAGGATGTCCTCATTGTGCGGCGCACTCATAACGAGCAGAGGGGAAGAAATTTTTGATCGCAATCGTCTTATCATTGATCTCAATTTTTGATTTACCTCAATCAACCCCGCGAACCCAACCGATACCGATAAGAGTGGTCGAGCCTTGGATGGTAATCGTGGGACCGGGTACTGAGCGTCTAAAAGGCCGAACCATCCAGGTGAAGCGGGAATTCATTCTGGAGGTGCCAAGGCCGGAAATTATCCAGGTTCTGCATGAGCGACATGACAATCTGCCTCTTTTTAACAACAAGCTCGGCGGTTGGATGCAGGGGGCCAGGTTAAACGCTTTGATCACACAAGAGTGCTCCGCAACTGGCCTGCTCATCCCCAATAGCGTGGTGGTGAAATCGGCGCCCGGCCCAACAGCCCCCTACAAATTGGGCCGGGATTATCAGATCGACCCTTTGTGGGCGACGGTCGGGCGACTCCCGAACGGTCAAATCGGCCCCGATCAACCCGTCTACATTGATTACCGATATAGCCCCAACCGGCTCGATAGCATCGCGGTGGATGAAGCCGGTAAAGTCAGCTTGATTAAGGGACGGCCGGCAGTTGAGGCAATGGACCCGCCCGTTTTGCCGCCCGGTTATACCGACATCGCCAACATCTGGGTGCCGGGTCTTACCGAAAAGCTGAGCGGTGGTAACCTGTTTCCCATCGAGCCGCAGCTTCAATCCGAAGCACGTAATCACCGCCGCAGCGTGGCTTCCCAATTACTGCCAAAGACGTTAGCGAAGCTGAGAGCGGGTAAACACGTTACGATCGTTGCCTGGGGTGACAGCGTCACCGCCGGCGGTGGGGTGGGCGATGAAACCAATCTCTGGTACCAAAACCGGTTCGCTGCAATGCTGCGCAAACGCTTTCCAAAAGCGATGATTACCATGAAAACGGCGGCCTGGCCAGGTGGAAACAGCCGTGGCTACCTCGATGCTCCGCCGGGCTCGCAATATAATTTCCAGCGCGACGTGTTGGACGTGAAACCGGACTTGGTTACGGTGGAGTTCGTCAACGATGCTTATATGAATGAAGCGCAAACCTTCGCTGAATATACCGAAATTATGGATCGACTCACCGCGATTGGTAGCGAAGTTATCCTGATCACCCCGCATTTGGTACGCCCGGACTGGATGGGCGTGACCTCCCTGAAATTCAATCATGATCCGCGACCCTACGTGATTGCACTTCGTAAGTTTGCGCAGGAGCGTCACATAGCGCTGGCCGATGTCTCCGCCGCCTGGTGCCGCTTGTGGCGCGAGGGAATTCCATACGTCACGCTGCTGGCCAACTCGATCAATCATCCCGACGCAAGGGGGCATGAAATTTACGCTCGCGCGCTGATTGATCTATTCCCGAAGCATTAACATCGGTTTTTCGCGAATCGCTCGTCCCTAAATCGGTTACTTGACCGCCTTACCCTCCAGATACTATAATAAACTCGTAAGTCCAGATAGTTAGGAGCACTGAATTTGATCCTCAAAATCGGAATCCCAAAGGGCAGTTTGCAGGAAGCCACCTTTTCCCTGTTTAAAAAAGCCGGTTTTGAGTTCCGTATTAACTCCTCTCGCTCTTATCACCCCAGCGTTGACGATCCCGAGTTGGAACCGCTGCTCATCCGCCCTCAAGAAATCCCGCGCTATGTGGAGGAAGGAATTCTGGATGCTGGCATTACCGGTAAAGACTGGATTGAAGACAACGCCTCCGATGTGCTTGAGGTGGCTGAGCTGAACTATTCAAAAGCCACCTTTAACCCGATTCGGGTGGTGCTGGCCGCTCCGCAGGACGCGCCCATTCACAGTGTAAATGATCTGGCCGGCAAGCGGATCGCCACCGAATACGTTCGGCTGACTGAGCGCTATCTATCACAAAACAACGTAAAGGCACAGGTTGAGTTTTCCTGGGGCGCCTGCGAGGTGAAGGTTCCCGACCTGGTGGATGCCATTGTGGTTAACACCGAAACCGGCAGCAGCCTACGGGCGCACAACCTCCGAATTGTGGACACGCTGCTGACCTCCACCACTCGCTTTATCGTGAACCATGGCGCTTGGAGCGATCCGGCAAAGAGGGCGAAAACGGAAAACCTTACCATGCTGCTGGAAGGGGCGCTGAATGCCCAGCGGCTGGTTGGATTAAAGATGAACGTGGCAACGGCGGATCTGGAGGTGGTCTCGAAGCTACTGCCGGCGCTGAAAAAGCCCACCATTTCGCCGCTCAGCGAGCCGGATTGGGTTGCCCTCGAGATCATCGTAGAAGAGCGCATCGTGCGGGATTTGCTGCCAAAGCTGAAGCGTGCCGGTGCGGAGGGGCTGGTGGAGTATCCGCTCAACAAGGTGATCTATTAGCCGGGCGATCGAGGTGTGTTTACGGTGGAATGAAAATCCGAAGCAATCCATGTAGAGCGTATTTCGACCAATTCAAAACACTCATCAGAGAAAGGAATTCCTGAAATGGCAAAAATCCCGGTTGCTGCGCAGATGTACACAGTTCGGGATGTGGCGGCGAAGGACTTTGTCGGCACATTTAAAGAGGTGGCTAAGATCGGGTATGCGGGGGTGGAGCTGGCCGGTGACGGCGGCTTTTCGGCCAAGGAGCTTCGCGCCCTCTTGGAAGATCTAAACCTCAAAATTGCCGGCAATCACGTCGGCATCGAGAAGCTGGAGACCGCGCTGGATGAGGCCATTCACTACAACCGCGAGCTCGGCAATCCGAACATCGTCGTGCCTTATATGCCGGAACCTCGGCGAGCCGATGCGAATGGGTGGCGCCAAACCGCAAAGCTATTGAATCAGTTCGGCCAGCGCTGCAAAGAGGCCGGAATGGTTCTCTGCTACCACAACCACTCTTTCGAATTTCAAAAGTTCGAAGGGAAATACGGGCTTGAGATCTTGATGGAAGAGACCGACCCAAGCCTGGTTTACGCTGAGGTTGATACCTATTGGGTGCAGCATGGCGGCGAAGATCCGGCCGCCTTTATTCGGCGCTACCCGGGCCGCGCCCGCTTGCTCCATCTTAAGGATATGGCGAACGATGCGGAGCGCAGCTTTGCTGAGGTGGGTGAGGGCATCCTTGATTTCAAGGCGATCTTTGCCGCGGCCGAGGTGGGCAAAACCGAGTGGTATATCGTGGAACAGGATGTCTGCAAGCGGCCCTCCATCAATTCGCTGCGTATCAGCTTTGAAAATCTGAAAAAGTGGGGCATCGCCTGATTACCCCACCCCGGTAAATCAACGACTCCGCCGATGATTGCACAACTGACCGGTCGCATAGCAGTTAAGGAAATCAGCAGCGTGGTGCTGGACGTCGGCGGAGTCGGCTATCGCCTCTCGGTGCCGTTTTCGGTGTCCGAAAATCTCGCTTCGCCCAATGAAACGGTAACCCTTTACACCCACCTGGTGGTTCGCGAAGATGAGTTGACCCTTTACGGCTTTCTCAACCAGGACGAGCTGAAAGTATTCGAGATGCTGATCGGAGTGAACGGGGTCGGGCCGAAGGTGGCGCTCTCGCTGCTGAGCGCAAGCCGCGCCGACGAATTGGCGCAGGCCATCGCAAATCGTGAACTATCGAGCCTAACCCGAACGCCCGGGGTCGGGCCGAAGCTGGCGCAGAGGCTGATTTTAGAGTTAGCCGATAAAATGGCAGAATTGTCGCTGGAAGTCAGGGTTGCCGCTTTAACCGGAAAACCGGATCTAAGCAAAGCCCAGCGCGATGATGTGGTGGAGGCGTTGGTGAACCTGGGTTACAGCCGGGCCGATGCGCGCCGCGCGGCCGATATCGCGATCTCTAATCTCCCCGTGTCCGAAGATCACGCCGCCGTGATCCGTGCCGCCCTGAACTGGTTGACGGCGGGCAAGTAGCCATTGCACATGTTATTTTGAATGGGTGGGCCACTGGTGGTGATGTCATTTTCATCAAGGTGGCTGGATAAATATGAGTTTGCTTTGGGTGCTTATTGAAAAATACGGTAAAACTCACGGGTCGTGATTCTGGGGCCGCGAAGCGGAACCTGGAATCAAGAACTCAGCACCCATACCTGTCGGTCGGCGAGGGATCGGAATCCCGCTTTTGCGGGAATGACGAAGTGGAGGCCCCTAGCGACTTTTTCAACTGCCTCTTAGTCCGCATTGAGATCGTATCCCGATTCTTTAACCCTCAAAAGACTGAACTATCCTTTTGCTGGGAGCCTTCACTAGTCCCACTCAAATACGATGCCCATTGCATCGCTGCGATCCCGGAGAAGCCATGCGTAGACCTCGGCCGCGTCAGCCGGCTTTACCCGATGAGTGATCAGATCGTGGACCCGCATATCACCCCGTTGAAGGTAAGTGAAGAATAGCCGGGACATATTTTGATTAGTCCAATAGACGTAATCGTTCGCAAACGGCGGTGCATAATTACTATGCCCACCTACGATCCGCACACCGCGGGTCACCACATCTCCAGTCAGTCGCTGTTCCGATGGAGTCCCGGTATCACCCAGCAGCAAAAGTGTACCGAAGCGCCTCGCCAGTCGGAGCGCCGACGGCAATACGGAATAGTTTCCGGTTATTTCATAGACCACATCGGCGCCGCGCCCATTGGTTACCGTCCAAACTTCCTCGTAGGCCTGATCCGCCGTCCTTTCAATGGTGTGGGTGGCTCCATGTTCGGCCGCTGCTTTCAGACGATGAGCGGCCGGATCCACCACGATGACCTCACGAGCGCCCTGGAGCCGCACATACTGAACCACCAGTTGCGCCAATATGCCGGCGCCTACGATCACGACCGCATCACCCAGCGCGTGCTCGGCTCTCCGCACGCCGACCTGAGTAATGTTGGCGATGGCAAACCAGGTCGCATCCTCGTCGCTCACCCCATCCGGAACGGGCGTCACCGCCGAGGCGTGGGTCAGGTAGAGGGATTGATGGGGGTACTGAACGGTAACCCGTTCGCCGGGCTTTATATCCTTGACTTGAGAGCCGACGCTCTCCACCACTCCCATACTGCTGTAGCCGGTACGGAATGGGTATTTCACCCAATTGTCCCAGTGGGTGCCGGCTGCAAATTGGTGGCCGTAGCAGATGCATTCGGTTCCGGTGCTGATCAACGATCGCCGAGTACGAATCCGGACCTGATCGGGTCCGGGCTCCGGTACCGCTTCGTAACGGATTTCAACCTTTTCCGGTGCGGTGAAGTAAATGTTGAGCGAGTCCATCCTCATCCCCTCGATTTTCGTGAAAGTGTAGTTGTAATTCCCCACCGTTCATTCATCCGCAGTAGGACAATGAACCGGCAGCACGACAACGAAAGCGTCTCCCTCACACACAATTGTAAATCAAAATACCGTTCTGGTTTCAAAGATACCCGATTCTAAATCGAAAGTCGTGAGAGTATGAGTTCAGTTTTACGGGATTCATACTCGATTACACAACCCACCCCCACCCCAACCCTCCCCCTCATAGGGGGAGGGAGAATTGATTATCCGCGCGTGAGTTCCTTCCCCCTCTCAGGGGGAAGGATAGGATGGGGGTGATACTCCCGTCACCAAACAAAATCCCGTTAAACTGAACTCATACATTGCCGTCATAATATAACGGTTCATGCTGGTATTATGAGAAGGCAGCGGTAAATCAAATCAATCGGTTGAGGAGAATGAGCACCGGACTTTTTTCACGTAAATCAGTCGCTCATCTGAAGGAGCAGGCGGAGGAGCCGGAGCATGGCTTCCGCCGGGTGCTGGGGCCGGTAAACCTGGTCAGCCTCGGCGTGGGCGGCATTATCGGTGCCGGCATCTTTGTGCTGACCGGGCAGGCGGCCGCCCAATATGCCGGGCCGGCCATCGTAATATCGTTCCTGATATCCGGAGTTGGGTGCGCTTTCAGCGGCCTCTGCTATGCGGAGATGGCCTCCATGATCCCGATTGCGGGCAGCGCCTATACCTACGCTTATGCCACGCTGGGCGAAATTTTCGCCTGGGTCATCGGCTGGGATCTCATCCTCGAGTACCTATTCGGCGCAGCTACGGTGGCGGTGGGTTGGTCCGGTTATGTGGTGAGCTTTTTGAAGGATATCGGAATCCCGGTGCCAAAAGCACTGTCGGCCGCACCGGTAGATGTTGTCAACGGGCATTGGCAGATGATGGGTCTCGTTAACCTGCCGGCCGTTTTTATCGTGATAGTGGCCACCATTTTGCTGGTTATCGGGATCCGTGAATCGGCCAACACCAACAATGTCATCGTGTTTACCAAGATCGCAGTGCTCATTCTGTTTATCGCCGTTGCACTGCCATATATCAAATTGGCCAACTGGCATCCCTTTATTCCCCCTCAGCATGGAGGTTTCGGCCATTTCGGATGGAGCGGCGTACTGCGGGGATCGGGTGTAATCTTCTTCGCCTACATCGGCTTCGATGCCGTCTCTACCACCGCTCAAGAGGCGCGACGCCCTCAAAAGGACATGCCGATCGGCATCCTGGGTTCGCTGGCGATCTCCAGCGTGCTTTACATAGTGGTATCGCTGGTACTTACCGGCGTCATATCCTATACCAAACTGCTGGTTCCCGATCCGTTGGCGGTTGCCACCAATTCGATTAGCCCTCATCTCTTCTGGATGCGTCCGATCATCAAGCTGGGGGCCATTGCCGGTCTCAGCTCGGTGGTATTGATTTTGTTGATGGGGCAACCCCGTGTTTTCTTCTCGATGGCGCACGATGGCCTGCTTCCGCCAGTATTCGCCCGGGTTCACCCGCGTTTTCGAACTCCGTACGTTACCACAATCACAACCGGCATTCTTGCTGCGGTGGTGGCCGGCCTATTTCCGATCGGCATCCTGGGGAAGCTCGTATCCATCGGTACCCTGATGGCGTTTGTGATCGTATGCTTGGGCGTGTTGGTGCTGCGCTACAATCATCCTGAAATTCCCCGCTCTTTTCGAACGCCTTGGGTGCCGATTGTCCCCATCCTCGGCGCCGCCATCTGCTTGTTGCAAATGGTCATGTTGCCGTGGGATACCTGGGTGCGGCTCATTATTTGGCTGGTCATCGGACTGTTTATCTATAAATTTTATGGCTACCGACACAGCCTTGCCCGAATTAGCCCCGAGACCATCGATTGACTTTATTGGGGTAATGAGCGCTAGATAGAAGGTCGGATTATCCGTTGGATTGGAAAGATGCACTGATCGCGTTTTTCGGACTGGTCATCGTATCCGGCGCGATGGAATCCCGATTAGAAGGCGTCGCCACTCACCGGTTGCGGCAATTTATTCACGGCGGCCAGTTGCAGGTGGATGTCGCCCCGCGCGGTTTTTTCGGCGCTCTGGTCGGCCAGGCTTACGCGATCAAAATCACCGGATCAGGGAATAAGATCAGCGATATTCCGCTGGTCATTGCACCGGGGCACGCCCTCAGCGGCACCGCCCGCCATCTTGATATTAACCTGAACAACTTTGATTTGGCCGGCATTCCGGTCAAAAAGCTCAAAGCGAGTGTGCCGCTCGTCCACCTCGATTTAAATCAAGCCCTGCTTGATGGCCATATTCGCCTGATGTCGGCAAAAACCGGTCAAGCCGAATTGGTAATCGGCCGAACAGGATTGCAAGCAATCCTGAAGCGAGAAGTAGCCGCCTTGAAGGAAGTCCACATTGAGGTGGCGCCGAACTACCTTCAGATTACCGGCAATACCTCCTTATGGCTGATAACGGAGCCGTTTCAAGCTCGATTTAACCTGAATGTTGATCCGGCTGGAGGGCTTGCAGTCGAGAATCTGCAATTAACGGTGGGCGGTCAAAAAGCGGGTCCTTTACTCATCCAAAAGATGGAGGCCATGATGATTCCAGCCCTCAACCTGCAAAGCGTCTTTGGACTGGGCAAACTCTTTCAACCGGAGGCGATCACGCTGGAGCATCAGAAGGTTAAAGTTTCCGGGTCGGTCCGGTTGCCGGTTCAAAAGGGAGGCCGATCATGAAAATCAGTCCCTTAAATGAAAATCACCTTCAAATGGGCGCCCGGATGGTCGAATTTGCGGGTTGGTCGCTGCCAGTGAGCTACTCCGGAATACTGGACGAGTCGCTAGCCGTTCGAAAAGAGGCCGGTATCTTCGATATTTCACATATGGGAAGATTGCAACTTTCGGGCGCCGGCGCGTTTTCACTTCTCCAGAATATCACCACCAACCAGCTTGCCGACTTAAGCGTTGGGCGGGCGCGATACTCGCTGATCCCGAACCCAGAAGGCGGCATTAAGGATGACATCATTATCTATCGTGATGCCCCCGATTCCTTCTTTTTGGTGCTGAACGCCTCGAATACCGATAAGGACATCGCCTGGTTTCGCCAGCATGCGAATTCCAGCGTCGCTTTTGATGACCTAACCGATCGGACCGCGATGATGGCGGTTCAGGGTCCAGCGGCAGTATCGCTGCTGGCACCGCTCGCCGATGTGGATATTGCGAATCTGCCGCGATTCGGCTGGGTGTCCGGCAATGTGGTCGGTTCACCCGCTCGAATTTGTCGAACCGGTTATACCGGTGAAGATGGCGTCGAGCTGGTCGTAAAACGAGAGCACGCCGCCGAGCTGTGGATTGCCATCAACAAGGTCGGAGCGGCACCTTGCGGGTTGGGCGCGCGTGACGCTTTGCGGATCGAGGCCGGTTATCCGCTCTATAGCCATGAGCTGGATGAGGATATCAGCCCAGTGGAGGCGCGCCTGATGTGGGTGGTTGATATGAATAAAGACAGCTTTATCGGCCAGCAGGCGATTCGGCGCGTGCAGCAAGAGGGGCCGAGACGTCTACTGGTCGGCATCTGGCACGCCGAGCGGGTAGTTCCGAGGCAAGGGTATACTCTTTTTAACGATGAGTCGGTGGCTGGCGCCGTAACGAGCGGTGTCTACTCGCCGGTACTTGAATGTGGGATCGGGATGGCCTCCATC
>JAMCWF010000040.1 GCA_023481295.1 Armatimonadota bacterium | reverse complement strand
TAGGTAGAGGGAGTCCTCCGCGTTGAGAGCAAACGGAACGATGGTTTAACAAGTATGCACTAGTTGTTGAGGAGATTGAGTATATGCAAATCACCGCTGAGATGGTGAAAAATTTGAGAGAACAGACCGGCGCCGGAATGATGGAGTGCAAAAAGGCGTTGACAGCGGCGTCCGGCGACATGGAGAAAGCCCGCCTGTTACTGCGTGAGAAGGGCGCCGCCGGCGCCGCGAAACGAGAAGGACGCACCGCAAGCGAGGGCGTGGTGGCTGCGCTGAAGTCACCCGATGGCATGTCGGCTGGGATGGTGGAGCTGAACTCGGAAACTGATTTCGTGGCCCGAAACAGCGAGTTTAAACACCTTGCCCGCGAACTGGCCTCGCGCATTTTAAGCACCACCGCCGAAACGGTGGATGCGTTGCTGGACGCTCCGGCGCCCGATGGTGGTCAGCCAATGCGGCATCAATATGACGAGGTAATCGCCCGGTTGAGAGAGAAGATTGCGCTGCGGCGCTTTGCACGCTGGCATACGGATACTAAAGGTATCATCGAAACCTATGTTCATCTCAATGATAAGATCGGGGTGATGGTGGAGCTATCGGCGCCGAACGGCGAAACCGATGAGATGCGGCGGCTCGCAAAGGATATCTCGATGCATATCGCCGCTTCACGCCCCCAGTTTTTATCGCGGGAAGATGTGCCTGAAGCGATCATTCGCGAGGAGATGGAGATTCAGCGCCAACGGGCTGCCCAAGACCCGAAAAATGCCAATAAGCCGGATGCGGTCTTGGATAACATCGCCAAAGGTCGGCTTTCCAAATACTACGAGGAGACCTGCCTACTCGATCAGCCGTTCGTGCGTGATCCGGCTCAATCCGTTCAAAAGGTGCTTGCCGCTGCCGGCTCCGGAATTGAAGTGCGGCGATTCCTGCGCTATATGGTCGGCGAGGAGCTGGAAGGGTAACCGGATCGGTGACGCAGACGGTGTTATCGGAAGCGACCCAACGTTTGCGCTGGCGTCGGGTGCTGTTGAAAGTATCAGGGGAGGCGTTCGCAGGTGAGCGGCGATATGGCATAGATGCGGCAACGGTGGCCGTTATCGCGCGTGAGATTGCTTCCATCCACGCAATGGGCGTTGAGATGGCGGTGGTTGTCGGCGGCGGTAACATCATCCGCGGCGAAGAGGCGGCTGCCAGCGGGATGGAGCGCTCAACCGCCGATCATATGGGGATGCTGGCCACCATTCAAAACGCGCTGGCCTTGCAGGATGCCTTAGAGAAAATCGACGTGCTGACACGGGTGCAGTCGGCCATTGTGGCAACCGCGGTGGCCGAGCCTTTCATCCGCCGGCGGGCAATCCGGCACCTGGAAAAGGGGCGCGTCGTGATTTTAGCGGCGGGAACCGGTCATCCCTACTTTTCAACCGATACCGCCGCCGCTCTTCGCGCGTTGGAACTCAAAGCGGAAGCGGTTCTGAAAGCAACCAATGTGGATGGCGTCTACGATAAAGACCCGAAGCTAAATCACGATGCGAAGAAATTTGCGTTTTTGACCTATGAGTATGCCATCGAGCACAAGCTCGGCATTATGGATTTGACCGCATTTACCTTGTGTATGGAAAATAACTTACCGATTATCGTTTTCAACATCGGCGCAGAAGGAAATATGCAGTTGGCGGCGATGGGAGAGAATATTGGAACGACGGTGGGGAGGGATGGCTGATGATACCGGAAATGCTCCAGGATGCAGAAGCGAAAATGCAAAAAAGCTTGGAGGTAACTCGTCATGAGTTCACGCTGATCCGCACGGGTCGGGCCAGCCCCACGATCCTCGAGCATGTCCAGGTTAACTACTTTGGCCAAGAACTGCCAATCCAACAGGTCGCTACGATCACGGTGCCGGAACCACGTACCCTGATGATTGCGCCGTGGGATAAAGGGGCGCTGCCGGCGATCGAGAAGGCGATCTTGAAATCTGACCTGAATTTAACGCCAAACAACGATGGCAACTCCATTCGACTGAACATCCCGACTTTGACCGAAGAGCGCCGGCGTGAACTGATCAAGCAGCTTCATAAGAAAGCGGAAGATGGCCATGTTGCCATTCGAAACGTGCGACACGAAACGAATAATCATCTCAAAGCAGCCAACAAAAAGGGGGATATTTCGGAAGATGATGAGAAGCGTGCTCAGGATAAGCTCCAAAAGCTAACCGACAAATATATCGTGGAGGTGGATAAGGCGGTCAAAATAAAAGAGGCGGAGCTGCTCGAGGTTTAGTAAACCGAGCTACCAGGAGAATCCTTTGAGCTCTTTGATTGAAGAAGTCAGTACGGTAACAACATCGGTCACACTGGATCCTGACCGCATTCCTCTCCACGTCGCGATCATTATGGATGGAAACGGACGTTGGGCACGCCGGCGCAATATGAGCCGTTTGGAGGGGCACACGGTTGGATATGCGACGCTGCGGCGGGTGGTTCAGGATTCCCAGCAATTGGGGATCAAGTACTTAACGGTTTACGGCTTCTCCTCTGAAAATTGGCGACGGCCGAAAGAAGAGCGCGACGGCCTGATGCAGATCATGGAACGCGCAATGCGGGCCGAGATCGATTTTTTAATGAAGGAAAACGTGCGGGTCCGAATTTCAGGGCGCTTATCCGACCTCCCCCAAAGTTTGCAGCGTGAATTTACCAGCGCGATGGATCGAACCCGCCAGAATACCGGCCTCAACTTCATCCTGGCGATTAACTACGGCGGCCGGGCGGAGATCTTGGATGCAGTTAAGATTTTAATGAAGAAAGTACGAGACGGCGAGCTGGACCCGGAAAATCTCAGCGAAGCGGATATATCCGCCTGTCTCTATGAACCAAACATACCGGATCCCGACCTGTTGATCCGGACAGCGGGAGAGATGCGGCTCTCCAATTTTTTGTTGTGGGAAACCGCCTATTCTGAAATTTGGGTGACTTCAACCCCGTGGCCCGATTTCAGCCGCGCCGAGCTCGAAGAGGCTATCGCCGACTATCAGCGCCGCACCCGGCGCTTTGGACGGGTGGTGGAAGCGGATGGCCCCAATGAGTGATGACAACCTATTGAGGAAGGCTGTAAGATGAAACGGTTGGCGATACTCGGCTCAACTGGGTCGATCGGATGCCAAACGCTTGATATCGTCCGGCGATTACCGGATCGCTTGCAGGTTGTCGCGTTGGCTGCCAATCATAATGTCGAAGGGCTGGCTCAGCAGGTCATTGAATTTGGTGTGCAGCACGTTTGCATCGGTGGCGATCGAGAGGCGTTCACCGCGCTGCAGGAGCGAATCGGCCGTCACACGATTGCCCATCATGGGCTGGATGGATTATGCGAGCTGAGTTCCTTACCTGAAGTGGACTTGGTAGTGGTTGCGGTGGCCGGTGCGATCGGCATTGCGCCGACGCACGCTGCAATCAAGGCCGGTAAGCCGATCGCGTTGGCCAGCAAGGAGGTATTGGTTGCGGCCGGAGAGCCGACCATGAAGCTGGCCCGGCAACAAAATGTTCCGATCTTTCCAATTGATAGTGAACATTCAGCCATCTTTCAATGTTTGCAGGGTGCCCACCACAATCCGATCGAGCGCATCTACCTGACCGCATCGGGGGGGCCGTTTCGACAGACGCCGCTGGATGAAATGGAAAAAGCAGGACCGGCACAGGCTTTAAAGCATCCTACCTGGAACATGGGTGGATTGGTAACCATAAATTCGGCGACCTTGATGAATAAGGGGCTGGAGATCATCGAGGCTTCATGGCTCTTCGGGGTGGATAGTGATGAGGTGGAGGTTGTCATTCATCCCCAGAGCATCATTCACTCAATGATTCGGTTTGCGGATGGCTCGGTGCTTGCTCAGTTGGGTCTGCCGGATATGCGGTTGCCGATCCAATACGCGCTGCTGCATCCGGACCGAGTCGACAGCGATCTGCCTCGCCTGGATGTCGCCAATATGAGCTCGTTGACTTTTGAGCCGCCCGATCTGGAACGATTTCAGGCCGTTAATCTGGCACGGAAAGCGATGAAGATCGGAGGCACCGCACCGGCTGTTATGAATGCGGCCAATGAGCAGGCGGTGGCTGTTTTTTTAAGCGAAAAGATCCCGTTCGGCGCCATTATACAACTCATATATCAAACAATGGAGCGACATGAGCCAGTAACGCCTACCTTTGAAAATATTATGAAAGCGGATGCCTGGGCTCGTGATCAGGTTGTAAGGCTGTTGGATCGAGGCCGCCAGGCAATTGAGGAACCGAATAATGCAGCATATCGCTATTCTCTTACATAGCGTAGTCCTGACCGCCTTCTACCTTATCATCATGCTGAGCGTGCTGGTTATGGTGCACGAGTGGGGGCATTTTGTAGTCGCCCGATTGTTTCGAATGCGGGTGGAAGAGTTCTCGCTATTTTTCGGCAAAATCCTCGTCCGGTTGGGGCGCAGGGGAGATACCGAGTACAACATCCGCGCGGTGCCGCTGGGCGGATTTGTGCGGATCGCCGGGATGGAGCCGGATGACATTTCTGGCGGCCGTCCCATCCTTGAAGTGGTGGGGCAGGGGATGCCCGACGAAGCAAGTCACGCGACTGCAGATCATACCCAGCTTAAATCAGCGGGGATCGATGCGGCCAGTTACTCTTCGAAACCGATATACCAGCGAGTCCTCACGATCTTGGCCGGTCCGATCATGAGCATCGTGCTGGGATATTTCATCTTTTGCGCGCTCGGATTCACGGTCGGACTTCCCAATGCCGACCAGCCGACCAATGAGGTATCAGCGGTCATCAAGGGAATGCCGGCCCAGAAGGCCGGCTTGAAGGTGGGGGATCGGATCGTTGCGGTGGATGGGATACCGGTTCATACCGGTAACGAGCTGGTGAAGCTCATCCATGCTCGCCCGAATCGACCGATCAGCATCTTGGTGGATCGCAAGGGCCGGTATATTCCAATTCGGTCACACACGGTCGGGGTTCAAGTGGTTGAGCGTTTAAAAAACAACAAAACTCGGAAAGTGTTGCAAGGCAGGCTGGGCTTTTTACCACAAATCGAGATGCAGCGCTATGCTCTAGTGCAGTCGGTTGTACAGGGCACCCGGATCACGCTGCAGGATCTTCGCGGAATCATCACGAGCCTGTTTACCAAAAAGATCAGCGAAAATGTGGGCGGGCCGATTAAGATCGCCCAGTTCACCTATCAAGCGGCCAGTCAAGGAATCTCCGTCGTATTACTGTTGACCGCCGAGCTCAGCATCAGTTTAGGCGTCATCAACCTTTTTCCTATTCCGATCCTTGACGGCGGCCATCTTCTCCTGCTAACGGTTGAAGGCGTTCGGCGCCGAAAGCTGTCGGTTAAGGAGGTCTATATCGCGCAGATGGTGGGGTTGACCATTCTGGCGATCATCTTTGTGTTGGTCACCTATAACGACATCAAAGGATTTATACCGGGCTCGAAAACACCATAATCCTTTCAGCTTGAGGGATTTGATAATCTAGCGCCGGTGGCTGGATCGGGATCAGTCAAAACGTTTTAATTTATATATTAATCCGGCGATTAAATACCGTTATGCCGGACTTGATCCGGCATCCACAGCCTTCTGGATTCTTACTTTCGCGGGAATGACGAATTCGGTATATTTATTTGCCAGGTTAATAATTCGTGCTTGCCGTAAAAATCCTTTCAATTTAGGGGGAACTAGGATAAATCCATCGCGGAAATCGTTGCTCGATGCAATTTTTAAGATAAGGAGAGACAATGGGAGACGTTAAGCTTTGGAGCGACCTTGCGACACAACTGCGGGCCGATAGCATTCGCTGTACGACGGCGGCTGGCTCCGGCCACCCAACTTCCAGCATGTCGGCTGCCGATGTGATAGCGGTTCTGTTGGCCGATCACCTGCATTTCGATTTTAATAACCCTCATCACGTTGCAAATGATCGCTTGATTTTCTCTAAGGGGCACGCTTCACCGCTGCTCTACTCGATGTATAAAGCGGCCGGCGTACAGCGATGAAGAGCTGTTGACCTTGCGCAAGTTCGGCAGCCGGCTAGAGGGGCATCCCACCCCGGATCTTCCATGGGGGGATGTCGCGACCGGCTCCCTGGGTCAAGGGCTTCCGACCGGGGTGGGAATGGCGCTCAGTGGAAAATATCTAGATAAGGTCCCGTTTCACGTTTGGGTCCTTTTGGGAGATAGTGAAATGGCGGAGGGGGCCGTTTGGGAGGCGCTCGGGCTCGCCGGCCACTATCAGCTTTCCAATATCACCGCCATGCTGGATATGAATCGCTTAGGTCAGCGCGGGCAGACGATGCTCGGCTGGAACGCGGAAGCGTACTGTGAGAGAGCGAAAGCGTTTGGCTGGCAGGCTATTTCATTGAACGGCGGCGACCTGGATGCCATAGATTCTGCCTTGCGAGAATCTCGATCCGGTAACGGCAATCGGCCCACGCTGATCATAATGAAAACCGAGAAGGGGTCGGGCGTCTCGTTTCTGGCCAATCAAGACAATTGGCATGGCAAAGCGCTTTCGGCCGAGCAGGCGGAGGCGGCATTAAAGGAGCTGGGCAATCCGCGATGCGATTTGACGGTTTCGGTGGCGAAGCCAACTTCCGATGCGCTGGCTAAAGCCAACGTAATCCGATCCCAAAAGGGCAAAGCGGAGCTGCCTCGATATGATGTCGGAGCGAAGGTCGCTACGCGCGAAGCTTACGGCGATGCCCTCAAAGCGTTAGGAGCGGCTCGAAATGATGTGGTGGCGGTGGATGGGGAGGTTAGCAACTCCACCTACGCCGATCGTTTTGCCAAGGCCTTTCCGGATCGCTATTTCGAGATTTACATTGCAGAGCAACAGATGGTCAGCGCAGCGGTGGGGTTGTCGGTCGAGCAGAAGAGCGTATTTGGTTCGACTTTTGCCGCTTTTTTGACCCGAGCTTACGATCAAATAAGAATGGCGGCCGTTTCGCGGGCAAATATTCGGCTGGTTGGCTCGCACGCGGGTGTTTCCATCGGGGAGGACGGCCCGTCCCAAATGGGGCTGGAAGACCTGGCGATGTTTCGATCGGTGTACGGCAGCACCGTCCTTTACCCGTCTTGCGCCAATGCGACGTCCCACTTGGTTGAGCAGATGGCGGACCGAAAAGGCATCGTTTATATGCGAACAACCCGTGAAAAGATACCGGTTATCTATCCGGCCGATGAGGCTTTTCAGATAGGCGGGAGCAAAGTTATCCACCAGAGCGATCACGATGCAGCGGCCGTCATCGCGGCCGGCATAACCCTCCGGGAAGCGTTGAAAGCATACGAACTATTGAAAGCGGAGCGGATAGCGGTCCGGGTGATTGACGCCTACTCGGTAAAGCCGATTGACGCTGAAACGATACGCAAAGCGGCCCGTGAGTGTCGCCAGCAACTGATCGTAGTGGAGGATCACTGGCCGGAGGGCGGCATCGGCGACGCGGTATCGGAGGTGTTTGACGGCGCCGAGGGTGTTCACCCTCATGTCACACGGCTGGCGGTTAGGATTATGCCGGGCAGCGGCAAGCCGGCCGAGCTTTTAGGACAGGCGGGGATTGACGCCGATCACATCATTTCGGCGGTTCGGAAGTGTGTCTCCGCCTCGTAATCGGATTGCTCGGATCCGCTGAAACTGGTATTGAATTACGCTTGGAGCCATTAATTCTTGATGAGGCGGCAGACTCAATCAGAAAGATTGAGTAAGTGACGATTGGAGGCGATTTAAACCCGCCTCCAATATTTTTTACATTGAAAATGCCGGCGATTGAGGTAAACGATGGGCTGGGCGGACCGATTCGTTTAGATCGGGAAGACGCGGTAGGTCGTTACCCCCATAATAGACCCGTAGATCGCCCATACACCGCCGGTGATATAGTCCCCTAAAATGAGTCCCACAAAGAACGGTATGTATTTTTTGTAGCCGGACATCCCTCCGTATCGGATGATGAGCAATTTGATCAGCCAGCCCACGAAGGTAGCACACCAGAGCCATGGCATGGTTGAGGTACCGGCCAGCGCGTATCCGATCGGGTGGAAGGGCCACCAGGTGAACTGGGTGCGGCAAAACATCAGTATTGCGATTATAACTAATCCAACGAATACCGCTTCGAGGCGGGGAAAATCGGGCCGGGTGGGGTTGTTGAGCCAATTTTGGAGCGTCTGCCATGGCACGCTGCCCATCGAGGTGCGCCAAGAGTTCACCCGAGCGGTTGCCGCACCGTACTGGTAATAGCAAGTTAAAACGGCCCACCACGAAGCAAGTGACCCAACCAGGGTTGCCACAATGATGGCAATGGCGACGTGGCGATTGTTTAAGTGGACGTTTTCAGCGATCTTCATCGCTTCAATCTGGTTCGGCATTGCCATGCATCGAAAATCCAGATCAAACCATTGAAAAAAGGTCAATCCGACCAAGGTGGAGGTGTTGAAGCCCCGAACCCCCTCGCCGGCGATCATCAACTGGTGCGGGGTCATATCGGGTCCGTATCCCCATGCCAAACCGGCCTCGGCCCTAATGCGGGTGAACGTCATCGCAAAGATGAAATAGATGAGAAAAAATACGATCGGCACGTACCAGGTCATCCCGATCAGTACGCCAAAGGTGCATAGGGCGGTAAGGCCGGCAACCATGCCGATGATGGCCCACCGATAAGGCATCGGCTCGTTTTCATCGTTAAAGGGAGGATTGCGCCGGAAGGCGGAACGAAAGACGTCGGCCAGGTATTTGCGAAAATGAAATAGCGAGAAAACGGCTAGTCCGATGAAAGCGCCGGCCGACTGTTCGCCCAGGTAAGGCATTCGGGATGCAGCAAGGCCGGCGCCTGGAGCGTGGTAGCCCCACGCGGTGGCGATCACGTTTTCCGCCTTGGTCATCAGGTAAAAGAACCAGCAAGAGAACGAAACATCCAGCGAAAAGAAATAGGTCAGGCCGATCACCATCGGATAGAAGGAAAGCGTAAAATAGCCGATTCCGCTCCAGGGAGGCTGCGTGAAGAGATGGGAAAGATCAAGGCGAGGGTCGCTCGGCTTAATCGGAACGAACGGCACCGATGGATAGAGATAGTTCAAGCTGGCGAGCGATTCCAGCACCACTGGGATTGTGAACCCGATCCACATCATCCGATTGTTCAGCCAAGAAGTACCGGTGGTGTTTCGGGTCAGCTCCAACGGCAGGATTGTGATCGGAAAGGTCAGGCGCTCGTGATCCATCCACTGGCGGCGGACGATCACGTTGATGCAGAGCATCACTCCCAGCAGCACGAGGATGAAAACGGTCCAGACAGCGATCGGTAATGCCCAACCCATCAGGTGAGGGGCGGTCAGGAAGCGGCTTTGACCGTAGTAGTAATCGTGTAACACGTTCGGGTTAGGCATCAGCCAGGGGCGAATGTAGGGGAGAAACTTTTGCTTCCACTGGTTCTCGGTTGTGGAGTAGTAAAAGAGGTTGCCGAGCATCGTGTTGAGAAATTGCATCATCCCAATGCCGGAAATGCCGACCGATACGGTCTGCATGAGGTAGACGAACATCAGCTCCGCCTGCGTGAGCGCGAGCCTTGGGGACAGCTTTTTAAGCAGCTCGTTCACCAGGAGGATCATAAAAAGGGCAAACACCACCGCGATGATGAGAGACATCGCGGCCAGGTCGGTGGCCTGTGCTACGATCTCGGTATACTCGATCCATAGGCAGAGAACGGGGATGAGTAGGAGTCCGATGATGAGGGCTCGAAAGGTCAGCCGAGCGGACTGGCGCGATCGCGATTCCGCAGCGAGCCGATCTCCTTTTTTACCCGATTTGGTAAGCGGCGATATCAACCGACGGCCTTTCCCTCGCTGGTGGAAGGTGCTGAAATCTTATCGAAGGTTATGCTTAAAACACGAGACGGTGGCGGCGCTTTGCGATGCCCAGCAACAAGCCGATAGAGATGAGCGTCACGATCAAGTTGCTGCCACCATAACTGAAGAGCGGTAGAGGGACCCCCGCAACCGGCATAATTCCGAGAGTCATACCAACATTTATGACAATATGAACCGCCAGCATGGTGATGATGCCGCTGGCAAGCAGCCGCCCTAAGAGATCCTCAGTGCCGGCCAGTATGAGAAAGCATCTCCATATTAAAATAGCATAGAGGGCGAGCAAGCCGATTGAGCCGACGAAGCCCTCCTCCTCCGCCACT
>JAMCWF010000042.1 GCA_023481295.1 Armatimonadota bacterium | reverse complement strand
TATAGGGTAGGCGGTTGCGATCTCGGCGGCTTGGCGCACGGCTTGGGAGTGGGGAGCGTAAATGAAAAGCGGCTTACCGTAACGACGGTGGGCCTGTAAGATATCCTCCACCGAAGAGCGCGAAACCGACCGGTCCGACTCGGCGCTGGTCAGCGCTAGTCCGACGAACTGCCGGTTGCCCATCAGCTCCCGAATCGCTTGAATGGAGGGATCGGGGCGGTTGTTATGCGCGACCAGTACGCCGAAGAGGGAATCGCTGGAATCGGTGATTGCGCTCATCATCCGATTACCGGCGAGCGGATCCACCGAGATGGCATGGGCGGAAAACAGGCAGGCGCGATCCACCCCGCGCGATTTCAAAAGATCGATCAACTGAGCACGATTGGCAGCTTGGCCTGGTATCGGGCTGTTCCCGAAATAACCGTGAATATCAATCGTTCTCATCAGTGCCGCCTCCCTAAGCTATAGCTTTAAAAGTCGCCTTGCATTACCGCCTAAAATGGCCGACTCATCATCAGCCGCCAACCCGGCCGCTCGAACCAAATTGAGGCCGCTGGCCGCCGGCCGCATCGGTGCGCCCGATCCAAAAAGGAGACGCTCGGCGCCGACCTGGGATGCAGCCAGTGCGATCGCTCCGGTGGAAATGAGTCCGGAAGTTTCCAAATAGATGTTGGCATGCCGCGTCATTAAGACCAACGATTCGGCCAATGCCTGACTATCCACGCCGGTGAGGATGATAACGCCCGCGTAATCGCCAAGCACATCGAGTAGCTCGGTTGCGACCCCGGGAATGCGTGTCTCGATCATTAGTGGAAGATTGGCGGCGGCCACCCCGTGGCCCAGCATTACGAAGGGTGCATATTGGATCGGCCAGCCCTGCAGCCATGGGAAAAACCGGACCATCTTGAAGCCGTCCGTTTTCAGCGAAGATATCGGCTCATCTCTCGACATGAGGCGCAGTGGATTGATGGTGGCCACCGGTACCAGCTCTTTGCTTTCGGCGGCAGCGGCGCGGGTCGCTGCGTTGCCGGAGTTATGATCGAGCTGCAGCCCGATGGTGGATATGGTGCAGCTTAAAATGATCCGGTGACGCTGCATCTGGTTCAGCAGACCCTCGATCGAGAGATCGGAGGGTGCGATCGGCAGCGGGCCGAACATCGTGTTGATATCAATTATTTCCGGCAAATCAATGCTCCTTCGCGATTATTGCCTTTAAACGAGATAAAACCTTCGCTTTCCCCATGGCCGCCATCGTTTCAAACAGACCCGGCCCCACCATTCGGCCGGTCAATGCAACCCTCAGCGGATGAATGACCTGCGGGCTTGGTATACCCATCTCATCAATGCCGCCCCGAACCGCCGCCTCGATGAGATGGACGGTGAACGGCTCCTCGGCGATGCCTTTCAAACGAGGAAGTATCTTTGCCAGTATTGTCTTACTATCAGACGAATTCAGCCACTTTTCAACCGCTTTGGGGTCGTATTTCGGCATGTCGCCGAAGAAAAAGTCAGTCAGCGATACCACCTCATCCAACGTCTTCATTCGATCCGTCACGAGCGGAATCACCCTTTTAGCCAACTCAACATCCTCTTCGGTTTTAATCAAACCTGATTTCCGCAAATAGGGGATTGATAATTCTATAATTGTCTCGGGGGATGACTTTCGGATGTATTCTCCATTCATCCAGATCAGCTTGTTGGCATCAAAGATCGCCGGATGCGGTGTGATCCCTTCCAGTGAAAACCGATCAATGAGCTCTTCTACCGAATAAAGCTCCCTATCCTCTCCGGAAGACCAGCCCAGCAGTGCCAGGAAGTTCATCAGAGCCTCCGGAAGGTAGCCCTTGCGGATGTATTCGGCAAACTCGGTATCGCCGTGGCGTTTCGAGAGCTTTTTGTGATCGGTTCCAAGTATCAGCGGGGCGTGCGTCCATTTCGGCGTCTCCCAACCAAACGCCTGGTAGAGCAGCACATGCTTTGGCGTGCTAGGCAGCCAATCTTCGCCGCGGATCACGTGCGTTATTCCCATGGAATGATCATCCACCACGTTCGCCAGGTGGTAGGTCGGCCAGCCGTTCGATTTCAACAACACCTGATCATCGAGCGCGCTGTTTTCGACCGAAATGTCGCCGTGAACCTCATCATGGTAGAGGGTCTGCCCCTCCAGAGGAACCGCCAGCCGCACCACGAACGGCTGAGCCTTGAGTTTCTCCAGCTCGGAGTCGGAGAGATAACGGCAATGGCGGTCATAGCCGGTCGGCTCTCCACGCTGTTGTTGTTCGGCCCTCAACGCTGCAATTCGCTCCGGCGTGCAATAGCAGCGATACGCTTTCCCGCTCTCAATCAGCTCTCGAGCCGCGTTTTGATAGAGGTAAAGCCGTTCAGACTGGATATAGGGGCCGGCCGGTCCGCCTTTTTCCCAATCTTCATCCGGCTCGATTCCCAGGTACCTGAGGTTAGAAAGTATATCCGGAATGACATCCGCGCGGTAACGGGAGGGGTCGCGGTCGGTATCTTCCAGCCGAACGATGAATCGGCCCCCCATTTTTTTGGCGAAAAGCCAGTTCAATATGGCGGTTCGGACGTTGCCGATATGTTGTGCTCCGGTCGGACTGGGCGGATAACGAACTCGAACCGCCCCGCTCGTCGGACCGCTCCGCAATTCGTGCTGCGTGCAGATCATTACTTCTTGAGGTATTTCCGCTTGCTGCGATCGAAACCTTGTGACAGCTTTTTCAAATCGTAAACCCAAACGCCGGAGCGCTGGAAGAAGCAGTGGTAGGAAGAGAGCAGCGAAGCGATCATCCGACGGGAGACACGGCGCACCACGTTGGCCTCGGTGTGCAGTGTCAGGAACTCCATTCCGCGGCGATAGTGCTCCATAATCTCTCGAATGATGTCGAACATCGAGAGCTCTTCCTCCTGTGCGCGGCGGTGAAGCTCGATCAGCTCCTCCAGGCGATTGCGGCTGATAAACATGGTCGGCTCGGTTTCGTCCATATATTTGATCTCATAATGGTCTGGATCGAGCCGATCCAGATAAAAGACGGCTCCGCTGTCCACCGGGATCGAGTAGTACCAGTCCAGAAGGCCGTATGCCAAGCGGGTGGTGTTGTTAACCCATACATCCATCCCGATCCCGCCTTGCACCTGGATGCGCACCTGAAGGATATTGGGCTCCAGCGGGAAATAGCCGTAAGGCAAGAGCGACAGCGGCAGTGTGCCGATCTCTTTATGGTGGTATTTCAAGACGCAGCGGACGGTGGCGGGCGGAGAGTCCGGTTTGGACGGCAGCTCCTCTTCGTCCTGCACGTCTTGGGAGTAAATAGTGGCGATATCGCTGCGCAGAGTGCCGTCAAACCCCTCATCCTCAATCAGGCGATCGAGTGGATTACCCTCACTGTCCACAAATTCAAGCCTGGGGATGCGGAGCGTCTCGGGGATGCTCTCCACATAAGCCGGTATCGCGCCAACCGGCAAAAAGCGGTCTGCGCCCAGCCAAACGATGTCAAGCCGGCTCCTCAGCGCGCTGGTCAGGGTGTACAGATCGGCTTCGTAGGTCAGATCAATCGGGGTAACCTCAAAGACCTCTTCCAAGATATTGGTGGCGCGGCTTACCGTATCACTGTCAAGAACCGCCTTCATCACCTTTTCCATCTCTTCATCGTTGATGACGAGGGGCTGACTTAGCTCGGGCTGCCTGCCCAGCTCGGCATCTTCGGGTATGCTTTTTTGCGCGATGACCGAGAACTCACCGGCCAGTGCTTCTCGTGTTTTCGGGCCGCACCAACCTACTTCCGAAACCAGGGTGATTTGTGAATTTGCCCATAACTTTTGGAACGTTGCAATCGGGTCATATTGTTGCGGCGAACTTTTCCAAATGATATATTGTAAACTACGGGTGCTGACCGGTTGCCCCACGCTATCAAGGAACTCGGCTGCATTTTCCCCACCTTCTATCAAGACGGTGCGGTTCAGCTTTTCCAGCGGGGTCACTATCTCCGATTCCAAGAAATTATCGAACAAGATGTCCTCTCGCTTGCCGGATGAAGCATCCAGCAGCCATGAGGTCAAACCGACCAGCTCTCTGGTGACCCAGAAGGAACGCTCGGCATCCGCTAAAATGCGCTTTAACGCGGGAGAAAGGCTCTCCATCGGCCGGTTGTAAACGATCGAAAGCTCGCGGCACAGCCGGTTAAATGGGATAGGGAGCCCGTAAGCCTGAATCGTATCGAAAACATTACGCTCAAAGGAGTGTTGCGGATCGAGCCGGCGGCTTTGCAGGGTGCACTTTCGCTCCGCAAACATAAATCGGTCGCTGGTTGCCGCAATGACCCGTACTAGGTGAATGTCTACATCCGGCCTTCCGATCTGCCTTGCCAGCTCCGAGACGCGTGCCGCATCCCCGATCTCAAGCAGCGCTTGAAACATCAGATCGGCCGCATAACGCTCAGCCGGTATCTCTCGCGGTTTAATTTTGGTGACTGCAGCCAAAAGAACCTCCCTTTTTCTTCCGAATTGTGAAACGCATTTGCGTCGCTCGATAAATGGTTCCGATGGTTTTCGTAAATCTTTACACCGGTTCGCCGATAAGGTCGTAGGCAGTGGCGCCGGTAATCTTGACCGTCACCATTTCACCCGGCTCCGCGTCACAGTTCCGCACGAAGGTAAGTCCATCCACCTCCGGTGCATCTCGAAACGTGCGCCCACGCCGCCACGAGTTGTTCTTGGCCCTTTGGAGGTAAAGCGGTCCTCCGCTACCCTCGATCAGCACCTCCAGCGTGCGGCCCATCCACTCTTGGTTCTTTTTTAGCGATATGCCCTGTTGAAGCTTCATCAGCTCATTGCGCCGCAACCGCTTCACATGGGCGGATACGGTATTCGGCAAGCTTGCGGCATAAGTTCCGTCCTCCGCCGAATACTCAAAAACCCCCACATGATCGAACCGAATCTCATCGACAACATCCATCAAACGCTGGAACTGGGCGGCCGTCTCTCCCGGAAAGCCGACGATGAAGGTGGTGCGAAGCGCCACATCCGGTATGGCTGCCCGCAGCTTTTCGATGAGCTTTCTATAGGATTCCGAACTACCCGCCCTCCGCATGCGGCGCAGCAGCTCATCATCCGCATGCTGCAGCGGCATATCAATATAGGCACAAACCTTCGGCAAGCCGGCAATCGCCTCAACGACCTCGTCGGTCATTCGCGACGGATAGCAGTAAAACAGCCGCAGCCAATGCACCTCTTCGATATCGGAAAGCCGTCTCAGCAGCTCCGGCAGCATGACCCGCTGGTAAATATCAAGCCCGTATTGGGTGGAATCCTGAGCGATCAGATTGATCTCTCGGACGCCCTGCCGGCAAAGCCACCTCGCCTCTTCGATCACTCGCTCGAACGGTTTGCTCTGATGCCGCCCCCGCATCGCCGGGATAGCGCAAAAGGTGCAAGTGTGGTCGCAGCCCTCTGAAATCTTTAGGTAGGCGCTCCAGGGGGCGCCGGCCCTCACCCGGCTGACATGATCGAGCCAGCGATGATGTGGTTTAGGTTGAACCTGGAAAATCGAGCCTGCCCCGCTCAGCACACGATCGGCCACCTCGGCGATACGCTCCATCTGACCGGCCCCTAGAAAAGCGTCAACCTCCGGGAGCTCCTTCGCCAAGTCGGTTCCGTATCGCTGGCTGAGGCAGCCCGTCACGATGACCCGCTGGCATTTGCCGATGCGCTTCCGCTCCACCGCGCGCAAAACGGCCTCGATCGCCTCTTCTTTGGCCGATTGGATGAACCCACAGGTGTTGACCACCACCAGATCGGTGCTCCCACCATCCGTACATATAGTATACCCCCGCTCCGCCAGCACGCCCAACATCTCTTCCGCATCAACCTCGTTTTTCGGGCAACCGAGGTTAATTATCATGGCCGTTTTGGAGGATGAGGCCTCTTGAGCAAGCGTATCTTTCATAATTCTCAGGAACGATTCCAATCTAGGGTGGGGAAATAAAATGCCGACCGGCTGGTGCCAATGTCTCCGCAAAGGTGAGTCAGCAATCAACAATAAATAATGCAAAATATACCTC
Organism: Armatimonadota bacterium; assembly: GCA_023481295.1. Classification (GTDB taxonomy): domain Bacteria; phylum Armatimonadota; class Chthonomonadetes; order Chthonomonadales; family JAMCWF01; genus JAMCWF01. The sequence goes on along the minus strand of JAMCWF010000042.1, from coordinate 4,770 downwards.
TTAGATTACCCCATTTTGTGGGGCGGGCATTCAGGCCGCGATTTGACAGCGTCACTCATTCGTGTTATCCTACCGTCATCATCTCATGTCACAATAGAAACTGATCCCCCGCATGCGACGAAAAGAGGCCTTAACCGCCATTTTATGCCTGCTACCGGCCGCCTTTCTGGGTGGTGTGCTGATCTTTTACCCCATTCTGCGCACGCTCGAATTGGCCTTCTTTCATATGGATCCGGTCGGTCGGCCGACCGGGTTTGCCGGCTGGACCAACTTTACCAATCTGCTGAAGGATCCGCTGTTCAGCCGTGTCATTTTGAACACGCTGATCTGGACCGCCGGTGTAGTCATCATCACGATGGTGCTTGGGATGGCAGTTGCGCTGCTGCTGAATTCACGACCGCCCGGCCACCGAATTGCACGCTTGCTGCTGCTGCTGCCATGGGCCAGCTCATTGACCATCAGCGCCATCACCTGGCGGTGGATGCTGAACGGTCAATACGGAGCGATCAACCAGTTGCTCCACTCCTTGCATCTGATGCCCGTCACCACCCAACCTGAATGGCTGGCGCTTCCTCGTCCGGCCTTTGAGTGGATTATCGTGGTCGGAATCTGGGCTTCAGTTCCGTTTACCGCCATCGTCCTCCAGGCCGGCCTGCAATCCATCCCCTCCGACATCCACGAGGCCGGATGGCTGGATGGAGCCTCCGGCTGGAAGCATCTGCGATACTTGACCCTGCCCATGATGAAAAGCGTGGTGGTGACGGTCGGTCTGCTCAACACCATCTACGTCTTTAACTCCTTTCCCATAATCTGGATCATGACGCGCGGCGGTCCAATGGATCAGACCCACATCATGATCACCTATCTCTACAAGCAGGCGTTCACCCTCTCCGAATACAGCTCGGCGGGCGCCATCGCGACTCTCACCTTCATCATACTACTGGCGATCAGTGTGATCAATATTGCGGCTCAGCTTCGGCAGAGGCTCCCTTGCATCGGGAGAGGAGAGGGCATGAGAAGACGCCCTCTCTCTTTAACGGTTGTGCTGACGTCGCTGGTCGCTCTGGTGGCGGTGATCTCGGTGGCGCCGTTTCTGGTGATGATCATCACCTCGCTCAAGGGATCGAGCGCCATATTTTCTGCCCATCCAAGTTGGCTTCCCTCGCCGGTCCGGTGGGACAACTATCTTCGGGCATTTCAGGAAACGCCGCTCACCGACTACATCCAAAACAGCCTCATTATTTCCGGTGGAGCAACCTTGCTCAACCTACTGGCGGCCGCTCCCGCCGCCTACGCCCTCAGCCGACTCCAATTCAGCGGGAAAAAGTGGATACTGCAGGCGGTGCTGGTCACCCAGATGTTTTCACCGGTTGTGCTGGTTCTCGCGCTCTACCATCTAATCTCGGTGTTGAACCTCACCGATTCGCTCTGGGCCCTGATTTTAACCGACGGAACCTTCTCACTGGCCTTTTCGATCTGGCTGCTTACCTCCTACTTCAATGCGATCCCGGTTGAAATGGACGAGGCGGCGCGATTGGACGGTTGCACCCGGATGGGGGTTTTTCGGCGCGTGCTGATGCCATTAGCCCGTCCCGGGTTGGCGGTGACCGCCCTTTTTGCCTTCATCTATGCCTGGAACGAGTTCGTCTTTGCCCTGACCTTTATCGCGACCCCGGATCGCAACCCGCTGACAGTAGGCCTCTTCGATTTTGTGGGGCGGTACGAGGTTCAGTGGAACCTCTTGATGGCCGCCTCGGTTATCGCGGTGGTGCCGGTCATCATCATCTTTATGTTCATCGAGCGGCATTTGGTGGAGGGGTTGACCGCCGGCGCCGTTCGATAAGGCGGCCTCGACTCTCCAAATCCGTTGCAACCTTGACCAATCTCGTTTCACCTAAGGACCGGATCGGCAACCACATTTTTAATGAAATATATTCAGTAAATATATTTCGTAATGATTCATCTCCTTCCCCTGATCCAGAGGGTACAATATCTCTACTCTGGAGTGTCAATTGAGCCGGTAAAGCGGCGATTTCCGGCCGTTCGAGAGGAAATAAGATGTTTGGAAGAAAAGCAACTGAAAAACAGAGTCAGGCAACGGTTACCGAAGGTCTGATTATGGAAGCGCTGCGCGTGGTGGAGGATCCCGATCTTCACCGTGATATTGTCTCGTTGGGGTTTGTGAAGGATTTGAAGGTTTGTGGAGGGAATATCGCCTTTAAGATAGAACTGACCACTCCCGCCTGCCCGGTGAAGAATCAACTGAAAAATCAGGCGCATGACGCGGTGATGGCACTGGATGGGGTGGAAAACGTGGAAATCGAGATGACTAGTAACGTGCGCCCCCGCCAGATGAGCAACGAGGAGCTGATCCCGGGCGTCAAGCATGTGATCGCGGTGGCCAGCGGTAAGGGGGGCGTCGGCAAATCCACCGTCTCGGTCAACCTGGCGGTTGCGCTGGCCCATACCGGCGCGCGGGTCGGCTTGCTGGATGCCGATATCTACGGCCCCACCATTCCGCTTTTAATGGGCGTCGACGATCAACCCGAAATGGTGGATCAGAAGATCGTGCCGATCGAACGGCATGGCGTGATGATGATGTCTTTGGGTTTTCTATTGGAGGAGGATCGAGCGGTGGTATGGCGCGGTCCGATGGTGGCCGGCGCAGTTCGCCAGCTCTTGAGCGATGTGGCGTGGGGTGATCTGGATTACCTGGTGGTGGATTTGCCGCCAGGCACCGGGGATGCGCCGCTGACCCTGGCCCAATCGGTACCGCTGACCGGCGTGGTGATCGTGATGACACCGCAGGATGTGGCGCAGGCCATCGCGAATAAGAGCATCGTTATGTTCCGGATGGTGGAGCAATCGGTGGGGCGGCCGGTGCCGATCCTGGGCATCATCGAGAATATGAGCGGATTCCTTTGCCCACACTGCGGCAAAGAGACGCCCCTGTTTAGCGCGGGCGGCGGCACGAAGGCGGCCGCGCGCTTGGGAGTCCCGTTTTTGGGCTCGATACCGGTTGACCCGAACATCACCATCAGCGGCGATGCCGGCGTACCCTCCATCATCATGGATCCGGAGTCGCGACAGGCCGATGCCTTTCACCGAATTGCCGGCACACTGGCCGCCCGAATTAGCGTCTTGAATCTGACCGGAAAATAGCGCTCCACTCAATCAAAGAACAGAAACTGAGTTAATTTTTCCCTCGGAGGATCTATGCGGCTCGAAATCATTGAAATCAGTAAAATCTCGGAGGATCCCGATCAGCCGCGCCAGCACACCGACGCGGAAACGTTGGAGGCCTTGGCGGACAGCATTCGCCAGCACGGGGTGCTGCAGCCGATCACCGTTTCACCCATACACCCGTTGGGAAGATATCGAATCGTAACCGGTGAACGGCGTTGGCGAGCTGCCCAAATGGCTGGATTAAGTGAGATTCCCTGCCTGGTTCGAGAGATGAGCTCCGAAACCCGGCGCACCGAACAGATCATCGAAAACATACATCGGGAGGATTTACAGCCTCTGGAAAAAGCGATTGCCGTTCAAGAGGTTAAGGAGCGGCTCAACGCAACCAATCGGGAAGTGGCTCGTCGGTTGGGAATGTCGGAAAGCGCGGTGGCCCATCTACTTGACCTGCTGACCTTGCCGGAAGAGATCGGCGAGATGGTCACGATCGCCGGCTCTCGCCCGGCGGATGGCAAGCTGACCGAAAAGCACGCCCGTTTCCTCAAACAGCTTAACCAGGAGCCGGAGCTTCAGCGAGCGGTGGTGGAGAAGATTCAGCAAGAGCAACTGACCGGTGATGACACCGGCCGGCTGGTTAAGGCGATCCGCCAAAATCGGAATAGAACGGACGAGATCTTACAAGCGCCCAGCGATCACTTATCCGAATTTTTTGCCGGCGCGACGGGAGGTGGTACCGCCGCCGCGATGGCGAAGGAGGACAAGAATCGCCCATCGGCGTCGGTTTACTACGCGATCGAGGAGTTGGGGCGATTGAGGGTGAACGAGCTCTCACCGGACGAAATAGCGGAGGTCCTCGATGCCCTGCAATTACTACAAATGTCGGTGGAAGCGATGCTGCTCGAATGCCGATCGGTGGTGGAGGCGGCAGAATAAATGAATTTTACGTCCTCGGATTTGTGATGGGGGTTGAAAAAATAGGGCGGCAGTGAAAGGAGAGGAAAACTACCGCCCTAAGGAAGGAAGGTGAACTCGAATCGGTATGATTATCGGCATCGGCGGTGGAAACTGGAGTACCGATTGTTGTATGAGAACGATGCTCGCGCCTATTCGGCCCTTCAAGTAAACCGTTTATATCCATTAAGAGAGAGGTGAAATGATCATGGTGACTACTACAACCACTCAAAGAGATACCATGCATGCGGTACGCTGCATCGGGCCGCGTGACTACCGCCTCGAGGAGCTTCCGGTACCCCGACCCGGCGAGGGTGAGATTCTGGTGAAGCTCGATGCCTGTGGAATCTGTGCCTCCGATATCAAATGCTTTTCGGGGGCGCCGCTGTTTTGGGGCGACGAGGATCGCAAGCCATACGTCCAACCTCCGGTGACGCCAGGCCATGAGCTGATCGGAACCGTAGTCGCGCTGGGGGAAGGCGCCGGCGGGATGGACGATCTGAAGGTTGGAAACCGCGCCATCTCGGAACAGATCGTGCCGTGCTGGAAGTGCCGGTACTGCCGAACCGGTAAATACTGGCTCTGTGAGGTCAACGATATCTACGGCTTTCATCAGCACTCTCAGGGGGGGTA
>JAMCWF010000045.1:9908-11285 GCA_023481295.1 Armatimonadota bacterium | reverse complement strand
GCCGCCGCGATTTTACTGATTGTGGCGGCCCTTACCGCCGATCATTTAAAGCGGCTGCTAGATACCGCCACCGAGCTTCAACTATCCTCGCTCGTTGAGGTACATGACGAGGATGAGCTGGAGACGGCGGTCCACTTAAACGCGCCGCTTATCGGCATCAACAATCGCAACCTGCACACATTCCAAACCACGCTGGAAACCACAATAAAACTCATGCAGCGGGTTACGGGTGATCATTATGTGGTGAGCGAGAGCGGCATCTTCACTCGATCCGACGTGGTGCGGCTGGTCAACGCGGGTGTGCACGCGGTGCTGGTCGGTGAGGCGCTCATGCGTCAAAAAGACATCGCGGCCAAGGTGCATGAGCTGCTGGCCGATTGACTGGCCGGTCGTGAAATTCGAACTTAAAGGGAAAACATTGACCCGGGTGAAGGTTTGCGGCATCACCAATTTAGAAGACGCGATGGCCGCCATTGAACTGGGGTCCTCCGCGCTTGGGTTCATCATGGTACCCTCCTCTCCCCGATACATCGGCGAAAATTCCGATGCGCTCCAGATTCCGCTGCATTTACCACCCTTCATCTCCACCGTCGCCGTCTGCGAGCAGGTACCAACCGGCCAAGAGGAGTGGTTCCACCACTTTACCGCGGTGCAATTTTACAACGGCCTACCACCGGTTGAACCGGCAACCGGCCGGGCGATCGTCCAGGCGTTTCGGATCAAGGATGAGAGCAGCGTCCAGCAGATTTTCGATTCCCGTTCAACGGCCGACGCCTTCCTGTTGGACGCTTATTCGCCGGATACGCTGGGCGGTACCGGCCATACCTTCAACTGGGAGCTGGCCCGCCAAGTGCGGGAGAGGGCGGGGCGGCCGATCATACTGGCGGGCGGATTGACACCGGAAAATGTGGGCGAGGCGATCCGAATCGTGCATCCCTACGCAGTGGACGTTTCGAGCGGGGTGGAGCACTCACCAGGAAAAAAGGACGCTGAAAAGATGGCCGCCTTTTTTGCGGCCGTTTGGGAGGCGGATGAAGTCGGCCGGTAGCGATTTAAGCGACCCGCGCGATGCACCGAGGGCATTCATTGTGAATCGGGTTGTGTCCATGACCTCATTTCGATTGTAACCAGTTTGGAAAAAGATACCTTGAGGTCCGCATCTTAGTAATCCCTGCATCCATCAGACCCCAGCTTAGGCTATGGGACAACCACTTCCACTCGTATCGTCGCCAGTTGGTTTGGCTTTAAGGTGATGCGAAGAAATCCATCGGCCGGATCGTTTTCGGAGCGCTGGAGAGCGGTCTTGGAGATGGACCCGTTCTTTACAACCGAGACGCGCTTCAACAAGTAGTTGTGCGCCGGAATCAGCTTCAGCAC
>JAMCWF010000045.1:6916-9898 GCA_023481295.1 Armatimonadota bacterium | reverse complement strand
CTGCCGTTGCCGCCATCGTTGAACAGGATTACACTGTTCGCCTTTGTTATGCCACTGACGATCCAGATTCGGCGCAAGGGATCAAATACGGGTTGAGCTCCGCCCGCCAAATTGAACGATGTGGCCGCCAAGGGGTAGAGATCGGGATCCATGGTCACGATGGGAGAGATATCCTGTCCGCTGGGGATTAGTTCCACCCAGGCGCGCTGCCGGCTGCCGACCTTCCAGGGCGGCGGACTAAAGCCGGCGATTTGACCCGTTTTAATCAGGTTATCCAGTGGCTTCCCTTCGGCGGGAGCTCGCGTGAGGATGGTGGTTGCCTCGCTCCCGTCGGTCAGGGTCAGTGCAATCCTGTTCAACGATGGCGGCAACGGCAGCAAGGTGGGAACTCTGGAGAACAGGTCGGCATGTCCGCCCCCGAAACCCACCCGAATAGCGCCGCTCTCCACCGGCAAATCCACTGATGGATTTAGGGTGGCCCAAGCGAACACGTGATATGGCGTGCAGGCCAGGGTAATCTTTGTAGGTAGCGGCAGCGGTTGGTCGGAGGGGCTGGTGTCGTCGCCGCCCAGAATCACGTGATTAATGACCACTTCGCAGTAGATGGGGCCGTTTTCCCGGATTTCGGCTTGGGCGGGAATCGGCGCGCGCCGGTTGTTGTACTCAATACGGTTCGACCAGACCGACAACAGAATTTCAAAGCCGCTCAGCACGTTGTCATGCGGGCGGCCGCCCAAGCGGTTGCAAAACCCGATCACGCGGGGGTGGGCGGTATCCACCACCAATCGGTAGGCGGTGGCAGTGACCGTAATTTCCGTTCTTGAGCGATTGCTGAATTGAGCCTGGACGTAGGGAAGGTCGTTGGCAGCCCCTTGATCGCTGACCGGCAACGAGAAGGCCGGCCGAGACATAATGACTGCAGAAAGCAATAAATAGATGGTTACTCGGTATCCCATCAATAGGTACCGCATTTGTTTTCAGTGCCGTTGAGGAGCCGTTTGATGTTGGGGATGTGCTTAATCAGCGCGAATAAGCAGGCCGCCAACGCATAACCCATCCGGTAGGGATCGTCATGGTAAATCAGAGGCGTCAGCAGAGGCAGGGAGAGCGCGCCGGCAATGGAGCCGACCGAAACGTAGCGGGTGACGGCCAGCAGCACCGCCCACAGTCCGAATGCGATCAACCCCACCATTGGGGCGATGGCTATCAGCGTCCCCAGGCTGGTAGAGATGCCCTTTCCCCCCTTAAATTTTAGAAATGGAGAAAAATTGTGGCCGAGAATGGCGCAGAGGGCGGCAACTACCATAACCAGCGACGAGCCGGGAACCAATAGGCCGGCAACCAGCGGCGGGAGGAACCCTTTCAACACATCGAGGATAAATACCAGAATTCCAGCAGCCGATCCGACGGTGCGGAAGACGTTGGTCGCCCCGATGTTGCCGCTGCCGTGCTGCCGGATATCGATCCCCTTCCACCGACGTGCGACGATCAGCCCGATCGGCAGCGAGCCGAAGAGGTAACTTCCAAGCCACACCACGATTCCCAGATCAATTTGAGACGGTGCCATTTATTACTCAGGATATTATATACTTTACATTGCGAAGAGCTTATTATGCGTCATTCCCGCGAAAGCGGGAAACCAGTTCCCGGCAAGCAGGGACGCCGATGTGCTGCATTCCGGGTTCCGCTCTGCGGCCCTGGATTGACGACCCGGCGGGTATTACCGTATTTTTTCAACATCTTCTTGTTACTCAGGACATTCTCTACTTGACGTTACGGAGATATTGTCCTAGGTCCTAATAGAATAGTTATGTAAACTATTTAACGTCCCCAGTAATAACCTGCCATGACTAAACAACCGCATATCGGCGGTTTGAGTGAAAATCGATTTGATATTAAACCTTCTGATGTAAAAAAAGCCGCTCGTAAATTCGGCGCACCTCTTGCATCCGCATCTTCGTTTGATTGAAAAGGCGATCTTCAGCCGGTACTCGTTCGCTGTCCGGCAGTCCCCATGCCAGTGCGATCGGTCGTCTTTGGATGCGGTTTTCCGGTAGGCATTCCGAGCCGGTTCCACTGCGCAACTGCAGGTGCCCGCGCAGCCTATTCAGGTAGAGATATGCCTCCTCCAGCATGGCGGCATCCGGATCGCTCAACGCCCCGCACTCCTGCAGGGCTCGAAGGGCGGCGATAGTGTTTTGCTTGCGGCACTGAGGTGCACGGCAGCCGTATTGGAGTTGCCTCGCCTGAACGAGGAACTCAATATCGCTCATCCCGCCGGGGCCCAATTTCAAGTTTATATCGGGCGAGCTTTTGTCCACTCGTTCCGTCTCCACCCGATATTTCATCGCCTGAATCTCGATAAGCTCGTTCTCACTCAAAGGACGGCGGTAGACGTAGCTCCGCGTAATCTTCAGCCAGCGGCGGGCGGTCCGCGCGCTGCCGGCAATCGGCCGTGCCCGAATGAGCGCCTGCCGCTCCCAGGTCTGCGCGCTCTGCTCATAGTATTGAAGATAGCCGTCAATTCCGCGTGCCAGCGCCCCGAAGCGTCCTTCCGGCCGCAGTCGCGCGTCAATCTCCACCATCGCGTCCCGAGCACGCAACTCCGGAGCGGCCGAGATTACTTTCTCAGCCACCCGGTTCGCGATTTCGGCCGCTTTGGGCGCCCGCTCATCGTAGACGAACAGCAGGTCCCAATCGGAAAGATAAGATAGCTCCCGTCCGCCCAGCTTACCCATACCGATGATGGCAACCGATGCGGCCGCCTCCCCTCTATACGCCGGGGCGAGACCGGTTATCACCTGCTCCAGTAAGGCTTGAAGTGCGCCCTCAGCCGCCGAGGTCAAATCGGTTGCCGTCGCCCACAGTCCGAATGCGATCAACCCCACCATTGGGGCGATGGCTATCAGCGTCCCCAGGCTGGTAGAGATGCCCTTTCCCCCCTTAAATTTTAGAAATGGAGAAAAATTGTGGCCGAGAATG
>JAMCWF010000045.1:0-6906 GCA_023481295.1 Armatimonadota bacterium | reverse complement strand
ATGGCAACCGATGCGGCCGCCTCCCCTCTATACGCCGGGGCGAGACCGGTTATCACCTGCTCCAGTAAGGCTTGAAGTGCGCCCTCAGCCGCCGAGGTCAAATCGGTTGCCGTAATTTGCCAGGAGACCTCATCCCAAACATCCCGGGCCGAGATACGCAGCCATTCGCGCAATAAAAAGCGAGCCAATTCATCATAAAATGCAGTGCCCACCCGACCATGCGATCGCCGATTTACGGTCGCTAGCATTTCGGAGCGCCGCTTTGGTCCCTCCTCCAACATCTCCTCACTGACCAGCAGCTCCAACCACTCGAGGTGATGGGCGAGCACCTTCACCGAGTTGGGGCTGCTGGCGGCCAGGTGAATCAACCGGTTCATCAGCTCTCGTCCATCGCTTAAAGAGGCGTAGAGTGCGGCGCGATTGGGCACCGCCTGAGCCAGTTCCTCGATGCCCAGCAGTGCGTTGTCGGGGTCCGGGCTGCGAGCGGTCGCTTCCAGCAAGTAGGGAGCCAGGCTTAAAAATCGCTGCTTTACATCTGGACGGCTTAGCCCGTACTCGGTGCCGATTGCAGCGGTTCGCAGAATTTGAAAAGCCCGGTTCGTTTCTCGGAATCCGTTTGAGGTTAACCATATGCCCAGCTCGTGGCAGCTTGCCTCGTCATCAATTGTGTCCACCAGGTCCTGGAGGCGGTTGGACGGTTGGACGATCTTTTTATCGGCACCGAATACGATCCTCTCCGAATGCTCATGAACCCGGCGGCGGCGGCGATCCATATCGGCTTCAAACGACTCGAGGTCGGGGTAGTTCACCCGGCGGGCTAGACGCCAGCGCTCATCCGGGTTGGCAGGTAGCTTTTGCGTTTGTAAGTCGTAAAGGAGCTGAAGCCGGTGTTCTAAGGTTCTCAGCCAGATGTAATCGTCGATTAGTTCACGAGCCACCGTGTTGGAGATGAGGCTGGCTTGTTGCAGGCATGTGATCGCCCTTAAAGTGTTGGCGCATCGAATGCGGGAATGAGTGCCGCCGTACTCAAGCTGCAGGATTTGGACGGCAAACTCGATATCGCGGATACCCCCGAAGCCGGTCTTGATATTGGAATAGGTCTCATTTCGGATGGCGGCCCGCTTCTCGATGCGTCGCTTGTTCTCCTGAATCTCCGCTAAAAATCGAGGGCTGATATGGAGTCGGTAGACAAAATCGGCAATCATCCGCATGAAGTCATTACCCAGTTGGCGGCCGCCACCCACCGGCCGCGCTTTCAGCAACGATTGCCGCTCCCAACTTTCGGCCCAGGATTCGTAATAGGCGCGACTGCCGGCCAGCGAGCGAGCGATCGGGCCAAACCGTCCTTCCGGCCGCAAGCGCGTATCCACTCGAAATAACCGGCCGCTGATCGTATCCTTCGATAGGAGGTCTACCAGCATCTCGGCAAGCTTCAGATAGGCTGCTTCCTGCTTTTGTTCCGCTACTTGATCGGAGTAGATAAAGATCAAATCCACATCGGAGCTGTAGTTCAGCTCTTCACCGCCCAATTTGCCCATCCCGATCACCGCAAAATGCTTCAGCTCCACCGGGCTGCCGCTGTCGTTCAGGTGCTCAACCACCAGGCGGGTTGTTTCGTGAATGCAGACATCGGCAAGCTGCGAAAACTCCCGCGCCGTCTCCGGCATATCGGCCAGCGATAAAATATCGCGTATTCCAATTCGCAGCATCTCCCGCTGTTTGAGGCGGCGCAACGAATCCATCCGCTGGTAAAAGCCGGTGGCGGCGCTTACGATATTTCCAACTTCCCGCTGGAGCGCCTGCCGAGAGCGATGTAGATTGGTAGAGTGCCCTCGAATGGCGTCACTAAGCACGTCCATATACTCAGGGTTGGCAATGATGAGATCAGCAAAATACTGGCTGACGCCGGTTAAGTAAAAGAAGGCGGCCAGTATCGAGGGGCTGCGGGCGAGTGCATTGAAGTAGGTCACGCGCGGGGTCAACCGGGAAGCCCACCGCTCCAAGTTGTTCAGCGCCCGATCCGGGTCCGGCGACTTGGCTGCCGCCTCCAGCAGATTGGGCAACAACTTCGCCACATCATCATCGGTTACGCCCTGCCCGGATAACGCATGCAGGATCGCACGCGCTCTTCTCGTGTCATGGAATCCTGCCGCCAGCAGCTCTGCCTCTAACCGTTCATCGGCGGAAGGCGTAGACAGGTTCGCCTCGAAACTCGCGCCGATTGGATCCTCCATTAGCTATCACCTACTCGTTCGGTTCGGAGCGGTGGATGCCGCCTGCCACTCCGCCCTCGTTTTCGGACCAGCTCGCTTAGCTTTAATTATGATGGGTGTTCCCTCATAACCATAGGCGTCGCGAATCCGATTTTCCAGATAACGCTGGTAGGAAAAATGGAGAAGCTCGGGGTCGTTCACGAAGAGCTGCACGGTGGGAGGTTTCACGACCGGCATCGTGGCGTAATAGATGTGAAAGGCGCGGCCGTGCTCCATAAGCGGGTGATTCTCTTCCGCCAGGCTGATGAGGCGGTTTAGCTCGCCGGTCGGAATGCGTAGATGGAAGGACTCGGCCGCCGATAGTGCGGTGTCCAGCACTTCGGGAATGCTGAAACACTGCGAGGCGGAGGCGAATACCAGCGGGGCGTAGTGCAAAAATCCGCACTGCTTTCGCATGGCATCGGAAAACTCCAGGATCAAGCGGCGATTCGGCGGCTTTCCCTGAGTAATGCCGGGATCCACTCGATCCCACTTGTTCACCACCACCACGCATCCGCGGCCCATATCGTGGGCCAGACCGCCCGCCCGCTTATCTCCATCGATGAGAAATTCACTCGCATCGGTGACCAGCAGCGCGACATCGCACCGCTCGATGGCGCTTTGAGCACGCAGGAAGGTGTAATACTCCACTGAACCCTGAATTTGTCCGGCCCGCCGAATGCCGGCCGTGTCAATTAAAACGATGGGACGGCCGTTATAGATGACCGATGTATCCACCGCATCCCTCGTGGTGCCGGGTATTGGACTCACGATCGCGCGCTCCGAGCCGAGGATCGCGTTCAACAGGGAGGATTTACCAACATTAGGTCGCCCAATGATGGCCAATTTCAGGTTGTCGTCCTCTAAATTGGAGGGCGCCGGCTCCAGCTCGAAAAGTTTCACGATTGAGTCCAGTAAATCGGCGACGCCATGCCCGTGCAAGGACGAAACCGTGTAAAGCTCGCCCAGTCCCAATGAGTGGAACTCGGCCGCGTCCATTGCCAACCGCGAATTATCCACTTTGTTGGCAGTCAGCAACACGGGTCGGCCGGAGCCGCGCAGTCGATCGGCCACATCGATGTCGGTTGGAGTGAGGCCATCCCTCGCGTCCACCATAAAGATGATGACGTTCGCCTCCTCGATGGCGATTTCAGCCTGCAACCGCACCTGCTCGGTCAGGGGGTCGTCCGTATCCATCATGATACCGCCCGTATCCACCACTAAAAAATCTCGGCCGTTCCAGTTGGCGTTCGCGTAGAGCCGGTCGCGGGTGATGCCGGGGGTGCCTTCCACAATGGCCACCCGCTTACCGAGCAGCCGATTAAAAAGGGTGGATTTTCCGACGTTCGGGCGGCCCACGATCGCAACAAGAGGGAGTGACATCGAAGCGCTCACTTTAACAGGATGTTGTCAATCAGGCGGGTGCTTCCAATTCGGATTGCGCCTAGAATGACGGCTGGGCGATCACCCAGATCGGCCGGCTCCAGCATTTCGGCGTCGGCCACCTTGATGTAATCCACTTTGATCAACGGCTCTTCCGCCAGAAAATGTACGGCTTGCTCCTCGATCGCCGCCGACTTATGCTCTCCCTGCTCGGCCATCTCAGCCGCCTGCCGCAGAGCGAGATACAGCCGCGGTGCCACCGCCCGCTCTTCCGGGCTCAGGTAAGCGTTGCGGGAGGACATGGCCAACCCATCCGGCTCCCTCACGGTCGGCACCGGCACGATCTCCATACTGAAATTCAGATCGCAAACCATCCGCTGAATGAGAACGAGCTGCTGATAGTCCTTTTGGCCGAAATAAGCGCGCTGCGGTTGCACCAGATTGAAAAGCTTGGCGCAGACGGCGGCTACCCCATCGAAATGCCCCGGCCTTATCTCGCCTTCGTATCGGGACCTTATTTTCGGCAGCGAGATATGGGTTTGAAAGCCCTCCGGATACATCTCGGAAGCTGTCGGCGCAAATAGAGCATGAACGCCAAAATCGGCGGCCAACTGGCTGTCGCGATTGAAATCGCGGGGGTATTTCTCGAGATCCTCCTTGGGGCCGAACTGGGTCGGATTCACGAAAAGACTGACTACCGTGCAGTCGCCGTTTTCCAACGAACGCCTCATCAGGGCAAGGTGTCCTTCGTGAAACGCACCCATTGTCGGAACGAGGCCGACCGTATACCGCTGCTCCCGGATTGAGTTGATGTAGGCTCGGAGGCTATGTATCGTATTGATGACTCTCATCGCTTTATTCTGCGCTTGAAGGGGAATAAACCGCCTTCAACTACCGGCCGCCTTTCTCATAAAACGGTTTTGCCGGACCTCCTCGGCGTATTGCGAAACCGCCTGCTGGATCAGCTCGCCCCCGTTGAGGTAGCGGCGGGCATGGCGGAACTGCTGTTCCGGTATCAGGCCGATTAAATCGTGCAGCACCTGAATCTGGCCGTCGCAATCGGGTCCGGCGCCGATTCCGATGGTGGGGATGTGAAGCGTCCGGGTGACCTCAGCGGCCAGCGAATGGGGAATCAGCTCCAGCACCAATGCAAAAGCGCCGGCTTTCTGCAACGCGACGGCATCCTCCATCAACCGATCGGCCGCCTGCTCCTCCCTTGCCTGCTGGCGATGTCCACCGAACACGTGAACCGACTGCGGAGTCATGCCTAGATGCCCCATAACCGGTATTCCCAGCGAGATCATCTCCTCTACCAGGGCGGCGCGAGCGCTCCCGCCCTCCAACTTGACCGCCTGGCAGCCCGCCTCCTTGAGAAAGCGACCCGCGTTCAGAACACCTTCTCGGTCGTCCAGATGATACGACATAAACGGCATATCGGCCACCACCAGCGCCCGCCCTACACCACGACTGACCGCGCCGGCGTGATGAATCATGGCATCCATCGTGACGGGCAGGGTGGTCTCGTATCCCAGCGAAGTGGTCGCCACTGAATCGCCGACCAGCACGATATCCACTCCGGCTGCATCCACCAGCCTCGCCATCGCCCAATCGTAGGCGGTGATGGCTACGATCTTTTCGCGGTTGCTTTTCGCCTCAATGATCCGAGGAACGGTAACTTTATTCTCCATGCTGCCTATCATTCTACTCTAGAGCGGCTGGAATTTCCAAAAAGCGCCCCATTCATTCGCCTCGAATTCAGTGCGCAAAAGGGCGCCGCGATGCAATAATGGTATCGTAACCAGCACCGGTGATGGGTTTGCGGTATGTTTCACAAAAGCGGAATGAGGGTCTTAGCCTTCTATACGAAAGCTTGAACCCGACTGGGCTTAAACGTGAGATCACAAGACTTCAGGTGAAGTTGGAGCGGCTGACTATAATCAAGGATCGGGTGGCAGCGCAGCAGGTCTCATCACAAGTCAATAAGCCCCCCGCTAAAAGGGAAGGATTAGCTTCGCTGGTCGGAGTGTAATTTCAAGTGGTTTTTAAATGAGGCAACGAAATCATTTCGTGTGGATTTTTATATGAGACAATATGACGCACGTAGGCGGCTACGGAGTGGCTACGCGCCCGGGGCCATTCGCCGTCGCCAAGTTGATCAGGAACAAATCTTTTCGTATGGGGTACTGCTTGTCCCGCTGGTTGATACCCAATTTTTTGTTCCAATTTGAGGTGAACAAGAAGTAGCGCCCGTCTTCAGAAACGTTACGCGCGAAGTGGCCCAAAAGTCCCCCGTCCCTCCGCTCGCTCCTCTGGAATCGCTCCAGTTCAGCCCAAACCGCCAGACCTTCTTCGACCCATCGGTCGCCACCGCAATGATCTCATCATCGTAAAGATAGCCCTGGGGATCGGGGTGGTGAGGGTTCGAGACTTCGTCGTTATCGAACGAGGTCACGAATGGAACGAGAACGTGCGGCATTGCGTCATTCCACGACGGATGATCATCTTTGTGAAATAGTTCCCATGGTTAGGGACCGGCGTGATGAGCTCTTGCGGTCGGTGAGAGCTCGCGGGAGCCAGATCGCCGATCAGATACTGCGGCCCCGTTTCGTTATGCATCATCCCTCAATCAATGAGATCGCGGTAGCCGGGAACGATGTGCCCGGAACCGTACCACCAGCTACAGCTATGACGGCAACGGCGACTTGTCCAGCGTCACCACGCCGCTAAGCCACGTGACCAGCTCCGGCTATAACGGCTTGGGGGTAAGAACCTCCCGCACCGACGCGATGGGCCGATCCACCTCCTACACGTTGGATAACTGGGAGCGACCGGTTCAGGCCAACTACCCCGACGGCAGCGTCTACACCTACGGCTACGATCCTGATTCCAACCTGACCGGCTTCAGCGACCCGACCAGAACTACCACCCGAACCTATGACGCCGATAACCGGTTGACCAGCGAGAGTAAGGGCGGAGACACCATCAAATATACCTACGACGGTACCGTCAATGAGAAGGGAGTGCCATTGTCGGGATCAAGCCGGCAGGGAATGGATCGTGCCCGATCTTCGTTGTTACGAAGGAAGAGGAAGCCGGTCTTGCCGTTTTGCCGTAACATCGCTTCGATATTGGATGCGGAGACCTTCACGCCGTTGGCAACCGTGGCGGATCGAACGAAAGTAGGGCCGGCGAGCCGTACGAAATCGCCGATCAATTTCACCGCTCGATATTTATCCCACAGTCCGCCAGGCTCTGCGATCGGGGCGGTGTA
>JAMCWF010000066.1 GCA_023481295.1 Armatimonadota bacterium | reverse complement strand
GGCAAGGCATTGGACAGCCGACGACCCCCATCCTCACCTTCCCCCTAGGAGGGGGAAGGGATTCACTCGCGGATAATCTAATCTCCCTCCCCCTATGAGTGAGAGGGTTAGGGTGGGGGTGGATGGTGTAATAGAATGATTCCCGTAAAACTGAACTCATACACTTCCAATTGACACACCGTATGATTCGTGGGATAATATCAAAAGAAACTTTTTCTCGCTTGAATCGACCCAGCTCGGGTCAGAAGGAGATCATCTATGCTTAAACGGTTTTTCCGATACATCCGTGCTCTTTTAATGGGAAAGCTGGATCAAATGGAAGACCCGGAGATTATCATCAATGAATCCATGCGTGAAATGCGTGAGATTCAGATAAAAAATCGGGAGAAGGCGGTCCAGGCGATCACGCAAAAAAATAACCTGCAAAACCTGGTCTCACAAGAGGAAAAGATTTGCGCCGATCTGGAGGCAAAAGCCACTATCGCGCTCAAACAGGGAAACGAGGACCTTGCCCGCCAAATCTTGAGGGAAAAGGGTCAGCACGACGCCACCCTCGCCAATATGAGAACCTCGCTCCAACAGGCGATTGATACTTCAGAAGGGGTGAAGCTGGCGATCCAGCGGGCTGAAGAGCAGTTCCGGGTGAAGACGGCGGAGGCGCTCGCCCTCAAAGCGAATATGAAGCAGGCCCAGATCCAGATCGCAATCGGCAAGGCATTGGACAGCCTGCAGTCGGATGAAACCTCACAGAGTTGGGATCGCGCCGAAGAGCGAATCCGCAATATGCAGTCGGAAGCGCAAGCCCGCAACGAGATCGCCGGCACCAGCATGAGCTCAAAGCTGGCCGCCCTGCAAGATTCGCAGGTGGATGTCCAGGCCGATCAAGCTCTTGCCGATTTGAAGACTAAGCTGGGGATCTCAACCCCACAGCCGGCAACCGAAACTGCCGCCAACGTCACGACCGGCGCAACCGCAACGGACACCGATGTGGAAAAACAGTTGAGTGAGCTGGAAACGAAAATTCAGCAAACGCAGAGCGGCGGCACCAGTACCACCGGCTCATAGGAACTCGCAGGTGAAAATCAATTGAACGGGTTGATTGTAATCGAATCAGCCATCGCATCCGAGCACACAAGCCGCTGCCGCCGCCTCGTCCGCCAGGATGCCCTCAATGCAAATCAAAGCGTTTATGCAGTTTGATGAGGTGGTGGGCAGCCAGCTAAAGCAATCCTAACCGGCTGCTTTAATCAGTGCAAGATTGAGAAGGAAGTTTGGGCAATGAGTCGAGCGTACCGTTTGCCTTTCGTTTCGGATTTGAGCAACAGAGTAACTGAATATGAATCCCGGAGATAGACCAACCTGCAGCAAGCGCTTTATTAAAACGATACAGGGCGTCCTTTTTTCACCGCTCTCCATAATTATGTGGGCGGCTGCAGTCGGGATATCTTGGTTAATTAATCAATATAAAATGAGCCATGGAGTATATAACTCGGCAATGAGTTTAACGCCCTTTATCGGGGTAGCCGTTCTTGAATCTCTGATAGTGATATATTGCTTGCGGCTTGAAGGCTTTTTGGGGGGTAGTATCCATCCGAGTAAATCGGACCAAACCAAGCTGACCGATGCTCAAGTTGAAGCGTCACTTGAAAATATGGATTTTGAAACCCGTCAGCGCATTCGCTACATCATTCAACTGGAGCGGGAAGTGATATCCGAGTGCACGGCGAAAGATGTTGCGGATTACGCCTCCAGCGACTTGACGACGCTGGCCGGCCAGCTTTCGCCCCTGTTGACCCGCGCCATCCAGCTTGCCCAAAAGCGAAAACAGCTCCAGCGCTATCTGGATAATGTGGACGATCACGCGCTGCTAAGTTACTGCCACAGCTTGGAGGATCGCATCGCAAAGGCGACCGATCCGGTCGCCCGCTCCCAATTAGATCAAGCCCTCAAGGCGCGCCAGCAGGAGATGGAAACCTACCAAAGCATCGCTCAGGCGGTCGGCCGTATTGACGGCCAGCTTGAAAATATCGAGGCCACGATGGCAAGTTGGAAAGCGAAAATCATTCGCATTAAGACGGCCGAGCTGGCCAGCAGCACATCGGTGGGCCAAGACCTTCACCAGGAGCTCAGCAACCTAAGCTCCGAAGTTGATATGCTGGATCGCAGCGTCCGGGAGGCGCTGGAAGAAGAGACGCTGATTACCCGGTACCCAACCTAACACGCCGGGTCTTAATTGAAATGTCAATATCACAACGTATTTATCGAATCGCAAAATCGCAAATCAACTCGATCCGCGAACGCCTGGAACAATTTGACCGAGAGATGACTGAGAGCGCGGGGGGAGAGGAGGAGTTGTCAGCTGAGGCATCGGCACGAAAAGAGCTGGCCGACGCCATCCCCATGCCGAAGGCGGCGCCGCGTCCGCCGGTATCCTATCCGAGAGTTTCACCTCCCGTAACCGCTTCAAATGTGCCGAAAAGCGCTAACCCGCCGGTCGAAACCAACCCATTGGCTCCTCACTACCGTCTTTTTGGGCTGGAGCCGGGCGCCGACTTCAAGGCGGTGCAGTCAGCCTATCAGCGCTTGAAATCCCGTTGCGATCCATCCCGATTCCCCAACGGATCGGCGGAACAGCAACAGGCAAATGAAATCCTCCAGCGGATGGAGGTCGCCTACTCTACCTTGCGCGAATCACTGGACTCCACCTCCGGCCGATTCGACAAGCTGGAGTTCTGAACTGGTCCCTAACTCCGCAGCCTAACAGCATACGTCCCCGCATTTCCCTTCCCCACTGTCCAGCGGAACGTGTTTCTCAACCCAGCATCACCTCACGCCCAGGGGATGACATTGAAAGCGAAGCCCGTCACGATGCCGAAATTTTCGCCCTCTGTCTTTGGCAATACATTGCTTTTACATATTCTTTCCTCCGCTGTTCCCCCGCTGCCTGCAGCCGACAGGCAGGGGGAAGGGACCCACGCGCGGATAACCTACTCTCCCTCCCCCTCTGAGGAGGAGGGTTGGGGTGGGGGTGGATTGTGTAATCAAGGGTGATTCCCGCAGAGCTGAACTCATACCGAGTCGTCAATTGGGTTGACAAATCGGTGGTTTGGGCGCTAAAATCTCCCCGTTATGCCAAGACAAGTTAACCTTTTCGTGGTCATCGTCCTCGCGTTGTTCACCCTCCCGCTCAGCAGTTCGGCACAAGCCATTCGGGCATTTTGGGTGGACGGGTTCAACCCGGGGTTTAAAACGAAAAAACAGGTGGATCTGTTGATCCAGCGTCTGGAAGAGGCGAAATGCAATGCCGTCTTCGTGCAGATGCGAAAGCGCGGTGATGCCTACTACCTCTCCCGCTACGAACCGTGGGCGAATGACGACCCCGACCATTTCGACGCGCTGGCCTACCTGATCAAGAAAGCCCATGCCGCGTATCCGCCCATACAGGTGCACGCCTGGATCAATGCCTGCGTCGTCGGCAATCCCAGCAATCCTGGCCACGTCGTTAAGCTGCATCCCGATTGGCTCAGCATCTCAGATACCGGCCAAACCTATGACGGCGAAGCGACAAAGCTGGATCCCGGCAATCCAGCCGCCGCCGACTGGATCGCACGCATTTACCTGGATGTGGTTCGGCATTACGATGTGGATGGCATTCACTTCGATTTTATTCGTTATGGTGGCCCGCAATGGGGATACAACCCGATCAGTGTCGCTCGGTTTGACCGCCTTTACCACCGCACTGGCAAACCGGCCTATAACGACCCATTATGGGAGCACTGGCGCCGGGAGCAGGTCACTGAGCTGGTGCGAAAGGTCTATACGATGGCTCATATGATCCGGCCCAATATCGTCGTCTCGGCCGCCACCATAACCTGGGAAAACGGACCCACCTCAATGGAGGAGTGGCAAACAAAATCCGCCGCGATGAACCGGGTATTCCAAAATTGGGTGAAATGGATGAAAGAGGGCATTCTAGACCTGAACTGCCCGATGGTCTACTATAACTACCAGCGATATCCCACCTGGTGGCAACACTGGATTGACTTTTCCAAAAACCACACCTACGGACGCGAGCTGGTCATCGGCGTCGGCAACTACCTAAATTCCATCCACAATACGAAGATCGAGATCCATCAGGCCTTAGAACCGACCGACTCAGGCGGACGCGCAAACGGCTTTTTACTCTACTCATACGCCGGTACAAACACCGAAAATGGAAAGTACGTGCAGTACAACCCGCAATTTTATCCAATAATCGCATCCCTGGACAGCCCCGTCAACAACCCAACCGCGATACCCCAACCGCCCAATTCCGCCTTGATGGGCTACATACTGGTCGGTACAGATTTAACAGCGGCGGATGGGGCACAGGTACAGCTTACCGGGCCGGGCGGAACTCAAACCCTCACCACCGATGGCACCGGATTTTTCGCCGCTCCGCACCTCACGCCGGGAACCTATCACCTCACCGTGACTTCAATCGGATGCGTCGGCACTACGCCCGCCTCCGATCTCAACTCGCTAAAACTGCCCCAAAACATCCGCCTCACCTTAACGACCGGCCACACCTTGAATCGCACCCTGTTGATCGGTGACCTGCTTGCTAAATCGAACCCATCCATAAATGCCGACCAGTTGGCGCCCGGATCAGAAATCAGCATGTCGCAATTGGAAGTTGTGCTGGGTTCCGATACCTCAACCGGCGATTTAATGGTTAGACCGGTTGGATCGTTCACCAGCTTTGCGGTTCATATTGCACCCGGGCAGTTGGTGATGCCTTTACAACCGGGCGATATCATTGCGCTAACCGGTAAGGTTGAGGCCGGCACTGCCGGCGGTCCCTCGGCGGCCGATCCACCGGTTATCAACGCCCAAAACGTTGTGTTCACCGGCGCTATGCCGACGCCCCACATTTATGAGGTTAGCGGTCCCGATTTGGGGTCGCCGTTGACCTATGGTTTGCCGGTGCAGGTTGAGGGGCCGATTACCGGCACCACACCCGACGGTTTCACCATAAACTGCGGAACACCAATTTCCATCCTCACCACCGATATCAAAGATCCCGGTGCGGACCCCGCTTCAGCGCCGGCCGAACCGGCAGTCGGCCAGGTCGCCCGCGTGAACGGCGTGGTCACCCAAAGCGGCGCTGAGCAGGCGACCGTTCAGCCTTATGGCTTTACTGCCATTCAAAATATCAACCAAGCACCGGCCGACCCCATCAAGCTGCAGATCGTTTTACCGAGCGGCTTTACCCTTTTTTCGTTCCCCTATACACCGCTCGACGGAAATCCAGCCGATTTACTGAGTAACTCCCTGAAGAACGGTGAGCTGTCGCGTTGGAACCCGATCCAGCAGAAAACCATCATCTGGAAATCAGCCGATCCAAAGCTTTTCGGCGATTTTGTGGCCGGAATCGGGTATTGGTATCGCAACTTCGGCCCGCAATTGACCATACAATTCAATGCATTACCACCGAACTCTCATCCTCTCGAGCGCTGGATATCACTGCCGAAGGCGGGGCGAACACTGATCGGAGCGGCTTCGCATGACGTATCCTGGCAGCTTGCCCGAGTTACCGATGGGCATCGGGTTTTAACGCTGGAGCAGGCGGCGAAAAAGGGGTGGCTGGATCCAGTGTTGCATACCTGGGATACCCAATCGAAGACTTATCGCGACCTTAAGCCGGCTAACGGCGACTTGCTGCGGGCAGGATTCGGCTACTGGATTCGAACCTATAGGGATAGCCTGGCGCTCATTTTGTCTACTCGGCAACTGCTGGATATCAAAGTAGGAAAATCATCGCCGCACGCCACCGCGAACCCCTCCTGAAGCCAAACCGCTCTATTGATCTAAGGGAAGATGCTGCCCGACTCCAAACCTGCCGTTTCACCAAACCCGTACATCAGGTTCATATTTTGCACCGCTTGGCCGGCAGCACCCTTAACCATGTTGTCAATCACCGATATTACGACGACCCGGCCAGTCCTCAGATCCGTTTTCAAGCCGATGTGACAGTCATTGCTGCCGGCAACATGCTTGGTGGCCGGCAGGTTGGATACCACCCTAACAAATGGGGCCTCATCATAAAAGCGGCTGTATATCTGCTGGAGCTCCTCATCGGAGTGGGGGCGCAGCAGGGTTGCATAGCAGGTGGATAAAATGCCGCGTGTGATGGGGATGAGATGAGGGGTAAATGAGACGACCAGTTCTCTGCCCGCCACCTCGCTGCAGATTTGTTCAATTTCGGGGGTATGGCGATGAACCGCTACTTTATAGGCGGCCGTACTTTCATTTACCTCGGCGAAGTGATAATCCTGCCCAAATTTCGACCGCCCTGCTCCTGAAAAGCCCGATTTGGCATCCACGATGATCGTTTTCGACTCCACCAGATGGTGACTGAGCAGTGGAGCTAGCGCCAGAATTGCGCCGGTCGGATAGCAGCCCGGATTGGCCACCAACCGAGCTGACGATATCCGGCTGGCGAACAACTCCGGCAACCCATAGACCGCTTCTTGACACAAATCCGGCTCGGAGTGATGAATCCCGTACCATTGGTGGTAGGTATTTACATCCCGCAAGCGGAAATCGGCACTCAGATCAATGACCTTCACCCCCGCATTCAACAACTGGGGTGCCACTTTCATCGCCACTCCGCTGTCACGCGCTAAAAAAACCAGATCGCACTGGCTTATTTTGCTCTGGTCATAGGCGGTAAAGGCGGCCAGACGCTTGCGCGCCAAGCCAGGGAATGAGCTGGCCACCGGCTGGCCCGCATAGGTATCCGATGTGATCACCGTAATACGGACTTGCGGATGATCGGCCAGTATCCGCAACAGTTCTCCGCCGGCATAGCCGGAAGCGCCGACAATTCCAACGTTAATTCGTTTTGTCATCTGATGATTAAATCATCCACCTCAATGAAATCCGCCTATCTTATAGGACCAACGAGACTAAAAAAGAAAGAGCCTTGGTAAACCTGCGGCTCTCCCATCCGGTTGATTCAAGTTAAAGCATCACATAATCATAACAAACACTGAACATTCATCCAAAATTTCGCCTTTCATCGTTTCATCCGGCCGGATTGAATCAAAAGCGGGACATTCATTGCTCATATCAGCACTAACGCCTGGCGCCGTAAAACATCTGGCGGTACAGCGGTTCGCTGAGCCGACTGATCCCCACTCGATGGAGCGCGGCGGAGGCTTGGATGAAATAGCCGTTTCCAATGTATATACCGGTATGAACGATATGGCCCTCCCGGTCGGCGAAGTAGAGCCGGTCACCCGGTTGTAGCTGATCGGCCGGCACCGGCATCCCATAGGCCATCTGCTCTTGGGCGGTGCGGGGAAGGTTGATGCCGATATCGGCAAACACATTCTTGACGAAGCCGGAGCAGTCTATTCCCTGAAAGGTATTACCTCCCCATTGATAGGGCACTCCCAAATAGGTAAAGGCATATTGCAGCAGCTTGGCCTGATCGGCGGTCAACAGCGGTGGGTGATATCCGGCCGGCAGCCCTGGCTCACGCTCTACATAGCTCTCTTTGCCGATGACCCGGTAGTCGAGCTCATTGACGGCGGATTTCAATATCCACCCGATGGAGCTGTCCACCATCAGTACGCCGTAAAAAGGACCTGAATCCTTCGTGATGGCCAGATAGACGCCGGGGGTCACATGGGCAAGGGCCTGGGAGGATAGCGAAGTGCTACGACGGATCATGCCGCTGCGCACAACCATGCCCAGCCGCCCCAGCACCCTCTCATCCAAGGATTCGCTTCGTGAGGCGAGGTGACGGCTGGTAATTCGGACCGAATGCCGCATCACCGGTTTTTCGTGCGTTTCCGGCGGCCCGAGCACAACATGGATTGTCTGGTCGGCCAAAGCCCTTTGACAACTTATCAAAAGTAGAACGGCAAATCCAATTTTAGCGGTCCGGGTCATATCGACTCCTTTATTGCCGGCGGACGACCTGCTGCCAAATATAATCCCACCTTCTCACAGCGATTATTGGTTCCGCGGCGTAAAATACAGATGGGAAAAAGCTTGCATTGCGAAGTATTTCCCCCTGAAAGTTAGCGCTTGCTGAACTGAAAGCCGCGTCTAGCTCGCTTATGGCCGTATTTCTTCCGCTCCTTCACGCGTGGATCCCGCGTGAGGTAGCCTAACTTTCGCAGCGTGCCACGCAGATCCGGATCCACCTCCAGCAGTGCTCGTGCCACCCCGTGGCGGATCGCCCCCGCCTGGCCACTCAGCCCACCGCCCTTGCAGCGGGCGATCACATTAAACCGGCCAACCAGATTCACCGCTTCAAAGGGCTGCCGAATCAATCGCATCAACGTCGCTCTGCCCAGATAGCTATCGGCATCGCGCTCGTTGACCATTATATCACCGCTTCCCGGTGTGAGCCACACACGAGCGACCGCATCCTTTCGATGTCCGGTGCCATAATATCGAACCGTTTGAACCACGCTCTCCTCCATTAAGATTGCTGAAATAATACCGGCTTCTGGGCGGTGTGGGGGTGCTCAGCGCCACGATATATTTTAAGTTTGCGGATCATCGCGTCACCCAATCGGTTGTGAGGCAGCATGCCGCGCACAACCCGCCGAACCGCCTCCTCCGGGCGACGCGCAAGCTCTTCCCCTCGACTGACACTCTTTAAGCCGCCCGGCCAGCCGGTATGATGACGGATCGGCTCCTGCTCCTTGTTGCCGGTCAGCACCGCCCTGGCTGCATTGACGACAATCACGAAATCACCGGTATCTTGATTGGGCGTAAAAATCGGCTTATGCTTGCCCCTCAATATCTTCGCGATCTCAACCGCCAATCGGCCCAGCGGCTGACCGGCCGCATCAATTACGATCCACTGTCGTTCAATCTCTTTCGGCTTAGCCGAATAGGTTCTCATCCCCATTTGATTTATCCCACTCCATTTGCTGGTAACGCACCCGTAATAAACAAAGGCCAGCCGCCGGCGCAACCGGCCCGGCCAATCGAATGTCGCGCCGATGGGTCATCACCTGGATATCTTGGGGATCTCGGCGGCCGAGTCCCACTTCAACCAACGTTCCAACCATCCGGCGGACCATATGCTTCAAAAAGCCGTTCGCCTCGATCCAGATCAGCACAAATCGCCCGCGCCGGCCCGCTTTTATCTCTTTGACCTGCCGAACAGTGCTCTGTGATCGGCAGGTTGAGGTTCCCCAGGTTGCGAAGTCCATCTCCCCGATCAAAAATCGGCTTCCGGCCTTCATCGCAGCCAACGATATCTCATTCCCGACCCGCCAGCTATAACGATCCCAAATACCGGAGCGCTGGCGACCTTGCCGGATTATATAGAGATATCGGCGGCTGACTGCCGAGTACCTGGCATGAAAACCGGCTTCCGCCTCCGCCGCCGCTACCACCGACAGATCGCCTGGCAACAGTGAATTTAAAGCGGACGCCAGCCGATTAGCCGGGACCGATAACTCAGCCCAAAAGCTGGCCACCTGACCTAACGCATGAACTCCGGCATCGGTTCTTCCCGCACCGGCAACCCGTCCCGATGCGTGGGCCAGTTTTGAGATCGCCTCTTCCAGCGTATTCTGCACCGTCCGCTGGCCGGTCTGGTATTGAAATCCAGCGAAATCGGTCCCATCGTATTCCAAAATCAGGCGGTAGTTGCGCATTTTTCACGCCCCGCCGGCCCTATCAGACAATCAAGCGACGAAGCCTGCCGATTCGGATCACTTCCTCTTACCGAAAAGTCCACGGCGGGATACCGCCTTCGGCGCCTCACCAACCGGAGCGACGGCGGTGAGATCGCTGCCTTCCAGCAGCTCGAGCATCACCATCGGCGCGCCGTCACCCCGCCTGGCACCCAATCGGGTGATGCGCGTATATCCGCCCATTCGATCCTTATACCGCGGCGCAACGACCGAGAACAGCCGAGGAACCAGGTAGTTGGGATTGGGAACCAGCTTGTTACCAACCCTCCGAGTCCCCTTCTTGCCGGCCTTACTTTCAAGCGTTGTCTCGGTGACATACCACTCTTCCACATTTGGATCGAGATAGCGCCGAACCTGCCTCCGTGAGGCAAGGTCATCCCGTTTCGCCATCGTGATCAGCTTTTCAACGATTGGTCGCACATCTTTCGCTCGTGTCTCGGTGGTTTTGATCTTATCGTGTTCAATTAGGGATCGCACCAGGCCTCTCAACAGTGCATGGCGCTGGTCGCTAGGCAATCCAAATTGTCGTCCTCTCATTCGGTGGCGCATAACGGTGAATCCTCTTCCTTACTTTCGCTCAATCAAACCAATCGGCGCCTATCCTTCGCTGGTCGCCGGTTCCAGTGTATCGGCTAATGTCGCACCCTCAATCTGTTCAGTATCTTCATCCCGGCTCTCCGATTCCGGTTCCTCATTGGATTCCACCGTCGGACCGGTATTTGCATGTGGCGAATCGCCTCTCAAGACAAGGTCAAGCTCCTGCAACTTATCACGCACCTCATCCAGCGATTTGTGGCCCAGGTTTCGAATCTGAAGTAAATCGTTGCCGGTTAGATTGGTGAGATCAGCGATTGTGTTGATATTCGCCTTCTTCAGACAGTTGAACGTCCTAACCGTGAAATTCAGCTCCTCGATGCGGGCATCCGGCGCGTGAATATCCGAATCATCGGGTTGATCACTGCTTTCGGGCAGCGCAACTAATCCCTTAAACTCAATGAACATCTGTAAATATCGCTGCAGGATCTTTGCCGCCTCGCGGATTGCGGCGCTGGGTCGGATGCTGCCGTTGGTGGTTACCTCCAGCACCAACCGTTCATAGTCGGTCTTAAATCCAACGCGGGTCGCCTCAACCGTATAAGAGACTTTCTTGACCGGTGTATACGTTGCAGGAGCTTGACCTCAACTGTCAGCTCGATGTTCAACGTCGCATCTTCGCTTGCAATAGTAGCTAAATATACTTCCGGGTTGATCACCTCCACATCGGGCGGGCACTCCACGTCGGCGCCGGTTACTCGTCCCTCTCCCCGCTTGTGGATTTTCAGCGTCCTTACCTTCTCTTTCGTATCCATCGAAGAAATAACGCGAACGTAAAGATCTTTCAAGTTGAACAATAGCTCGGTGGTATCTTCTTTGACTCCCGGTATGGTTGCAAACTCGTGCAGCACCTTATCGATCTTAACGTGCGTGATGGCAGCGCCCGGCAGCGACGAGAGCAAAACTCGTCGTAGTGAATTACCTAACGTGGTGCCGTAACCCCGCTCTAACGGCTCAACTTGAAATTTCCCGTAGGTTGACGTCTCTTCTAACGCCTCAATGCGTGGACCCGTAACTTCCATCTAGCGATCTCTCCTTCGCTCAATACGCCATTCGCAACTAAGCAAAAATGTATTTCCTCGCCCGCAACATGGACGCCGCTGAAACCCCTTTCAGTGGCTGATTAACGTGAGTAAAACTCGATCACGAGCTGCTCTTTCACCGGAACGTCAATCTGATCCCTGCTTGGGATTGAAACGACTCGGCCGGTCAGCGTTTGATGATCGAATTGCAACCAATCGGGCAGACTGCGGGTATGTGCCCGCTGGCGCGCCTCCTGGATCGGTTTTGATTTTACCATCGTCTCATGCACCGTGATGACATCACCCGGTTTGAGCTGGTAAGAAGGAATGTTTACCCGAACACCATTAACCATAAAATGACGATGGCTGACCAGTTGCCGAGCCTGGCTTCGTTCTACAGCGAGGCTCAG
>JAMCWF010000065.1 GCA_023481295.1 Armatimonadota bacterium | reverse complement strand
TGGCGGACAAGACGATCGCTCAAATTTTCGAGGAGGAGAGTGTGAGAGTTGTTTCGGTTTTTAACCGGAGGCGAATCACATGGCCCGGCGCTATCGGCCATCATCGAGGGCATACCGGCCGGGTTAACCATCCATTTCGACGAGATTCATCGCCAGCTCAAGCGGCGGCAGGGTGGCTACGGACGCGGAGCGCGCCAGAAAATCGAAAGCGATCGCGCCGAATTCATCTCTGGCGTGCGGTTCGGCAAAACGCTTGGCAGCCCCATCACGCTGATCATCCACAATAAAGATTGGGAGAACTGGCTCGATCGGATGAGCGTTGAGCCACCTTCACAAGAACTGCCGCCGATCGTTGAAGCGCGACCGGGACATGCTGATTTTGCCGGAATGCTGAAGTACGATCAGGAAGATTTGAGGAATATACTGGAGCGCTCCAGCGCTCGAAACACGGCAACGCTGGTGGCGGCCGGAGCGATCTGCCGGCAGTTACTGCTGGCTTGCCGCATTCAAATCGTGAGCCGTGTGGTGATGTTGGGGGGGATTGAGGTGGAGCGATCCGCGCCAACGGACTATTTAGCCGCCTATGAAGCGGCCGAGCGGTCCCCGGTACGAGTGGCCGATAAGGATGCCGAGAAGCGAATCATTACTGCGATTGATGAGGCCGGCGCACGGGGCGATACGTTGGGCGGCGTATTTGAAGTGGTGGCGCTCGGATGCCCGCCCGGACTGGGCAGCCACATTCAATGGGATCGCCGGCTGGACAGCCGATTGGCTGCCGCTATGATGGGTATCCAGGCGATCAAAGGGGTTGAAATCGGAATGGGGTTCGAGGTGGGAAGACGCCCCGGTTCAGCCGTTCACGATGAGATATTTTATGACCAGGCGGCCGGATTCCAGCGCCGTACCAATAATGCGGGCGGCTTGGAGGGTGGAATGACGAATGGGGAGCCGGTGGTTGTTCGGGCCGCGATGAAGCCCCTTTCCACCTTGAAATCACCGTTGAGATCGGTTAATATGCGTACCAAAGAGGCAGTGGTGGCCCATTTCGAGCGCTCCGATGTCTGTGCGACACCGGCTGCGTCGGTCATTGGCGAGGCGATGGTCGCTATCGCATTGACCGAGATGGTGCTGGATAAGTTCGGCGGAGATAGCATGGCGGAGCTGCTGCGTAATTTCAATGGATAT
This sequence comes from Armatimonadota bacterium, assembly GCA_023481295.1. Lineage (GTDB taxonomy): Bacteria > Armatimonadota > Chthonomonadetes > Chthonomonadales > JAMCWF01 > JAMCWF01. The sequence goes on along the minus strand of JAMCWF010000065.1, from coordinate 10,913 downwards.
TGGGAGGCGGTGCAGGCGCGCGGGTATGTGCGACCGGATTGGGGAGAGTAAAAGGTTGGCGAATGGGGATGCTGAGCGCTTAGATGCCCGCCTCGGTTGCAATCCACCGAACCTGGTGTTAATCGGTTTCATGGGCGCTGGCAAAACGTCGGTGGGCCGGGTATGCGCGCGGAGACTGCGGTTTCGCTTCACCGATACCGATCTGCTCGTCGAGCGGATGGCGGACAAGACGATCGCTCAAATTTTCGAGGAGGATGGGGAGGAGCAGTTCCGCCATTTAGAGCAGATTGCGGTAGCGCGGATTTCCCGGAGGTGCGGTAACGTCATCGCGACCGGCGGCGGCGTGATTCTAAACCCGGTGAACGTCCACAATTTGCGAAGGAACGGTGTTATCATCTGGCTTCAGACGCAAACCGAGGAGGCTTTGCGGCGGGTTGGTGATCGCAGCAGCCGGCCGCTCTTGTCGGAAGCCGAGTATCCGGCCAAGCGCTTCGAGCAACTGCTGGTGAAGCGGAGCCCCTTCTATGCGCGAGCGGCCGATTACCGGCTGGATTCCACCGGTTTAAGGGTCAGCGAGGCGGCCGAGTCGGTCATCGCATTGTATCGAAAAGGGATTGGTCTGTGAGCGAGATTCGGGTAAAGCTGGGGAGTCGCAGCTATACGATCCTGGTTGAAGCGGGCAGCTTGGGCCGGGCGGGGGAAACGCTCGAAAGATGCTGGTCGGGGCGCCGGGCCATTCTCTTCACCCATCCGGCGCTGGCCGAGCCCTACGCGCAACCGGTGGCAAAAGGCCTTCGAGATCAAGGCCGCGAGGTATTCATCATCGAAGCGCCAGCCGGTGAGCGATTTAAGACGGTACGAACGGTGATACGCCTCTATCGTCGGCTCGCCGAGATCGGGGCCGATCGCTCGAGCCTGATCGTTTCGGTGGGCGGCGGCGTGCTGGGCGATGTGGCGGGATTTACGGCGGCCACTTATATGCGGGGCATTGCCTTCGCTCAGGTGCCGACCACACTGCTGGCGCAGGTGGATGCCAGCATCGGCGGAAAGGTGGGGGTTGACCTTCCTTTCGCGAAAAATATGGTGGGTGCTTTTCACCAGCCGGTAGCGGTCATCATTGATCCGATGACCTTGAAGACCCTATCTCTCCGCGAGTTACGCTGCGGTATAGCCGAGGTTATCAAGTATGGTATAATCGCCAGTGAGTCATTATATGGTGAGATTAAGTCTACTATCCGATCTATCCTGCGTAGAGAGCCTTCCGCGCTGGAAAGGGTGATCGTCGGTTCTTGTGAGATCAAGGCAAACATTGTAGCGGAAGATGAAACCGAACAGGGGCGGAGAGCGATATTAAATTTTGGGCATACCGTTGGCCATGCGCTGGAGGTGGTGACTGGCTACCGCCGGCATAAGCATGGGGAGGCGGTAGCGATTGGAATGATCACCGCGTTAATCATCGGTGAGATGATGGGCACGACCCCGACCGGCATTCGCGAGGATGTGGCAGGGCTTCTGCAAAACGCGGGGCTGCCGATTGGGTTTCCGCCCGATATTCCAGTTGAAGCGATTTTGCAGGCGGCGAGGATGGATAAAAAGCGGGTGGCTGACCGAACGCGCTTCATTCTCGTTCCTAAAATTGGAGAGACGGTGGTCACTTCGGAAGTGACGGAGAAAACATTACACGAGGCGATTCAGCGGCATCAGAGCTTGAAATAATTGGGCGATTTGCCCACACACTACCATCAAATTACGAACAGCGATGAAGAAAAACGGCACTGATCGAGAGAATAAGCCGTTCATAGCCACGATTTGTACAATCTGGTTCTTAGGGGCGGTCACCGCCTACCTTCGAGCGTCTTGGTGGACGTACGCCAATATCGAGGATCGTCATTTCGTCTCGCCGCCGCAATGGTTGACCGATACTGGATTGACGATGGTCTATTTAATCGTGTTAGTGGCAGGACTGGTAGGGGTTACACTGCGCATTTTGCGGAGATTGGAACACATCCGATAGGTGTGACATGATGAGTGGTGAAGCGCCCATAACCGGGCTGGTGAGCCAGCAGTTTGAGCTACTGGAACGGGTTGGGGATAGCGTATTTTTTGCCGTTTACAAAGCGAGGGATCGAGTCGGCCGCCGGGTGGTTGCGGTAAAGATTATAAAATCGGAATGGTCGAGGGATCCTGACTTCGTAAAGAGTCTGAGCCACATCCCGGAAATCTACTCCAAGCTCAATCACCCCAATATCTGCCCCATACTGGAAAAGGGGGCGGCGGGCGATTACCACTACTTGGTAGCGGAATTCGTGAGAGGGATCAATCTTAAGGAGCGGATATTGCGCATCGCTCCTTTTTCCCTCTCAGCGGCGGTGGATTTCGCCATCGCGATCGGGGAAGCGCTTCAAGCCGCTCATAACGTCGGAATCATCCACGGCGACCTTAGACCGCAAAACATCATAATCAGCCCGGAAGGGGCGGTCAAAGTCACCGACTTTGGGATGAGCGCAGCGTTCAACAGCGGCCCGGCCGCAGCGGTTAAGATCACCGAGATGAGCTCCACCTGTCGAGCGCCCGAGATGGCTACCGGTTCTCCTCCCTCCGTAGCAACCGATATTTATGCTTTGGGAATCATCCTTTTCGAGATGCTGACTGGCGGGGTTCCCTATTCCGGTGATTCAGCGGCTGCGATTGCGTTCAAGCATGCGAACTCGCCGGTGCCGTCGCCGGCGTCTCGAAATCCAGGCGTTCCCCGTGCGGTAGACGGCATTGTGATGCGCGCCCTGCAAAAATCACCGTCCCAGCGCTATGCATCCGTCGGTGATATGTTAAACGACTTAAAGACAGTTCATGATGCGCTTCGCTTTGGTAGGTCCTTGTCTTGGAACCCGATGGACGGCGGGGCTACTCGTCCGGTCTCGGTCCGACCGGCGCCCATCAAGCGGGCTCCCGCCGCCGAATCGGTAAGCGCTTCTCGAAATGCCGATGTAATCCCGGTTGCCACGAAATACCAAAAATCGGGTGCGATGTCTGAGGAGCGCCAGGTGGTGGAGGAGTCGGTGTCACCTTACTTGAAAATTGCATTTGGGGTAGTTTTAGCGATCATCGTGGCCGGCAGTTTGCTGCTTGTCGCTTTTTACCTGGCGATCATCTCGTCACCACCAGAAGTGGCGGTTCCGAACTTTATCGGCATGCAGATCGCCGATGCGCAAAAAGCAGCCAAACAGGCGAATTTAATCCTATTGACCCATTACGAGTATAACAGCCAGTACCCGGAAGGGGTGGTGTTCCGAACCGACTGGGCCGGTCGAAGAATTCGGCCGGATCGCCCGATCAACCTCTGGGTGAGCAACGGTCCCGAATTTGCAAAGGTGCCGAATATAATGGGTTTAACGGAACAGCAAGGTTTGGCAAGCTTGCAAAATGCAGGGTTATCGGCCGGATCAGTGGAACACCAATGGAGCGATACGGTACCGCAAGGCGCTATTATCAGTCAGACACCAACCAATGGTGAGCGAGTGAAACGGGCGACCACGGTGGTCAATTACGTGGTGAGCGATGGACCAAAGCCCTCGCAAAACAACCTGGCGACCACCGAACCCAATCAACCGGCAAACGGCAGCTCGGCCGGATCCAATAACAGCAACCCCTCGACCACCGATCAAAGCATCGGTCCCGGTGGGCTGACTCCCGGTCAGGGCACCTCCAACCCCCAATCACCGGCGCCCGGAAACAACCCAAGCGGTTCGCTGCCGGTGCATTCGCTGAATTTTACGGTCACCGTGTTAAAGGGACCGGGAGACAGCACCTCCCATGAAGTACGGGTTACTTATGAGGATGCGAGCGGGGTCCATACGGTGATGGATGAGGTGCACCCGGTGGGAGACAAGATACCGCTGCAAATTCACTACGTCGGCGATACGGTGACCATTCGGGTAACGTACGACGGCAGCGATCAGGTGCTGCCTTCGAATTTGATCGTTTATCACTACGTCCCAAAGATAGGTCAATGACACTTCGAATTGCGCCATCATTGTTGGCCGCTGATTTCGGGCGTTTTGCGGAGGCGGCGATCGCTTGCCAGCAGGGGGAGGCGGAATACCTCCATTTCGACGTGATGGACGGCCGTTTTGTGCCGCCGATCACCTATGGCTCTCAGCTCGTGGATGCTCTGCGGCCGCGAGCCAGCACCTTTTTTGATGTGCACCTGATGATCATCGAACCGGAACGGCAGATCGAAAATTTCGCGGAGGCGGGAGCGGACGGCATTACGGTGCATGCGGAGGCCTGTCTCCATCTGCACCGAACGCTGGGAGAAATCAAGCGGCAGGGCAAGCGGTGCGGCTGCGCCATCAACCCGGCGACGTCCTTGAGCGCGGTTGAATATGTATTGCCGATGCTAGACCTGCTATTGATCATGACCGTCAATCCCGGGTATGGCGGGCAGTCCTTCATCCAGGCGATGCTGGCGAAAGTGGAGGCGGCGCGCGAGCTGATTGATCGCAACGGTTATTCGGTGGAGATCGAGGTTGACGGCGGCATAGACAACGAAACGGCCCCGTTAGCGGCGGCGGCTGGTGCCGAAATATTGGTGGCGGGCACCCATATATTTCGCCATCCAGAGGGTATATCGGCCGCCATTCGAGGCCTTAAAAGCAGCATTGCAAGCGTTGATCCATCCTTGGGGCTGAGATGCAGTGGCAGTGCAACCGATTAGTTAGTTCCCGTTCGCGCCGTTTACGAACCTGGGCGATCGTTTTATTGGCGTGGGTGGTTGGGATGATCTATATGGGGTTTCATCATCCGGCGCTCCGTGTGGCCCATGGATACCACCCGGTGACGCTTGCGGCCAAACGGGCGTTTCTCATCAAGATTTTCTTCATCGGCAGCTACTGGACGGTCGCCCTCTTAATTTTAATGGTCGTGGTGGTGCTGGCCTGGCTTGATTTTCGAGAAATTACCCGTTACTATCTGCTCGCCCGGCGCTCCGTTTGGAACGATATGGCCAAAGATTCGGAACGACACAACGATACTCCTCCGCAGCCCCATTGAGCGCACCGATGGCTTCCAATTCTGAAGATGAGCGATGGATGCGCCGAGCTTTGAGGCTGGCATCGGCCGGTTATACCGCCCCCAATCCGATGGTCGGCTGTGTGCTGGTGCGGGATGGGGTGGAGGTCGGCCGTGGTTTCCACCGATATGCAGGGGCCGGTCATGCCGAGGTGGCGGCGCTGAAGCAGGCGGGCAATGCGGCGGCGGGCGCCACCGCCTACGTGACGCTGGAACCCTGCTGTCATTGGGGCAGAACACCGCCCTGCACGCAGGCGCTGATTCAGGCAGGCGTAAAGCGGGTGATAGCCGCCATAACCGACCCCAATCCACAGGTGGCCGGGCGCGGGATGGTAGAGCTGAAGGAGGCCGGGATTGAGGTTGAGAGCGGATTGCTAGCCTCAGAATCGCGAAAGCTGAACGAGTCCTACTTCTATTTTCAAGAACATCACCTTCCGTTTATAACCCTGAAAGCGGGCGTCAGCTTGGATGGAAAGATGGCTACCCGAAGCGGACATTCGCAGTGGATTACCGGCGAGCAGGCCAGGCGGCATGCCCATCGCCTGAGGGCGAAGCAGTGTGCCATCGTCACTGGAATCGGGACCGTTTTACAGGACGACCCGCTGCTCACGGCACGGGTAGCTGGCGCTATGAATCAGCCGGTGAGGGTCGTGGTGGATAGTTGCTTACGGATTCCACCAACGGCGCGTGTGTTGCATCCACCCAAGATGCTTGAGCGAGCGAGGAAAGGAGAGCCGTTTCCCGCCACCGTAATTGCGACGACCGATGCGGCGCCGGATGAGCGCTGCCGGGAGTTGGAACGGCTTGGTGCCCGCGTTGTCAAATTTCCAGCCGATGGTGGGGAGCACGTAGACCTACTGGCGATGGTGAAATGGCTGGGTGCCGAAGGGATGACCTCGGTTTTAATCGAGGCGGGTGGTCGTTTGGGCGGGGCGTTTTTGGAGGCGAATCGGGTCAATAAAGTCGTGGTTTACGTTGCACCGATCCTGATCGGCGGCAGTGGAGCACCATCTTTTTGGGAAGGCGAGGGCAGTGATCGCCTCCTAGATGCTCCTCGGCTACAAGATGTGGTGGGGCGATGGGTGGGCGGCGACTTTATGATTGAGGGATACCTGCCTGCAGCAGGTGGTCTTGTCCAAGCCGACGCTCGGATAGCGTGAGAAAGCTGCGGATTGGGTGATAAAAGGGGATGACAAGCACAATTTCAACTCATAGGTGCTGCTTCCCTGAACGCCCATCCGTTTCCCTCATTTCAGGGTTAGGGTTCTCGGTAACGATACTGGTTTTAGCTATCCACTGGTGATCGGCTGGGGGAATTGACAAAAATGCTGATAGAGGCAGGATAGCGGCTGCGAGTTACTTAGTCTCCGCGGCGATCGCTTCGCTCGTTGCACCTTCTGAGATGGGTACCACGTTTTTAGCCTGCCGCCCTTTCGGGGTATCAATTGAATCGTATTGAACCCACTCCGTGTGGCGAAGGGTTTTAAATCCTTCCATACTGATTGCTGAGTAGTGGACAAAAACGTCAACCCCATCTTCGGCCTCAATGAATCCGAACCCTTTGGCATCATTAAACCATTTCACACGACCTTTAGGCATGCTGTTCATGATTACTCCTTTAGGACTACTGCGGTGTACTTCGGAGAGTGGTCTTGATACAGCCGCCGGCTCTCAGACAGCAATCACCAGTAGGAGATATTGCAAAGTGTGTGCCATCTATGGGTTCTTGGGAAAGACCAGTAATTTTTACAGAAAAATTTTATTAGCTCACTGTTCGAATGGAGCGCGGGGGGGCGAAAGAGCTGAATTAGGCGGGGATTAGCTCGCTTGGCGCAGATCGCCGGCGGTTAAAATGGTCGGATCCTGGCGTTTTTCGACCGTCTCGGCGCTTACGATGCATCGCCGAACGTTTTTATTGGAAGGAATCTCGTACATGATGTTAACCATCACCTCCTCGATGATGGTTCTAAGGGCGCGCGCACCGGTGCTCCTCTGCATGGCTTCGCGAGCGATTGCAGCAAGCGCATCATCAGTGAACTCAAGCTCGACTCCGTCGTATTCGAAAAACTTTTGGTATTGCATTACCAGCGAATTTTTCGGCTCGATCAAGATACGAACCAGCGTGGCTTCATCCAGTGCGTCGAGGGTGGCCACTACCGGTAGCCGGCCGATGAGTTCGGGAATCAAGCCGAATTTCAACAGATCTTCCGGTAGTACCTGTGCCAGAAGTGTGCCTCGATTGATTTCCCGTTCCTTGCCGGAGGCGACATTCGCCCTGAAGCCGAGCGGGCGCGAGCTTACGCGATGCTCGATGATGCGATCCAGCCCTTCAAAAGCGCCGCCGCAAATGAACAAGATGTGAGTGGTATCAATCGGCACGTACTCCTGCTGAGGGTGTTTGCGGCCGCCTTGGGGCGGTACGTTGGCGACGGTGCCCTCTAAGATTTTAAGGAGCGCCTGCTGCACGCCCTCGCCCGATACATCGCGCGTGATGCTGGGGTTGTCCGTTTTTCGAGTGATTTTGTCTATCTCATCGATATAGACGATGCCTCGCTGAGCGCTGCGCACCGTTTTGTTGATGTCATCATCTACCGCGGCGGCCTGGATTAGTTTCAGCAAGATGTTTTCCACATCTTCGCCCACATAGCCGGCCTCGGTGAGCGAGGTGGCGTCGGCGATGGCGAAAGGAACGTTTAAAATCCGGGCCAGGGTCTGGGCCAACAGGGTCTTACCGGAGCCGGTGGGGCCGATTAAAAGGAGGTTGCTTTTCTGCAGCTCAACGTCATGGCGCTGGTTGCTTATCCGCTTTAGGTGATTATAGACGGCGACCGAGAGAATCCGCTTAGCTTGCTCCTGGCCGACTACATATTGATTGAGAAGCCGGTGGAGGTCTTTTGGCTTGTAGTTGGTACTTTGGGCGGCGGCGGCGCTGCTTTCGTTTGAACGCTGTTCGGCCAGCAGGATGTCATTGCACGATTCTACACACTCAGCACAGACGCCGCCATAGGTGCCGACGATTAATTTTTTGGCCTGCTCACGGGTGCGTCCGCATAAAACGCATCGAAGAGTGCTTTGGTCCGCCGATCGCATGAAGGGAGCCCTTTCCTGAAATGCATTGAGTTAGGGTTTGTGATACGGTAAAAAATGACCGATTCGCCTATCCGGCCCGGAATCAGGTGATGCCTAGTTAGCGACTCATTATCGGTTTATCGGGCTGCTTTTTCCAGTATCTTATCTATAATGCCATATTCGAGCGCTTCTTCAGCCGACATCCAGTAGTCTCGGTCACAATCCCGCAGGACTTTTTCGATGGGTTGATTGGTGTGGCGAGCCAGAATCTGCATGAGGGTATCGTGGGCGCGGTTCATCTCCTCAAGGCGGATCCGGGCGTCGGTAACCGTGCCTTCATAACCGCCGCTGACCTGGTGCATCATGACGCGGGTATGGGGCAGGCAGTACCGTTTCCCGGGCGACCCGCCGGCCAAAAGAACCGCCCCCATCGAGGCTGCCATTCCAACGCAGATGGTGGCCACATCACACTTGACGATCTGGAAGGTGTCGTAGATGGCAAGGCCGGAAGTAACCGAGCCACCCGGTGTGTTGATGTAGACATCAATATCGGTATCCGGGTCTTCACGCTCCAGGAAAAGCAGCTCCGCGATGATCAGATTGGCCAGGTGGTCGTCAATCGGCTCACCGATAAAGAGGATTCGATCCTTCAACAGCCGTGAGTAGATATCGTAGGCGCGTTCGCCGCGGGCGCTCTGCTCAACGACCATCGGTATGACGCTTCGTATCGGCATGTTATCTAACATCGGCTGCTCCTCTTTTCCAAGAAATCTATATTGCAGGCGCCGGATCGCCAATCGTTTCGCTTGTGAGTGCTTCCGGATCCAATGGATCAAGCTCAACCTGCTTCTTATCACTTTTTCCACTGCTCTCCGGAACATCCGTGATGCTCGCCCTGCTCAACATCTCTCGGTATAGTTTATCCCGTTTCAGCAGTGAAATGATCTCGTTCCGGGAGGGCGGGTCTCGTCGGTTTGAGCTCAGCTCATTTTGCATCTCCGCATCAATTTCGGCTTCAGTGACTTCGATCTTGAGCTCCTCGATCAGCTCTTGTTCGATGAGGTAGCGGTTCACACGTTCAATCGCCGAATTTTCAAGGATTTGCTGCATCTCGTCCAGCGTCAGTTTTGTCTCTTCCAGATATTTAGCGACGGAAGAGCCCTCTTTTTCGAGACGCTGCTTAAAATTTCGAAACGAGTTATTGAACGCTCTTTGTTTGAGCTCCGGTGGGATGCTGATGGTGGATGATTTGACGATCTGATCAATCAACCGGTCGCGTAATAAGGAGTTCGAGAGCTTTGCATAAGATTCGGCAAGCTGTTGGCGGATATGCTCGCGGAACTCTTGAACCGAGCTATAGCCCAAGTTCCCAGCCACGAACTCATCGTTCAACACTGGGAGCTGCTTCTGATTGAGGCTGTGCAACTGGACAGCGCACTGAACGCTTTTACCACGCAGCGATTCGACGTTGAAATCTTCCGGCAGGGTGGTTTCGAACTCCTTCTTGTTGCCCTCTTTCTGTCCGATCAATTGCTCATCCAGCCAGGGAAAGGTTTGGCCGACTACGATAAATTCTCGCGATTCAAGCGGCTCCGAGCCGTCTTTCGGCGTAAGAGATAGCTCCACCACCGCCAGATCGCCGGATTCTGCGCTCCGATCGGTTACCGGGATCAGTCGGGTGTATCGGGACATTTGGGACCCGATCAACTCGTCAATTTCCTCTTCGGTCACTGTATAGACCGTGCGCTCCAGATCGAAATGTTCGTGGGGTCCCAGTATAATTGAAGGCGGAAGCTCGATGGTGGCTTCAAACTCGAAGGGTTGCCCATTGACGGCCAAATCTCCCTCGTAATGCGGATAGGTGTAAGGATTAAGGTCCTCTTTTTTCAGCGCATCCAAAATCGCCGGCAGCACCAGTTTTGAGGTTGCCCTTTCCCTGACCTTTTCCGCATCCACATAGCGTTCCAGAATTGGGCGCGGCGCTTTCCCCTTACGAAATCCGGGGACCTGAACGGCGGTGGCATAGTCGTGAAAGGCCTTGTCGAAGGCCTTGCTGACTTCCTCTTCTTCAATCTTGATGTGGAGCGCGACCTCGCAGGGGTTTTTGCGCTCGGCGGTAAACTGCATAGTTATGTAATCCTCTAAGCCGGGTTCAATCCGTTAAGGCGATACTTTTCCGAGGCTGGCTTAATGGAATTACCAGGCCATTAAACCAACTCAGGAGCAGGCCACCCTAAGTTTGGAGGGGGTACCGCTGCTCCTGACAAGACGATTTAAATGGAGCGGGAGACGGGTTTCGAACCCGCGGCCTTCTGCATGGCAAGCAGACGCTCTACCACTGAGCTACTCCCGCATGGCCTCACACCTGATATTTGGTGGCGTATCATCTGGGCGAGAGGAGACTCGAACTCCTATGCCTTGCGGCACTGGCTCCTAAGGCCAGCGTGTATACCAATTTCACCACTCGCCCACCCTTACCGTTCCAAATAAAAGGGTATTGAGCCAGCACCACAGCGGATAAAGTGTTCCACTTCTGACAACACGCACACCATTATACCATAGTGTGTCTTGTTTTAGCATAGGGCTGGGATCGGGTAAGAGTTCAGTTCTGCGGGAATCATTCTCGGATACACAATCCACCTCCACCCTGACCCTCCCCCTCATAGGGGGAGGGAGATTAGATTATCCGCGAGTGAATCCCTTCCCCCTCCTAGGGGGAAGGTGAGGATGGGGGTCGTCGGCTGTCCTTCAAGGCTTGACCCTATCTTTTTAACACC
>JAMCWF010000011.1 GCA_023481295.1 Armatimonadota bacterium | reverse complement strand
TTGGTGTCATAAAGAAATCGCCCGATGATTTGCTGCTTCGCCAGGAAAAACTCGCCGGGGAGCGGCGGCTTATCATTGGCTAGCGCGCCGACCAGGTCGAGGATCTTCCGCCGAACCGAGTTGAAATCGCTATTGGTGGTGACCAATATCGTAAAAATGCCGCCCTCTCTTTCGCTGATGTAACGGCTGGATGCATTCGGAGCCGATCGCTGATTGGAGAAGGCAACGGCAAGTCGGCCGGCCCGCGGCAGATTGAGTATCTCAGATAGAACATCCAGCGCGGCGTCTTCCTTTTGATTTGCGGCCGGCGGTCCTTTCCAGCCTAACCCGATCGCTCCGCTCATTCCATCTTCCGGCGCGGTGAGCTGAATCACATCGGTATTCGGTGGGTTGCCTGCCGGCGGTACAACTGCTTTCGTGGGGGAGGGTGAATCGCTGGAGATCGGTTGAAATGCCGAATCGGCGGCCGCTTCAGTCTCATTTTGATTGAAATCCCCGACCAGCACCGCCGTCATCCGATGGGTCGTATAGTACTGATGATAAAACTGGACGATTTGATCCCGGCTCATCGCCGAGATAGTGGCTGAAAGGCCCTGGTAGGGCATACCATAAGGGCTGCCTGGAAAGAGAAGCTCGGTAAGCCGATCTGATATGATTCGACGAGGATCACTATGATCGCGAAGCAGTTCCGCCAAGATGACGGGCCGCTCGGTATCAATATCTTGTTGGCGAAATGCGGGATTGCTGAGCGCGTTACCGAGGACAGTGAGCGCCTTCTGCCAGTAGCGGCTTTCAACAACGGTGTGGAAATGAACCCCATCCCGCAACGTGCCGGCATTCAGCTCAGACCCAAAGTCTTCGATCTCTTTATCAAGGTCGCCCGGCTTCATGGAGGGGGTGCCTTTAAAAATTAGATGCTCGATGTAGTGGGTTACACCGCAGGTTTGGGCAGTGAAGTTCATATTGCCGGCCCGAATCCATACGTCAATCGCCACCAGCGGGATATTGTGTCGGACCAACGTAATCAGACGGATTCCGTCCGGCAATACATTAAGTTGAGCACTCTGAATAGGCTGGCCACTACAAATGCCGGTAATTGCGATACAAAGCAGCAAAATTGCGCCCGTTGTGATGGCCCAACGGTGAAATCCTTTGACACGCTTAATCAATATCCGGCGATCCTTATCGTAGAGATTCGTAAAGTTGCAGGTGAAAGGGAATAAACCTCTTTATAGTGCAACGCCAAGTTCGGTGGCATCATTGGCCTGTTGCTCCCAATCTATTATCGCGTGCTCAAGCTGCTGTTGGGCGGTCGAATAGTCACGGGCAATCGCCGCAATGTCATCGTCGGGTGATGGATCGGAGAGGATCTCTTCAAGTCGCTTAATCCAATCTTCCAACTCGGCTACTCTCTCTTCGGCCAGCTTGATTTCCTTTACGATCCGCTGCCGGGCCTTGGAGATTTCTCGTGGAGATAGCGCCTTAGGTGATGAAGATGCCGCCGAGCTCCGATTGCCGTTTGATACCGGCTTACTTGCCGCTTGTTTGTTTCGCTGTTCCATTTGGGCCAGCTCGATGGTGTAGGCTTCATAGTTGCCATCGAACAGCTCTGCTTGGCCCTTTGCGATGACCATCGTTTGGCGCGTCACCCGGTTCAACAGGTAGCGATCATGAGAAACCAGTAGAAGGGAGCCGTCGAAAGCTTCTAGTAACTCGGTTAGTTCTTTCCGCACGTCAATATCCAGGTGGTTGGTCGGCTCGTCGAGGATCAGGAGGTTGGGCCGCGATAAAATTAAAATCGCGAGCACCAGCCGACTCTTCTCTCCTCCCGATAGCGCGGCGACCGGTTGGTAAACGTCGTCACCCCGAAAGAGGAAACGGGCCAGAAAGCTGCGGGCCTGTGGCGGTGTGAGATCACTCACCGCCAACATCTCCTCAATGACGGTGCCGCCTTCGTTCAGTTCGGCGGCCTCTTGAGCATAATAGCCCATATCAACCGAAGCCCCGATCCGAATTTCACCTTCGGTAGGCCCCTCTTCGCCGGTGATCAGGCGGAGCAGCGTGGTCTTGCCGGTGCCATTGGGACCGACGATTCCGATCCGATCGCCACGCCGCATCAGCAGGTTTATATCGGCGAACAGGGTTCGATCTCCGATGCGGTGGGTCAATCCTCGCAACTCCAGTATCTCATTACCGCTACGGCGAGATGAGCTCAGCTTCAGCCGTATTTTGTCGGCTTCCGTGGGAGGCTTGACGCCGCTTGCCTTTATGCGTGCGATACGCTTTGAACGGCTTTTGGCTAAGCCGGTATTCTGAGTTCCCATATTTCGCCGAACGAACTCTTCGAGACGGGCGATCTCCTCCTGCTGGCGCTCATACAATTCAACTTGTTGATTACGCTGCGCCTTACTCTCTAAGCGATACTGGCTGAAATTGCCGGAATACAAATGTAGCTTACCGTTTTCCATCTCGGCAATCCGGCGCACCACTCGGTCTAGGAATATCCGGTCGTGCGAGACGATGATCATTGCACCGCCGAACTGGATCAGAAACTGCTCCAACCATTCCACCGCCTCGAGGTCAAGATGGTTGGTTGGCTCATCCAGCAGCAGGGCGTCCGGAGCGGAGAGCAGCAGTCGAGCCATCGCCAGCTGGGTTCGTTCGCCGCCTGAAAGCACCGAGACCGGCTTTTTTTGATCTTCGAGGCTGAAGCCGAGTCGCTGCAGGACGGTGTGTGTGTCTCGCAGAATCTCATAGCCGCCCATCCAATCGAAGTGGGAGCGGATCTCGCCGTATTCTTCCACAATGGCTGGCAGTTGCGTGCTCCGATCCGGGTTCGACATGATCTGTTCCAGAGTATGCAACCGCCGCTCAAGCTGACGGATCGGCTCAAAAGCCAGATCCGCCTCCTCATAGACGGTCAACTCATCGTGAACCATCTGCTCCTGACGCAGATAGCCGATCCGCGAACGGCTTGCCCAGCGAACGGTACCTCGATCCGGTTCCTCTTCGCCGGCCAAGATACGCAATAATGTGGTTTTGCCGCAGCCGTTGCGGCCGACCAGTCCGATTTTCTGGCCGTGGGCGAGACGCAATGAGACGCCATCCAGTACTGTGTTTGCGCCGAACGATTTTTCAATCAGGCTTGCTTCCAATAAGCTCATATTTGAAAGTTAACAGGGAGGCTGCAACTTACCAAGAAATCCCGATATTTTGGATTTGATGGCATAGCCAAAGTAATTCCAATCAAAGGAGTCGGCGGTTAGCTCAACGCTTCGGTTACCATATCGGCCACATTTACCGACGATCCACTTTGGGAGGCCTGAATCGCGGCAAACAGCATTGCTGCGCTCTTGATGTTGTCGGTGATTACCGTCTCCGGCTCCGGCGCATCTTCCAGCCAGTTTAAGAATTGATCAATAATGCCGTTATGACCTTCAAAGGTGGGGCGCACGTTGGGAATTTCTTCCATTCTCAAGCTGTGATTTCGCTCGTAGACGCGCACCACGTTGTCATCACCCACCTCCACTGAGCCCATTTCGCACTCCACCCGATAGAACTCATGGTGCCAGCCGTTAATCTGTCCACCTTCGAGCCCGTTTCCTTCATATTGAGCCATCACCCCGTTAACCATCTTAGTGGTATAGAGGCCGCAGCATTCACCGTCAAAGCTCTGCTGCCAGTAAGGTTTCCACTCCCATCCCGCAATCTCCTCACAATCGGCGCCGGCCAGGTTGCGGATCTGGTCGAAATGGTGGATCGTTCCCTCCACCAGCAGGGTGTGTGGGATTTCGTGCCGGAAGGCGCCCCATGCACCGCGTTGGCGGTAGTCGTCGGCAAAACGGCCTATGATGTAGTTCACCCTCCCCAACCGATCGCTGGAAAGCACCTCTTTGACCGTTAATATTCGGGTTGTGTACCGGTAGTTTTGCACGACCTGCATTTTAACGCCCGAAGTTCTCACCATCTTAACGATATCCAGACAGGCTTCCCAGCTATCGGCGATCGGCTTTTCGCTTAAAATATTCATCCCCTTGCTGGTAGCCAGCCGCACCGCGTCGCGATGAAAAGCGGGTGGAATCACGATGGTGCAGAAATCGGCATCCACCTTCTCGAAGGCGGTGGCCATATCGATGAACCTTTTGCTTTCCTCCAGGTTGAGGAACTCACCCGATTCCAGCAAGGCGTCAGCATTGATATCCACCAGCCCTACAATCTCCATTCTCTGTCGGAACCGAGGAAAAAAGTTTCTAATCCAGGCGGACGCCATCCCCCCGGCACCGATCATCAAACACTTACGTTTTGGAAAGCTGGTCAACGAAATCCTCCCTTTGCGGTTGAACGACCCCTTTTACATAGATATGAGAAAGGAACCGGAACCGAATTAATCGTCAGTTTTTGCCGAGGTTGTACTGTACTAGATTGGAATGTTCCGAACATAGATTGTAGCATACCGGCGAGGGCTAGGCCATTCCGAAAATGCGTTGATATGAAAGCCGATTCGACGCTTCTATCACCCGGTATTTCGCAGTCCCGAAGCGATGCCGCTGATCGTGATGTCAATCACTTCGTGAAGGGCGCTCGCTTCCGTGCAGTTCGGATCGGGCAGTGCGCGCAGTCGCCTCAGCATCTCGATCTGAAGGTAGTTGAGCGGATCAACGTAGGGGTTTCGGAGTTGAACAGATCGCTGGATGACCGGATCGGCATCCATCAGCTCGGCGTGGCTGGTGATGGTCAGAATCGCCTGGCGCGTTGTTTCATATTCGGCGCTGATGCGGCTGAATAAAGAGCGTGCAAGACCTCGATCCGGCACCAAATCGGAATAGAGCGCCGCAATGCCCATATCGGCTTTTAAAAGCGCCATCTCCGCGTTGTCGAGCAGCGCGCTGAAAAACGGCCACCCCGCATACATCTCCCGCAAGCGAGAGACTTCTTCCTGAGCAAGGCCGGTACCAAGGCCAAACCAGCTTGGCAGGTTGAATCGCGATTGCATCCAAGAAAATACCCAAGGGATTGCGCGGATCTTTGTGATCTGCAAATCCGCCCCGCCTCGAGAGGATGGCCTCGAGCCGATGCGGATGCGGCTAATCTCTTCGATCGGAGTTGCAGCGCGCCAATACTCCGGGAAACCCGGTGTTTCGTATACGAGCGCGCGATATGCCGCGCGCGCCGCCGCCGATGCAGTGCTCATCGCTTGGCGCCACTCAGCCGGGGTTGCCTGGGGTGAACTGCTGGAGTCGGGGGACTCATCCGCAGCGCTGGCCAGGATTACAGCGCTGGCGATTTGCTCTAAATGGCGGTGTGCTAGATCGGGATTGGAGTAGCGTGAGGCGATGGTTTCTCCTTGCTCGGTGAGGCGGAAGCGCCCATTCAATGTGCCGGGAGGTTGTGCCATTATTGCTCGATTGGCCGGTCCACCGCCGCGGGCAACCGTACCGCCGCGCCCATGAAAGAGAGTCAGCCGGATGCAGTGATTGCGGCAAACCGCCGCAATCCGCTCTTGTGACTGATACAGTGCCCAATTCGCGGCCAGGAAGCCGCCGTCCTTGTTGCTGTCGGAATAGCCGATCATAACCGTTTGCTCGTTATCACATGTTTTAAGGTGGGCGTGATACGCTTCGAGCTGGAACAACTCCGCCAGCATATTCGGCGCCGCCTCTAAATCCGCCATCGTTTCAAAAAGTGGGACGATGCAAAGTCCATTGGCGCAACCTGCCCATCTGGCAAGCAGCAGAACGGCCAACACATCGGCGATACCGCGAGCCATTGAAATAATGAAGGGACCCAGCAGCTCACGGTCGTATACCTTTTGGGTGCGTGCAATGAGCCGAAATAACGACCATGTCTCGGCGGTGTCGGCGGTAACGCCCGGATTTTTAGCCAGCGATTGGGGGCCTTCCGGGTACTCTTCAAGGAGCTTGAGAAGTACCGCACGTCGGGCGGAGTCGTCCTTCTGCTCAAAATGGGTATCGAGGTTCAATGCGCGGAGTATCTCGCTGACGGCGGCCAGCAAACGGCTCGAATCTTCACGTAAATCCAGACGCGCTACATATAAGCCAAAGATATCCAGTTGGCGGCGCACCGTTTGCAGCTTTGAGTGCGTCAGACGTGATGGCAGCGCAGTCGCAATCAAGTCCATCGGAACCTTCAGATCGGAAACATTCAGACGTGCCTTGTGGGGAGCGTCATCCATTAAGCGTGAAGTCATATCTTCTTGCGATGCCGCTTCGAGGTCAGAGGCAAGGAGAGCGGAAATAAGCCGGTATGACTCGTTGGCGTATCGCTTTTCTAGATATTCCACATGTGCAGGCAACGGTCGCCGTGAGTTGAGTAAGGACAGCAGCTCCGGAGGAGCCGGGATGCGCTGATCGTTTAGGCTGAGTCGTCTTGCCAAGTCATGGAATGAACGACAGTGGCGCTCAACCGCCAGCCCACGATGCAATCGCAGCGTTTCCGCCGTTACGACGGTCGTTACGTTTGGATTACCATCGCGGTCGCCTCCTATCCAAGAAGCGATCGTAAGCCATTTTGGTGGGGTTGAAACGCCTGAGTAGTGTTTGGCCAGAGCGGCGTCGAGATCCTTATAGATTCGTGGTATTGCATCCCAAAACACTTCATCAACGAAATAAAGGCCAGTTCTCACCTCATCCGTTACGGCCGGGCTGTCGGTGCGAACGCGACTGGTTAACCATAGACCCGTTATTTCAACAAGCAGCGCATCCTCATATTCGAGGCGCTCACGTGGGAGCGGCTCCGTCTCATAAAAGATCCGCACGATATCCGAGATACGCTTGAGTCCGGAAAGTATGGTGCGGCGCTTGGCTTCGGTTGGATGGGCGGTGAGAACCAGCTCGATGTGCAATGTGCGCAACAGTGAATTCACTTGATCGGATGAGAGGCCTCGATTCTTGAGCTGCATGATGACTTCGCCGATCGATTCATCAATCGGCAGAGGGTCGTTGGTGCGTTCTCGCTCTCGAAGCATGTGAACCCGATGGGTTTCTTCAGCCAGGTTTACGAGATCAAAGTAGATAGTAAATGCGGTTGCAACGGCGCGGGCCGTATCGGATGAGAGCCGTGCCGCTTCATGCGCCAACTCCGCCGCCGCTGCCATATCCCCGCCGCGCCGCGCTTTCGCATAGGCGCGTATTCGCTCTTCGGTTTCAAAAAGCTGGGGCGACTCTTGCTCGCTGATAACCTGACCCAGTAAGTTGCCAAGATAGTGAATAATCGAAGCAATATCCATGACGAAGCCCCCCATTCCACCTAAAGTTTACCTGGTAGCCGACCAGCAGCGGCAAATGACCACTTGCCATCTTCCCATCATTTATCCCGGAAATGAGTGAACGGCCGATGGTTGGCTCGAACGGTCACTTAGTCAGCGATGGTGATGGGTGATCGGTGTTTTTTTGCGTGCCGGTGGATGTCAACTTGCTCAATTGAGCGGTGGCAACCGGATTATTTGGGTCGGAGGCCAAAACCTTGCGGTATTGAGCGATTGCGCCAGTGTGATCGCCGGTACTCTCCAGTAGCTTGCCAAGCAGCAGGCGGTAGTCGTTGCGCGCCTGGACCGATAGCGACTTCACGCCGATCATATCGTGATAGGCCTTAATCAGGTTGGTGGTCTGGTGGGTCGCCTGGTAGATGTGAATTAAGTTCGAGCGGCTAACCGTATCTTGCGGAAAGCGGGCTGCAATCTGCTGGTAGCACCGGCTGGCCTGGTTTGGGTGCTGGAACTCCATGAGCAGGTTTGCCTGGGCCAGTTGAAGCGGCAGGTTTTGGGGCTGCTTGTCTGCGGTTTGGGCCATGAATTGGAGGGCGCCGTTCACATCGTTGCTGATTTCAGCCGCCGATTGGAGATGGCTGAAGGCGACGTAGTTGGTTGGGTCAGCCGTGATCAATTTCTCGATCTCTTTCAGCAGGCCGCTCTTGTCCGGCATTTGCAAATAGGCCGCTTTCAACTGATGATATGCCAATTCATCCTTTGGGTCGGAGCTCAACACCTCATCGCACTGCTTTATCGCTTCGGAGGCCTGATTGAGCATTATGTAGATGCCCGCCATCTTCAGTTTCGCGAAGGATTGGGTGGGGTCTATTTGCAGAATTTTTTGATATTGCGCGATCGCTTGATCGTACAATCTCTGCTTTTCGAGTGAATTGGCCAGTAGAGAGCGGTACTGAATCGATTTGGGATTACTGTTCACCAACTCTTGAAAGGCAGCCGAAGCGTCGGAGTATTTTCCCTCAAGTTCCAATAACCGGCCGATATTTGGCGCAAAAAATGAGTTATTGGGCTGCAGCTTCATGATTTCACGATACTGCGCGATGGCGCCAGCGTAGTTTTTTCGCTGCTCTAAAACCCGTGCAATCATCCAGCGGGTATTAACGCTGTTCGGCTTCAACGCAAGCGCCTTTTGGTACTCGGCCAACGCCTGATCCCACTGTTTGTTTTGCTGGTAAAGTGAAGCGATGGACAGATGAGGGGTCGGGTTATTGGGTTGAATTTTTTCGATCTGCTGATAGGTGGCAATGGCGCGGTTCGTATCTTTCCGTTCAGTGTAGATGCCGGCCAAACCTTCCAGCGCGACCATGCTTTGGGGATCGCTTTTTAAAATGGCTTGATATTGAGTGATGGATTGGTTGTAGTGACTTTCATCGGCCAGACAACGCGCGATTCCCAGTTGGGCATCGGGGTTTGCCGGCTGCAAGGTTGCGACTTGGCGGTAAACATTGAGGGCGTCTCCCGGCTTCTGGAGCTGCTCGTAAAGTTTGGCCAGGGCTATTCGATCCGGGACATCTTTTGGGCTTTGTGTGATATGCTGCTGGTAGATCGCCACCGCTTTATCGGGCTTGCCTTCAGCCTGATAAAGGTAGGTTAATCCCTGCTGCGCGGCCTGAAATTTCGGGTCGGATTGGAGGATGGTTTTATAATTTGTCTCCGCCAACTCAAAAAATTTCCGCTTGTCGCTCTGATCGGCGGTCTTTTGAGCGGCGTTCAACTGAGACAGAGCCAGGTCGGAACGGATTCGCTCATCGTTTGGAGAGAGTGCGAGCGCGCCGGCAAAATGAGCGGCCGCCTCGCGGAAGTTTCGGAGGCCGTAATAGAGCCTGGCCACGTTGACTTGAGCCGGCAAATTTTTAGTGTTGATGTTGATCGAGCGGATGTAGCAACTGATTGCGTGCTCGGAATCGCCCATCTGCTGATAACAGAGCGCCTGGTCAAAGTAAAGGTCGGGATTATGGGGGTACTGATTCACGAGAGAGTCGTATACTGCCAGTGCACCCTTATAATCGCCCTGCTGCTGTCTGATCAACCCGACATAGAGCTTGGCCGCCATGAAATTCGGCTCCAGCTTTAGGACTTTAGAAAAGGCGAAGAGCGCCGGCTTGAGCTGTCTTTGCTGGACCAGCACAACCCCCAAGTTATACCAGCCTTGCGGATTGGTCGGCGCCAGTTGAACCGCTTTGCGATAATAGGTCACCGCGGCCGTATAGTCTTTCTTATTGACCGAGCAGCCGCCCAGCACGAAATAGGCTTGGGCGTTCTTAGGATCATATTTGATCGCAAGGTTGGCAAAGTGATCCGCCCGCGTGAAATTCCGCTGTGTCAGCGCAATCGCGCTCAACTGGGCGGCAACCATGGCGTTTTTAGGACTTAAGTGAAATGCCTCAGCCATGCAACCCTGTGCATCTTTGATATTTCCCTCCCGTAGATAGATCATGCCCAGGTTATAGTAGACGACAAACGCCTTGGGCACCAATTTGATCAACTGCATATAGGTCTCGGCCGCCGCCTTCATATCGCCCGATTTTTCTTGATTGATCGCCCGCCGAAAAAGTGCCTCCGCCCGCTGGACTGCGGGCGGCAAGCTGGGAGGAGTTGCCGTCGAGTGGGCGGGTGGAGCGGAGATGGGATTGATCTGGCCGCTTCCTTGTGCCCGGCTGAGAGTGGGGTAGACCAGTCCGCCGATAATCAGCATCACTGACAGCGCCACGCGGCCGACTCGAGAGAGGATGATTAAGTTATCGGTTCTCATGGCCTAATCTTATCTGAAGGGGAGAACGTGTGTCAAGCGGGAGACCATTCGGTGCGTCGACATAATCGTTCAGCTTTGCGAGGATTTTTGGAGATCGGCAGCTTCACCCCCATCCCGGCCTTCCCCCTTTCAGGGGGAATGGGACCTTGCACGAGGCGTCATTCCAGCGGATGCTGGAATCCACACATTACCGTTCAGATTTACGGGAATTTTTGAAGGGCGATGGATTTCACCCCCATTCTAGTCTTTCCCCTGGAAGGAGGAAAGAGACCAGATTCGAGGCGTCATTCCCGCGAAAGCGGGAATCCACGCGCAACCGCAGAACTGAACTCATACCCCTCGCTGTAACAGTTCAGTTTTACGGGAATATCAGTCAAAAAACTTAAAAAGATTTTTAAAAATGGCCTAAAAGAGGCATAAATCTGGCAGGAGAGTGTCGAAATATCCCTTGTGAACGCAATTAACGGACGACAGGAGGTTGATTGATTATGGCAGAATTTTCTCGCTATTGGTAGCTTGATGTGGTTTATGGTATGATATTAACACCTATGCATGGCGGTAGGCAATACAAAATTAGGAGGAGGGGAGCATGCAACGGAAAGCTGCCTTTACACTGATCGAGTTGCTCGTCGTTATCGCTATAATTGCGATACTAGCTGCTATCCTTTTCCCGGTCTTTGCTCAAGCTCGAGAAAAGGCGAGGCAAATCTCTTGTCTTTCCAACGTGAAAGAGCTTGGCACCAGCATCATGATGTATATTCAGGACTATGACGAACTCTTTCCTCTGGCTATTACCTGGGGGAATTGGGGGGACTGGTCCGATCGAATACAGCCATATATGAAGAGCTGGGATATCATGTATTGTCCGTCCGGTGGCCCGCGTATGATCGCCTCCTGGAGTCTGCCCCAGTACGAATGGTGGGCGAACTGGCGCTGGTTTGTCCAGTACGGTTTCAATGCCGATTATCTCAACAACGATCCGACATGTACGGATACTGGTCAAAATAACGATGCTTTTGGGCCGCCGACTCCTTTGGCCGAGGTCGAGCAGCCCGCCAGCACCGTCGCCCTTGCAGAAACCGGCCAAGATCCACCCAATGACAACATAGGAACTTCCATCGTATATTCACCAGCCAGCTATACCGCGCCGGACGATTGCAGCTATGGCGCCTGGGGCGTGAATGGTGGATTGTGGTACGCATTAACCGGCTACACCTCGATGGGGTTCTTTCGACCACGGCATAATGAGATGGGGAACGTGGTGATGGTGGATGGCCATGCCCACGCCTTCACCCCGGGGCAGCTTGCCGCCGGCACCAACTGGCACCCCGGCATCAGCATCAACGACGTGGTCATAACCGACGAATCGCAGTATCTCTGGAGCTTGCATAAATGAAAAACCAAAAGCTCGTTGCGGGTGCGCTCATCCTGATTATCGTTGTCGCAATCGCTTGGATTGTGTTCTACAGTGTGCACAAGCCAGCGCCGGAATCCAGCGCGTTCAAAGTTCCTCCTCCCACTGCGGGTGCTCATCCGGTCTTCGTTCCACACAAGCGCATTCCAATACCGCCTGCATCTCTTGGCGGTGGGACCCCAAAGGCCCCCGGCCAAGGTCAATAAGGTAGCTTGGCGGCTGGTTTCAAATCCTGAAATCAGCCACCGATTTAAAACAGTACTCTTCCAGTAACGATACGCTATATCAGAATACATTTTGGTGGAGGAAAGGGACATGTCGCCCAATCAACCGGGAGGAACGAGGCAATCCGGTGACGGATGCTGGAAGTGGGGAGCCATATCGTGCGGTTGCCTGATCGCGCTGGGCATCATTGCGGGGGTGATTATATTCGTGATTATCTCACGCAATCCAATGATAAAAAACGCGGTTCAAACCGGCATGACCGCCGGAATCTGCATGGGGCAGATGAAACATGTCTCCCAGGCGATTAATCACTACCAGGCCGACCACAATGCCTACCCCGATTCATTGAATGAGTTAATTCCGAAGTACGTGGCGAATGAAGCGGCGCTGACCTGCACGAACTATCCGAGCGGCGGGGAGTTCAAATACCATAAACCGGCCCTCGATGCGCCCGGAAGCACACCCATTCTTTCCTTTGTGGTGAAATCACCTATGCCGCCGTCCGCTCAGGGTGGTCCGATGCCGAGTATAACGGGATATAAAATCGAAATTTCAAAAGACGGCACCGCAACGCAGGCGCCTTTAG
>JAMCWF010000004.1:9714-13087 GCA_023481295.1 Armatimonadota bacterium | reverse complement strand
TTTTACCGGTTTCGCGCGTTTGACCGGCGCCACGGCCGCCTTCTTGGCCACCGGTTTCGGCTCCGGTGCGGCTGAAGTTAGTGAGTCCCACTCCTCCATGATCGCCATCAACCAGGAAGGTTCAGCAATCGGAGAGACACTCCAAGCGAAACGATTCGATGAAGCCAAGGAGATATTGCGGCGCGCGGAAGCGCTCACGATCCTGAAAGACAAAGTGATGGCGATCATGGAGGAGTGGGACTCACTAACTTCAGCCGCACCGGAGCCGAAACCGGTGGCCAAGAAGGCGGCCGTGGCGCCGGTCAAACGCGCGAAACCGGTAAAAGCGGTGCGCGTTACCCGTGCCAAAAAGAGTAGCTACTATCTGCCGATATTAAGGGTATTATCGGAGATGGGCGGCGAAGGTAGAGCAAAAGATGTGTTGCTCAAGGTTCATGAAACGATGCAGGACATTCTCAGCTCGGCCGATGATGAGCGAATGGCTTCCGGCTCAAAATTGCCGTACTGGCAGTATACGGCCCAGTTTGCGCGCAATGACCTACTGAAGAAGGGCTATCTGAAAGCCAACTCCGCTCGGGGTCTATGGGAGCTCAGCGGCGAAGGGCGTGAATACTTGAAACAAAACTCGACCGAATAGCCCGATTTGTAGAATCCACTGATCGGGAAGGTTAATCGGCTTATATCACAGGTTATCGCAGGCGGTCGGGTCAGGGGTCACACCACCAATCGGAAATGATGGAGTGCAAAAGGGAGCCGATCTTGGGTAATCGAACCGTTAAGTGGTTTCTGTCGTGTCTATTTTGTGTGTGTATGTTTGCGCTCTCGATGAAATCGAGAGCGCAAAATCTTGCCGATCCTACAAATTGGAATCAGCCGGCCTGGGGAGGACTGCCCCATATTATTTCTACTGCGGGCGGCTTTATGTTGGTACTTCCGCAGGGGCGAACCTGGGCGGCGGTTACCACGATCGTTTCGGTCCCTTTAAACTCAACACTCATCCTTTCAATACCCGTCCTTAGCCTGAGTCCCGGTGCATCCTGGGCGCTGAAACTGGATAATCGGCCCTATAACCCCGCTCATCCTCACGATGTAGTGGCAAATCCGCCCGGAGGAGATCAGATCGGTGTCTATCTGGCTAACCTGGCCGAAATGGGTGGATGGTCTGGCATACAACCCATCGAGATGCGATTGTTTGTAGTAGGCAAACCGGGGGCTACGGTGACATTCGGGCATATCCAGTTACAACCGGCACTCACCTATATTGCTCCCGGACGGATAACCTGCCGCCTGTCCCAATCGCGGCTTCAATTCATCATCAGCCGACCGGACACGCCGGGTGCGATCGCGATACCGCTGCCTGGAAAACGAATCCGGTCGGTCAGCCGCAATATAAATAGCATTAAGAGCGTAACGGTTGTAAGAACCGCCAATACTTGGTGCGAGTATACAACGCGAATGACCGCCGAAACCGCTGACCCGGTCCGCTTTCATTGGACGGTAGAAGCCCGCTGGATTGAACAGCAGCCGCTCGAACCTGGGTTGCCGGAGTGCCGATATATCGAAAACCGTACCGTTAATTCAGGCATCAGTCCGTCTCTTTTTGTGTTGTCGGCCCATCGTTTCGGCCAACTCGGTTATGAGGGTGGAGAGGCGTTTTTACCGGATGACGCAGCGATCGGCGGAACGATCCTCTATTTTGAAAACTATACCCCACTCGATCCTTACTTTGAGGTAGAGCATATCTCGCCGAAAGCGGCCGTTCAAGCGAATCCATCCGGATTTGGCTATGCGATGCCAGCCGATCCGAAGATCATTTTGCCGGCCGGTACCCGATTGCTTTTAAGAGACAGTACCCTTTTATACTCGAATCGGCCCGCCACCCAACCGACTGATCAAGCCGATCTATTCCTACGTCTTATGTCCGACGTATATGATTCGTTTCCGCATCCATCAACTGTGCTGACCGATTGGACGCAAGTTGCGACCGACACGCAGAATGATTTGATGTTGCCGCAATGTTTGGCCAACCCCACCCGCATATATTTCCGCAATTATGTGAACGAGCCCTGGTCGGAAAACGCAGCCGAGATCATGGTTCAATTGGATCCGCTGGTTTCAGCCCTAATGTACAATCGTACTTGGGGCCAGCAAATCCTATTTATAAAACCGATAGAAAAGACTCTGCCCCAGTTTTATGTGCCGGAAATCCATTGGCTGGCGGATTGGAATCGGGGTCAAACGCCCACTCGTTCTGATAGCTGGTATCTGATCTATCCGCTAATTCAGTGCTTACGGGCGACTCGTTTGGGGGATACCGGAGCGGGCGGCTTGGTGCAAAAAGTGTTGCCCACCGTAATTGAATTTGCTCATCGGTGCGGCTTCTCATTTCCTGTGTTTTATAACCCTCAAACGCTCGGCTCATTTGAATACTCGGAACCGGACTGCGTGGGCGCTTATGCCTATCTAATGCTGCAGGCATACAACCGATACCATGATCCAAGCTACCTCAACGAAGCCAAAACCGCTCTCTCACATGTGACCGGCTACGGACTCAACTATTCTTACGAGCTGCATCTAAGCGCATTATCGGCCGCCGCCTGCGCCCGAATGTGGAAATTGACGGGCGACCAGAAATACTTAACGATGAGCTACGTCCCGGTTGCAAATATCATTCGTCATTGCTGGCTGTGGGATGATCGTTATGGATTGCATCACAACAACAGCCTGTTTTTTGGAATCAGCGCAATGCCGGGCATCTATATCGCCGCTTTCGAGGAGTATCAGGTCTGGTTAGCCCTAAAGGAGTACCTGCGTATCGCCGGCCGCCACCTTCCCTATCCAGTTCTCGATTTGGTTTCGGAATTCGTGAAGTATGCGCCGACCGTGCTCCGGTACACCTTGCCGCCGCTCATGACGCCCGGCTCGGTGGCGATCCGGAATGGGCGCGGCCACCCCAACGATCCGTCCCTTTACATTCCGGTAGAGGACGTGAATGACGGCTGGACACCATCCGGGACCGTTGGGCAGGAGATATACGGAAGCGGCGCGCCGATGGCACTGGCGGCCGGTGATTATCATTTGATTACCGATGCCGGCATTATGATCTACTCCGAATACCCCCTTACTCATCTCTTTTGGAACCGCCACCGCCGATCATTGCAGTTTCACCTCATCGGGGTCCCATCTCATCACGGGCGGGTGGAAATCAAGTACTCACCCAGTCTGGCCGGTTGGAGTAGCTCGGCGGATTTGAGGATTCAGCCTTCGAGCGGCGCCGACGTGATTGAGCGGCAGAATAGACTGGATGAACTGATATTTCTAGCAAGCGGCGGCTCCATACTCACCATTCAGGCTGCAATGACGAATGATATTT
>JAMCWF010000004.1:0-9704 GCA_023481295.1 Armatimonadota bacterium | reverse complement strand
GTCTAACAAAGGGCGCTTTTATTTCGTCACTTGAACCATTAAGCCATCTTATGCTATAATAGTTGCAGTTTGAAACGCCGAACTCAAGAGAGTGGGTCGCTCGCCCACTCTCTTGTCATATCCCGTTTATGGGAAGGCGCTAATGGTTTGTAGGCCTGCCGTCAGGTAGGATTGGACTTATTTGGCCCGAATGGCATCTGCCTTCGGGCTAACGATTCACGGACTAATGCACGCGAGCCCGGTTCGGCAAGGAGATGGCTGAAATGAACGGTGAGTTCCTGGAAGCATTGCAGCAGATAGCAAAAGAGAGGGAGCTAGCTCAGGATCAGTTAATCGAAACGGTTGAGGCCGCGCTGGTTCATGCCTATCGCAAGACTTACGCGACCAGTGATAACGTGCAGGTTAGAGTGGATTCCTCCCGCAACTCCTTTCACGTATTTTGTCGAAAGACTGTCGTTGAGAATATTTCGAACGAGCACAGTGAAATTTCGCTGGAAGAGGCGCGTAAGATAGACGGCAGCGCCGAGATGGGCCAGGTGCTGGAGGTGGAGGTAACGCCCAGCAACTTCGGCCGCATCGCGGCGCAGACGGCAAAACAAGTCGTCGTGCAGCGAATCCGCGAGGCGGAACGGGAGAAGATATTTGAGGAGTACAATCAGCGGACCAGTGAGGTACTGACCGGTACCGTCCAGCGACGCGAGCACCGAAACGTCTTCATTGCACTGGGGAAGATAGAGGCGATTCTGCCGCCGCAGGAGCAGGTATCCTCCGAGCCGTATCGCTTCAATGATCGGCTGAAGGTCTATTTGCTGGAGGCGCGCCGAACCACCCACGGGCCGGTGATAACCGTATCGCGGACCCATCCAAGCCTGATACGGCGACTCTTTGAACTGGAGGTGCCCGAAATCAGCGACGGAACGGTGACCATTAAATCGGTGGCGCGTGAGCCAGGCGCCCGCTCGAAAATCGCGGTGTATTCCCGGGATGATAAGGTGGATCCGGTTGGCTCCTGCGTGGGGCACCGAGGCAGCCGCGTTCAAGCGGTGGTGAATGAGCTTTACGGCGAGAAAATCGATATTGTTCGCTGGAGCGCGGACAGCTCCCAATTTATAGGAGAGGCGCTTTCGCCGGCCAAGACAGTTCGCGTTACGCTGGATGAGGAAAACAAGAGTGCGCTAGTCATCGTACCCGATAATCAGTTATCGCTGGCGATCGGAAAATCAGGGCAAAACGTGCGGTTAGCGGCTCGGCTTACCGGTTGGCGGATCGATATACGCAGCGAAGCCCAAATCGCGAGGGCAACGCTAATGGCCGCCACCTCGGAACCGCTTTCCCCAGAGGATGAATTGGAACAGTTGGCTCATCCGGAGCCGGAAAATGGTTTAAATTCGAGTGGACCAGATGGCGACACCCCGATTGTGGATGCAGTGCCGGAGATCAGCCCTGATGTGACGGGGAAGGATATCCATTAATCATCCTCGGAAAAGAGATTGGAAGTCAGATGAAAGCTCGCCATATTCCGATCAGAACTTGTGTCGCCTGCCGGACCACAGGCGATAAGAGGGGTCTTATACGGATTGTGCGCTCTCCGGATGGCAAAGTGCAGGTGGATCCCACTGGAAAGCAAAACGGCCGGGGAGCCTACATCTGCTACTCGAGCCGGTGCATCCAACTGGCACAAAAACAGAAACGGCTTGAACGGGCGTTGCGAGCGCCGATTCCACCGACCATTTTAGAAGAATTGATTCGGCTTGCGGAAGCGCATGAGAATACGACCTTCGCGGATGTGAAGAGAGAGGGGTGATGATGAGTATGATTGGCACCCGGGTAAGCGATCTATCGAATGAACTGGAGATGTCGGTTGCTGAGCTTCAGGCGGCACTGTCCGACTTGGGGGTTTACGTTGCCGGCCCGGCCGCAATCGTTGAGGATGCGGCGTGCCAGATTCTTCGTGAGACCTACGGAAAAGGCACGAACGGCAAGGTCGTCGAAGTAACACCCAACTTCACTTTAAGAGAGTTAGCGACTGCGTTTGGAATTCAAGCGGCTCAACTCCAGAAAAAGGCGATGGATATGGGGGTACTGGTGGCGGTCAACCAGCGTCTGGATCAGAAAGTCGCCGACAGTCTGGCCAGCGTATACGGCTATAAACTCCGCATCAAGACGGAAAGAAAACCGATCACCGCCCCGATGCCGCACAAACACCGAAGCCCTGGCGGCGGTCCTCAACCTCGCCCACCGGTAGTCACCATTATGGGCCATGTGGATCACGGTAAAACCACGCTGCTCGATGCGATCCGCCATACCAACGTGGTGGAGGGGGAGTTCGGCGGCATCACTCAGCACATCGGTGCCTATCAGATCGAGTTGGACCACCAGGGTGAACGAAGGCGGATCACCTTTTTGGACACCCCCGGCCACGAGGCGTTTACCGCGATGCGGGCGCGCGGTGCCAGCGTGACCGACATTGCGGTCTTGGTGGTGGCGGCCGATGACGGAATTATGCCGCAAACCATCGAGGCGGCGGATCACGCGCAGGCAGCCGGCGTCTCCATCATCGTGGCAATCAACAAGATAGATAAACCCGGCGCTGACCCGGAGCGGATTAAAACTCAGCTCACCAATCTCAACCTGGTCCCGGAAGAGTACGGCGGTGACACGATATGCGTTCCTGTATCAGCAAAGCAGCGGAAGGGGATTGATAATCTGCTGGAGTACATTCTGCTGCTGGCCGATGTTTTGGACCTCAAGGCGGATCCGCATGGGCTGCCGGTCGCCACCATCATTGAGGCGCAAAGCGAGACCGGCCGCGGCCCGGTCGCAACGGCACTCGTCCGCGAGGGCACCCTGAGGATCGGCGATGCGGTGGTGGCCGGGCTGAGCCACGGTAAAATCAGGGCGATGATGAACGATCGCGGAGAGCGACTGAACAAGGCCACTCCCGCCATGCCGGTCGAGATATTGGGCCTATCGGTGGTGCCGGCCGCCGGTGACGTGCTTCAGGTTGTTCGGGATGAGCGGATTGCCCGCCAAACCGCCGAGCAGCGCCAGCAGGTGAGCCGACTCAATCGCCTCCAGAACGTTTCACGGGTTACCTTGCAAGACCTCTATCAGCAAATCCGCGAAGGGGCGGTAAAGGATCTCAATCTCATCGTGAAGGGCGACGTGCAGGGGTCGGTAGAGGCGGTGGTGGGCGCATTGAATCGTCTTGAAGTTACCGACGTGCGGCTGCACATCCTCCACAGCGGGGTCGGCAATATCAATGAATCGGATATCCTGCTGGCTTCCGCCTCCAATGCCATTGTGATCGGATTCAATGTAAAACCGGAGACGCCGGCCGCCGCCGCGTCAGAGCGCGAGCACATTGATGTTCGGAGCTATCAAATCATTTATGAGCTGACGGCCGATATCGAAAAGGCGATGAAGGGGTTGTTGGAGCCGGTGTATGAAGAGGTTCGCTTAGGTCGCGCTGAGGTGCGGCGCACCTTCAGGACACCCAAGGGAGTGGTGATCGCCGGCTGTTACGTGATGGATGGCAAGATCGTTCGTGGGGCTAACGCAAGGGTTATTCGCGGCGACCAGATGATCTATACCGGCAAGGTCGAGTCGCTTCGGCATATCAAAGATGACGTAAAGGAGATCGCCCAGGGTTTTGAATGCGGAATCGTGGTTGACGATTATGCCGAGTATGAATCGGGCGATATCATCGAAAGTTTTGAGATGCAGGCGAAAAACCTGTAGTCGTCCTTTACATCGAGGCAAATATGGCGGCCCCGCACGTTGGACTTTTAATTATTGAGCTGAAGATAGCAGGATCTGATTCGCTGAAGGACAAGCGAAGTGTGATAAAGAGCTTATTGGCGGTTTCACGCCGGGAGTATAACGTTTCGACCGCCGAGATAGACCACCTCGATAACTGGCGGCGGTCCGAACTGGCCTTCACCTGCGTGAGCAATCGGCCATCTTATTGCCGCGAGGTCATCAATTCGGTGCTGAAATACCTCGACTCTTTACCCGAAATTGAGGTGACCAACTCCGAGATCGAACAGTGGTAATCAACGGCATCCCTATATTAGATTGGGCGGACGAAACAATGAGCATACGGCAGCAGCGCGTGCAGCGCGAATTGATCGCGCATATCAGCGAGATGCTTCATCGAGACTTAAATGACCCTCGACTGAGCTTGGTAACAATTACCGGAGCGAACGTCTCGGCTGACCTGCACGTCGCCACCGTCTATTTTTGCACGCTTGGAAACGACGAGCAGCAACGGAACGCTTCGCTGAAAGCGCTTCAAAGCGTAGCGGGCTGGATTGGCGGGAAATTCGCGCGCCAGGCCCACCTTCGGATTGCGCCGGAGATTCACTTTCGTTACGATGAAGGTATCGAGAAAGGCGGCCGCGTCCTCGATCTGCTTCGCCAGATCGAGCCGGAACTGCACCGAGATGAAGAGGGCGATTCAAGAAGCGGTAGCGGCGATCCATAACAGCCGGCGGGTAGCGCTGGCCTCACACGTAAATCCGGATGGAGATGCACTCGGCTGTATTTTGGCGCTGATGCACGCTTTAAAACACCTTGAATTGGAGGCGGTCCCTCTATCCCATGACGGGGTGCCGATGATCTACTCCTGGATGCCCGGCGCCGATTCCATCCTGAGCGATACTCCCCGTCGCGATTTTGACCTCTCCATCGTTTGCGATGCCGGGCGACTGGATCGGGTGGGACGGGTGAGGCCTGCCGTCGAATCTGCACCGATCATTATTGACGTTGACCACCACGTCTCGGAAGGGCCATTCGGCTCAATTCGGCTGCTGAATCGCAAGGCGGCCGCCACCGCCGAAATCGTGTATCAGCTCATCTGCGCACTCGATATCCCCATCAGCTTCGCAATCGCCCAGTGTTTGCTTACCGGTCTCATCACCGATACCGGCTCGTTTCGATTTATGAACGTGACCCCCCAAACTTTCATGCTCTCCGCCCGATTGATGCGATCCGGCGCTTCACCCTCGTTGATCGCCGATATGGTATTCGAGCAGCGCTCGATTGCCAGCTTGAAATTATTGGGTCGTGCCTTGAACTCGCTGCAGGTTTCTGAAGACGGGCTGATCAGTTGGGCGCACATCACAGCCGATGATTTCCTTGATTTACATGCGGATGATGCCGAAACGGAAGGAATTGTCAATCAGGTGCGCGCAGTTCGAGGTGCGTTGGTAGGCTTGCTTTTTCGGGAAATTCCAGGCCGACAGGTTCGGGTCAGTCTGCGCAGCCGTGAAGGGTTCGATGTCAATGCGGTGGCGGCTCAATTCGGCGGAGGTGGCCACCAACTGGCGGCCGGTTGTTCGGTGAACGGCCCGCTGAATTCGGCCGAGCAATTGGTGCTGTCAGAAGTCCGGCGATGCATGGCTTAGTCGTCATTGATAAACCGTCCGGCCCAACCTCGCACGATGTGGTATCCCGCTGTCGCCGCCTCTTCCAACAGCGCAAAATCGGCCATGCCGGCACTCTGGATCCGCTGGCCACCGGCGTGCTGGTAATGGGGCTGGGGCACGCAACCCGCCTGCTTGAATACGTGCATCGCCTGGATAAGGAGTACATGGCTGAATTTCACTTCGGCCTGAGAACCGATACTCAGGACATCAGCGGGCAAATCATCTCGCGCAGCCCAATGGCACAACTTACATCAGCAAAGGTGGCCGCGGTCATTCCACAATTTTTAGGTAACATTGTCCAGGTACCGCCTGTCTACTCCGCCATCCATCACGAAGGAAGGCGGCTTTACGAGATGGCTCGCGCAGGAGTAGATGTGAAAATAAAACCGCGCGCGGTTCAGATTTATGAGATGGAGCTGATTGATTTTCTTTCCGGTGAGTACCCGGTTGCCAAGATGAGAATCCGATGTGGAACCGGCGTGTATATCAGAACCATCGCCGGCGACATGGGAGATGCATTGGGTGGTGGCGGCGCGATGGGTGCGTTGAGGCGCATCAGGGTCGGGCGGTTTGACCTCGCTGGCTCGGTAACTTTGGAACAGATTGAAGCGACGCCTATTAGCGATCGTGAAGGGTTGCTGCTGCCGATACTGAAAGCGGTGGAATCGCTGCCCAAAATTCAGATTATCTCCGAGCAGTTGAATCAACTGGTCCATGGGCGACCGGTTGAGGCTCCGAAATGTCTTGTTACCGATGATGGTGAAGTTGCCGTCCTCGATTCGGGCGGTAAGCTGGCTGCGATCGCTGAGATTCACAAAGAATCCGGATGGTTGCGCCCCAAAAAGGTGCTCGCTCCCGTTCCGCTGGAGGCAATTCTGAAATGATCATCACCGCTGGCCTCGAAAACCTGCCTTCGCCGCCGCAGCCGTCAGAGGTTGCAATTGGCACGTTTGATGGTGTGCATCGGGGACATCGAACTATCATTGAAACCGCCGTCCGCGAATCAAAGCACCAATCGCTTCAATCGGTGGTGTTGACCTTCGACCACCACCCGTTTGAGCTGCTTTTTCCAGATCGGATGCCAGGCTACCTCACTACGCCGGAACAGCGAAATTATTTGGTGGCAAAAACCGGAGCCGAACGGCTGGTGATCGCTCAATTTAACCGACCCTTTGCCGATCTTCACCCGGACCAGTTTCTAAAAGAGGTTGTGGTAGGGAAAATCGGGGCGATCGAGGTGGTGGTCGGCAGCAATTTCCGATTCGGCCACCGCCAATCCGGTGATGTGAAATTCCTCAATGATCACCAGCAAGAGCTGGGATATAGGGCGCGGGTGATCAATTCGGTTTGCGAGCGGGGAGATGTCATCAGCAGCACCCGCATTCGAAACCTCATTCGCCATGGTGAGATCGGTAAGGCGGAGTGGTTGCTGGGGCATCCGTTCGTTCTGGATACGGTGGTGGTAAACGGCGAGGGTTTGGGGTGCCGTTTAGGGTATCCAACCGCCAACCTGCGCCCAACCATCGGGCAGGTGATCCCGGCCGACGGCGTGTACGCCGCCTTGGTGAAAATAGACAATCGGCGCTATATGGCGGCCGGCAGCATTGGGGAGAGGGCCACCATGGGAGGCAAAGAACGGGTCATTGAGATGCATCTGCTCGACTTCGAGGGTGACCTCTATCAACGGCGGCTTCAAGCTCGATTCATCCAGCGAATCCGCGGGCAGGTAAAATTTGATACGGTGGACCAGCTCACTAAAGAGATTGGGAATGATGTAAAAGAAACCCGCCGCATCCTTTCAGGATGGAAGGTGGAGGCAATAGCAGAGGAGTGGCTGGAGGAAGAGGTTGAAGCGGATCCTTATTGTTGAAGATGACGATTTGAGCGGCGAGCTGATGCGAGAGGCGCTGAGCGGTCGTGAATTGGAGGTAATGGTGGTGAAAACCGGGGCCGAAGCACTGGAGCTGGCTCAGCGCGAGCGGTATCATCTCATTGTGACCGATATTCGGCTGCCCGATTCAAACGGCATTGAGCTGGCCCGCCGCATTAGGTTTCATGGATGCAGCACAAGCAGCGCCATTTTCGCCGTATCCGGTATGCCATTGGAGGATGAAGAGGTTCGGATATTCAACGAGCTGTTCACAAAGCCGGTCTCGCTTGCCCACTTTCGGGACCGCGTTTTGCGCTGGTTACAACCATCAAACAAGGAGGATCGGCCATGAGTTCAGATACTCCAATCGTTGATCTCCGGAGCGATACCGTCACCCGACCAACGCCGGAAATGCTGCAGGCTATGGTCTCAGCGCCGGTTGGTGATGATGTGCTGGGCGATGACCCGACAGTGCAGGAGTTGGAGCAGAAGGCGGCCCGGCAGGTCGGTAAGGAAACGAGCCTGTTTGTGCCGTCAGGCTCCATGGCGAACTTGGTTTCAATAAAGACCCATACCCAGCCTGGCGACGAGATTCTCCTCGACTGGGATGCCCATTCGCTCTGTTATGAGGTCGGATCACCGGCCGCCGTCGCAATGGTACAGACGCGGCAGTTCCGCAGCGACTTGGGGGTGCCTCGAATGGATGAGTTGGCAGGCGCGATTAAATCCTCAACCCTCCACACTCCCGGCACCGTTCTGATCGTGCTGGAAAACACCCATAACCGAGCCGGCGGCACCGTCATCCCGCTTGAAATCCACCAACGGATATACAGCCTGGCGCAGGAGCGAGGCCTCAATGTCCATATTGATGGCGCCCGCATCTTTAACGCCTCGATTGCGGCGGGCATACCGGCCGCCGATTACGCCGCCTGTGCCGATACGATCTCGTTCTGCCTATCCAAAGGGCTGAGCTGTCCGGTCGGCTCGCTGATATGCGGGAGCCGTGAGTTTATCGATCGGGCGCGGCGCGTCAGAAAGATGCTGGGTGGCGGAATGAGGCAGGCCGGCGTGCTGGCCGCTTGCGGGCTGATTGCGCTGGAAAAGATGGTCGACCGCCTACGTGAAGACCATGAGCACGCCCGTATGCTGGCCGAAAGCCTCAGCGGGATACGCGGATTCCGGGTTGATATGCGCGCCGTACAGACCAACATGGTCTATTTCGAGACGGTCGGCTCGGCGGCAGCGCTACAAGCCGCCATGAAACAGCGCGGTGTCTGGTTTATGCCGGTGGCGGAGAGACGCATTCGCCTGGTTACCCACAAGGATGTTTCAAGGGAAGGAGTGGAATACGCGATCAAGGCTTTTCAAGAGGCAGCGGTAAGCTGATCCTTTGCCTATGGAATATGTTGAATATACTGCGACACCCTCCGGACAATCATTCCTGGGCAACAAAACGAAACCCGGAATCCAGTGCATCGGTATCCCTGCTTTCGCGGGAATGGCGAAGCGACGGGATCCATGGCCTTTTTCAATATTTCCATAAGTCTATAACGACGTACTTTCATAAGATGGAAAGTCCCATCATTTTTCGTCCATAATTGGAAGTTGGCCTCTTCAAATTTGTAAGCTCAACGCGCCGAAAACCGAGTCGCTGAGCAACCTGAATTTACTCTTCATCGTAACAGTTCAGTTTTACTGGAATTTTTGAAGGGCGTTGGATTTCACCCCCATCCTAATCTTCCCCCTGGAAGGGGGAAAAAGAGAATGTCAAGCCTTGAAGAACAGCCGACGACCCCTATCCTCGCCTTTCCCCATCAAGGGGGAAGGACCTCTGTGCGTAGTATTTTGGCTCCCTCCACCCTCCGCGGGGAAGGGCCAGGGTGGGGGCAATGTAATCGAGAATCATTCCCACAAGACTGAACTCATACCTTCATCTTAGCTCCAACAAATTAGCCTCTCTAAATGGTATAATGATTGCTCAAATGCTCTGTTCTAAAGTCGCTCAGCCGTTCTACTAATGGGTACGGTGATTGGCATTCAACCTGGGAGAAAAAGAGTACATCAATCACCACCGGCAGTGAACCATTCGTCGCTTCGGTTTCTACACAGGTAAGTAAGGAGGCAAAGAGAAATGTTTAAAAAATTGATGATATCGGTACTGGCGCTCTGCTGCGCCCTGTCGCTGGCATCCGCATCGCCCAAGCACGCGGGGCATCACCCGGCTCAAAAATCAAAGCATGTGACCAAAAAGGTGGTGATTAAAGATGCCCCGCTCGTCTGCCCGGTAACCGGGAAGATAATCCCCTCAAAAGTCAAGGCAACCGGCTCCTACGTGTATAAGGGGGTCCGCTACTTTTTCTGCTGCCAGGCCTGCCGGGCGCCCTTTGTGAAAGACCCCGCCAAGT
>JAMCWF010000067.1 GCA_023481295.1 Armatimonadota bacterium | reverse complement strand
AGCTGGTCTTATTGATCGACGAACTCGAGCACTTTTCGGCGCATATACTGGGCTAGAACGATGCCAGGATCGGTGTATTCCACGTAACAGACCGCCACCCCGCAGGAGACGATCTCATCGGGGAAAAGCATCCCGGAAAAGGCGTTTTGAGCGTTCACCGAGCAAGATAGAGCGTTCACCGCGGTGGGGTGGGTGTGGCCGACAAACATGATGTCGGGCATGCTCAGCAAATAACCGTGCAGATAGGTCTCCACAGACGGCATCTTGCTGCCTTCTTGGATCTCTCTGGCGTTCAACAGGATTTCGCGGGTACGCGCATCATCCACCGGTTCGCCGTCCAGCGCGCCTTTCAATTTTGAGTAGCGAACGGTGATGAGGCCCTCCTCATCGAGGGAGGCAAGGTTATGCCCGCTCGCCTT
Source organism: Armatimonadota bacterium (assembly GCA_023481295.1). GTDB lineage: Bacteria > Armatimonadota > Chthonomonadetes > Chthonomonadales > JAMCWF01 > JAMCWF01. The sequence goes on along the minus strand of JAMCWF010000067.1, from coordinate 12,700 downwards.
TACCAAGAAAAGATCGTCATCCAGCTTGGCCGAGGTGTTGCCCTCACCCAGAATGGCCAGATCGCGTGACGGCTCACCCAGACTGCGGGAAAGCGTGATAAGCTGCTGCCTGATTGTATCGAAATTGCTCATACCGATATGTTCCCCTCGTATTGTTTACGCCGCCGTTGGTGAAGCGCACAACTTTTCCGTAGTTGCGCGAAACAGACACCGGCCGGGCCGATTGCATCGGCTGCGTTAATTCTTCGCCCAGGATTGAATTCGCCGGATGACCTCGCCCTGCGGAATCATCTCCTGCTGTGAGGTCTGCATGTTTCGAAAAGAGACCACGCCGCCCTTCAGCTCATTTTCGCCGATCAATAAGACCAGCGGTGCCTTCAGCTTGTCGGCCAGCCTCATTTGAGCTTTCAGACCCTTGCCCACATAATCCATATCGGCCGCGATGCCGGCGCTCCGTATTTCAGTTAAAAGCCTTACCGCTGCCGATCTGGCCGATTCGCCGAGCGCCACCAAAAAAACCGTCGGCGCTTCATCCTCCGGCTCAATCTCAATTCCCAGCGATTCCATCGCGATGAGGCAGCGCTCCATCCCTAACCCGAAACCGATCCCCGGCGTTGCCGGTCCGCCGCAATCCTCTACCAGTCCGTCATAGCGCCCGCCCCCGCCCAATGCGTTCTGCGATCCCAGTACGCCGCTGGTTATCTCGAAGGCGGTTTTGGTATAGTAGTCAAATCCGCGCACCAGTTGGGGAGCGATCTGGTAGGGTACGCTCATTGCTTCAAGATGGCGGCGCAGAGAATTGAAATGCTCCCTGCAATCCTCACACAGCCAGTCGAGCAGCTTGGGCGCCCCGCTTAAAATCTCCACGTCATGCGGCACCTTGCAATCCAGCATTCGCAGCGGATTCACCTCATACCTGGTTTTGCAATCGCCGCACATCTCGCTGAGGAATGGCTTCACCCACTTTTTCAGCCCCTCCCGATAGGCGGGGCGGCAGTTCGGGCAGCCGACCGAGTTGATCTGAAGCTGCTGATCGGTAATCCCGATCTCGCGAAAAAAGCGCACCGCCAACTCGATGACCTCCGCATCCAGCGCCGGGTCCGCCGACCCGAACGCCTCCACGCCGAGCTGCTGGTGCTGGCGATAGCGCCCCTTCTGCCCCCGCTCGTTGCGAAAGGTTTGCCCGATGTAGTAGAGCTTCAAAAGTGGATGAGCAGCCAGCAGCTCATGCTCGATGATGGCACGCACCACCGGCGCCGTTCCCTCCGGCTTTAGGGACAGGCGGCGACCACCCCGATCAACCAGGTTGAACATCTCCTTTGAGACGATGTCGGTTCCCTCTCCGACGCTGCGGACGAAGAGATCGGTCAGCTCCAGAATTGGGGTGCGGATCTCACGGTAGCCGTAGCAGCGGCAAACTCGCCGAAACCGGTACTCCACCCACCGCCAGCGCCCGGAGTGGAGCCAGTTGTTGCCGGGCGACGGATAGGGAAGCACGTCATTCATATAAGGAGGTGAGGAAAAGGGCATGTGGTTGATAATCTTTCTCATTCAGCGTCCCTTATTTTACGTGAAAGAGAGCGGCTGAGTCAACGAGAAGCAAGTTCTTTTATTGCAACGAAAGGGAGATTATTTGACGTATGAGTTCAGTTCTGCGGGAATCATTCTCAACTACACCATCCACCCTCCCCCAAAATTACCGCAAAACTGACCGGTCACGTGTGAATTCCCGATTTCGCGGGAATGACGAAATGGCAGGCGCCAGCCACTTTTCAACCATCGCCATGACGCTATTCCGGGGCCGAAACCGACGTGTGTAAGGGCGGTAAGTGGAAATAAGCGATTCTCACAAGCTGGATTTATGGCTCATATCCACCACATCCTTCGCTCGTGTATCGGGCGTCACCTTCAAATCAACTATTTTCCCGCTCCGGTAATTGCACTCCACGATGGTTCGATAGGGGGCATGCAGCTTAAAATGGACGTCCCAGCCCTCCGGCCAAGCCGGCAACAGCAATATTTTTCGGCCCACATACTGGAGCAGCATCAACTGAGCGGTCTCCAGCAAATTGCCGCCGTGATTTTGATCGGGGAGCCAGTCAAAGTTCGGACCCCAGGTCGCCGGCCACCGATAAGCCGGATTGGAGTTCGCGCATTTGACTTTCAGGATGCGTGCCGCTTCCTCACGCAGCCCCAGCAAGGCGGCGCAGTTTCCATCATAACCCCAGCCCACATCCAGATGGTTTATCCGATGAGCGTAGGTCGCACGCGCCATCGCCAAGCCGGGCCGACCGACCCCGTAGAGCCTGAACGGCCAGATCGCATAGAGCTCCGGGTTTTCACAATTGGACAGGCGCTTTTCATACTGCTCCGCCGGCGCAATGATGCGCTGCGGTTTCCCATCAACCACTGCCTCCTCGGTCGCTACCGCTGGGCAGGACTCCTTCATCCTCTCAAAGAATCGCCGATCACTGGAAGTGAGAAGGTGGGACGGCAGATCGCACAAGCGGGCAGTGATATCGTTCAGGCCGGCAACCGTCGGCGTATCGTTGATCACACCGTACCAGTAGGTTTCCACCGATTGGTCAGGATTCAGCACCATTTTGCCGTCGGCACCCTTTTTAAAGCGCGTGTCAAAATATTTCAATACCGATATCGCCATCGGCAATAGCTGCTGATATAGGAAATGGATGTTCTGAGTGTAATCCCAATTATCCAGCATCAGGGCAACCAGCTCCGGCCCTTGATTCCATGCGTATTGCCACCAGGGACTCATCACATCATTGGCCGGATGACCCTCCCGATTCCAGCCGTAATCGCAGTTTGAATAAGTGCCCCAGACCGTCATCGTCTCCGGAAAATAACAGCCGCTGGATTGGTAGTAGAGCTTTGCTCGACCCTCACAAATGGGCAGCACATCCCGATACATCTTGAACAGTGGGTTCATCATATCGGTGGAGCCGGCCGCCGGCATCGGGTGGTACATATGGCGGGTGTTTTGCCACCAGTAGCACTCTCCCCAAGCCCGCCAATCCGGGTCGTAGGGCTTATTCATCGCCTTCGGCTCGACCGTGAAGATGCCCCCATTGAACTTGATCGGATAGGTCCCCCTGCCTCCACATGCCTGCATATAACTCTGCAGGATGTACCCGCGAGTTACGGATTCAGCCTCGGCGGCCGAGGACGATTGGGCGCCTTCGGGAGTGCTGCGCATCAATACCCATGAGCGCTCCCAGTACGTTCTCCACCATGCCCTCGTTTTTCGCATAGATCGCTGGAAATCGGCCGCCGCGTCGGCAATCCGCTCAGCCTCTTCCATCCAATGCTGAGCGGATACTGCTTGGAAGCTGGGAACCACCACCCTCAACGCAAAGGATTTGATCGGTTCCTCGGACTGGATCGAGCGGTTATCCACTTTCTTAAAGCCTGCTCCCAACATCCAGCCGCCGAACGTGCGATTCAGTAGTGGGTCATGCTCCAGATCGGCGATCGACTCCAACGATTGCAATTCCATAGTGGATGGATAGGCGATCTCCATCCTTTTTTCGTTCCGGTGATACCAAACCACCGCGTCCTTCGATGTGGTGGGAAATACGTCGGCTGCTTCAACCAGTGGAAAGGGTGCTTCATGCATCGCCCATGCGGATAACTGCTCCTCGCCCGGCTGGAGGGTGTGCGGCTCTTTCCGCCAGCAGATCGGCAGCGCGTACACCGAAATGGTTGAGGTTGAGCTCCCAACGATATGGATAACTGGCTGATCTACATCCACGAATACTTTCAGGGTGACCTGCTTCCTGTCTCTCCCCATCGTAATCCGGCATAGCCCTTTCCGTAACATAAGCTGTTGTTTGAATGGGGCCGAGTTCTCCAAGGGATTGGGGGTGAATTGGATTCGCACCCCACCCACTTTGACCAGCCTGGAGACCTCGCTGAGCGAATCGCTCCGGCTGATGTAGAAAAACAGGCTCCCACCCTCGTCCACCCAAAGATTGATCCCGACCTCGCCATTTCCCATCGGAATGGAGCCGGCCGCATCACGGCTGGGGGTCTCCCAGGCGACCTCAAAAGGGTCTTGGGGATTCAACGCACTTATCGCCTCGCCGGCAACTGAACTCGAACTCATGACGCTCACCGCATATCCTCCTGCTACCAGTTGCAAAAATTTTCGACGCGAGATCGCATTGGTTTTTAGACGAGCCATAGACCATCTCCACCAACCATCCGGTGTTGGGATGTCGCTTGGGGATTACTCTGCATCACCGGGACGGTTATCATTAACGCCGCAACCCACCAGACTAGTCGGTTGGGTTGAGCAGCGAATCGGCCACTCGGGCACGGCGTGCAAAAGTGGACAAAGTTCGAATCTCTTCAATCGAAAAGGTGCGTGGCTCGCGCGTGAAGATTTCTAAAATCCCCACCAGGCGCCGGCCGTTTTTAATCGGTAAACCCAGATAACCGCATACCTCTTCATCCTGAAGCCAGCGATAAAGGTGGTTCTGATCGTATTCACCCAATTGGTGTATGGATAGCGGTCTGCCGGATCGCATCACCGCACCGGCCAGCCCTTCCTCCAAATCCATTCGCGTGCCCGATCCGGTAGATAGATTGACGGTTGCCGAGCAGAAAAGCCCGGATCCGCCTACCCGGTAAAGTATCGCTTTATCCGCCTGCATAATGCTTACCGCCAGATGCGTAAAAAGGCGCGGGATTTCATTTTCAGCAATGGCCAAGCCCAATCCTCGTGCGGTTCTCTTTAGAGCATTGGCCATTTCGGATTTACGAGTGCGCACCGCCTCAAACCGGCTTGCATTGGCGAGGGCGATCGCCGTCTGGTTGGCAATCGTATAGAGCAGTTCCAAGTCAGCGACCGTGAACAGCCGCCTTCTTTCGGAAATGGCCAGTATCGCTCCGATGGTTGTCTCGCCGAAAGTGATGGGCACGCAGAGGGCGGATTTGGCATTAAGGTCGAGCGGCATCGATGCGTTTCGGCTGTCTGCCGCCACGTCGGCAACCGAAGTTGGCGTTTGCCACAGCGAAACCCAGCCCACGATCCCGTTTCCTGGCTCAAAATAGTTAGGCAATTCTAAATTTGAGGATGGGCTGACCACCGCCGTCAGCACCTCCTTTTCGGTGTGCGAACGGCATCGGTAAAGCGCTACGCAGTCGAGTTGCAGCAGATCACAGGCCCGCTCCGCTGCAACTCGACTAACGACGGAAGCATCCAGCGAAGTGCTCAGTTCCAACGATATTTCGTACAGCGCTCTCGCCTCACGCTCGCGAAGGGTGGCGTCTTCATACAGGCGTGCGTTCTCGATCGCCAAACCCGCCTGCCGTGCAACGGCCGCCACCAGCACCGCGTCCCGCTCATCATAGGCGTCCCGCTGCGCGCTGGTTACAAGCAGTAGACCAACCGGTTCGACATGGGTTCTGATCGGGGTCGACAAAATCGTCGCTTGCCGCGGTCCGGAAAGCTCCGGAAAGAAAGCCATCAGCTCGTCACCGGTCAATATGGTCGCCTCATTGCTTTTCAAAAGACGGATGGCATGCGGGTCGGTTGCGGAGAGCATTACCTCGCGCTCTTCTTCACTCAAACCCACGTCGGCCGCGATGAAAAGGTGTGTCTTTTCATCGTTCAACAGGAAAATGGTGGCGGAGTGGTGTTCCAATCCGTCGCTCGCCGCCCGTAGTGCAGTGCCGAGCACCGCCGATAGGTTGGGGTTGGTTCCCACCGTCTCAGTCAGTTGATAAAGCGCAAGCAGCTCTCGAGCCTTTGAAGAAGCCTCTTTCGAATCCTTGTCCATCTGCAGCAGTATGGCGACGATATCGGCCAGCAGTGAAAGCCGCTCTTCATCCTCACCGATAAACGGTCGGCTTTCGCTCGCTCGCGTCACTGCGATGGCGCCGATATTACGGCCGCTTTGATGAATAGGGCAGACACAAATGAAACCAATCGGCCAATTGAGCTGATTGGACGGCTCATCATCGGTAACGCGAATTGCGATCGGGATACCGAACTCCAAAGCGGGTGCAAAGAGTGAAGATGAGGTGAAGAGCCTCAATCCCATCAACTCAGCCGCATTTTCACCGGCCGCTGTAATGAGGTCCAGAAAGTCTCCTTCCGGGGATAAGACTCCAATCACCGCATTGGAAGCCTGCGTCAACTCCATGGCTTCGTTGGCAATTACGTTTAGGGTGGAGGTGGTGTCGTTTCGATCCGCGACCGCATTTAACAACTGATGCAGTGAACTACGCGATTTTGAAGATTGAGTATCGGTGACCATCAACTCAATATCTTAGTCGTATTTTTAATTTAATTAGGCGTATCAATCGTAATTTGTAATTGATTTAAGCACACATTCATCCGGCTGTCAAGCGGAAGGAACCGTTTAGGATAGTTTTGCTCTATCTGGGCAGTAATGGTGAGAAATCGTGCACGTACTGGGCAGCTTGATGGTATTAGTTCAGTTCTGCGGGAATCATTCTCGATTACAACATCCACCCTCATAGGGGAGGGAGTTAATATATTCACCGTGCTCGGCATCCTTCCCCCTCTCAGGGGGAAGGTCGGGATGGGGGTCGTCGGCTGTTCTTCAAGTCTTGAGCTTCTCTTTTCCTCTTTCCAGGAGGAAGATCAGGATAGGGTGAAATCTAGCACCCTTAAAAAACCCTCGCAAAACTGAACTGTTACGCTTGATGGATGAATGGAGAAATGTCAGGAACGGATCCGAGGCAAGTTCCACATTTCATCCACCTCACGGTTGAAAACGAGTGCAAATCGGTTAATTGGTGTCGGTTTCACGATCACCATGTTTGATTGGGTGTATTTCAGAACCACTTTTTCCACCGGATTTCCGTTCGAGGCCAAGCACGAAATCAACCGTTTCCACCGAACTACTATAACTACCGAATCATAAATAAATCAGCGGAATCCGGATAGTTACCCTCCATGAGCCTACTCCGAGTCCAAGACCATCTCGGCCAGTGAACGGATATCGAGCCACTTGACGATCAGCGCCTGGCAACCCTAGTTTACTACCGTTTTACAATGTATACCCCGTGGTTACAATTTCATCGGCAATGTTGCATAATTTGAAGTATGCAGATCAATCATCTTCATCTGTCCTCCTTCCGTAACTATGAACAGTTATCGGTTGATTTTGGGCCGAGACTCAACATCTTCGTCGGCGACAACGCTCAGGGTAAAACGAATTTATTGGAGGCGATTCAAATCTTAGCCTCCACGCACTCATTTCGATCCGCCAAGGATACCGATCTCATTCAGTTATACCAAAACGGGCGAGCATTGGAATTTGCCCAGTTCGAAAGGGCGGCCGTGATTTCAGCGGAGGTTAAGAGGGAGGACGCCGGCACCATTTTGATGGAGGTGGGAATATCCTCACACGGAAAAAAAAACCTACAGGTGAACGGCACCCGCCGCAGCCGATTATCCGATTATCTGGGGCATCTGAACGCGGTCGGCTTTAACTCGTTCGATATGGATATAATAGCGGGTGAGCCGCAGGATCGCCGCCGATTCCTCAATCTGGAGATATCGCAACTCAATCCGATTTACAACCATTATCTTCTGCGATACCGCCGAGCGCTGGAGCAACGAAACCATCTATTACACGAAATGGCTGAATTCGGATCCGGAGACTACGGGCTGGAGGCTTGGACCGAACAGATCGTGGAGTATGGGGGCCATCTATTTGAGCGCCGCGATCTATTTGTGAAAGAAATTGCGCCACTGGCTCAAGCGGTTCATTCAGAGTTAACCGATGGGGAGGAGAAGCTTGAAATCAGGTACCTCTGCAGCGCGCTACAAAACGAGGCCGCTCAGCCGATGGATCGCTCTAAAATGGATTGGGGACAGGCTTTTCGGAGCGATTTAGAGCGGGTGGCTGCCGATGAGCTACGGCGCGGGATGACGCTCTCAGGACCCCAGCGGGATGACCTTTCAATCATGATCAATGGCTCTGAGGCTCGGGTTTTCGCCTCACAGGGTCAACAGCGAACGGCCGCACTCAGCATAAAAATGGCCGAATTCGAGGTGGCAAAGAGGAGGCTCGGTGAAGACCCAGTTCTGCTGCTGGACGATGTCCTATCGGATTTGGATCCGCAGCGGCAGCGCATTCTACTGGAGAAAACGAACGGCTTCTGGCAGACCTTCTTATCCACCACCACCTTAAAAGGGTTTCCCGAAGCGCTGCTGGAGCAGGCAACCATCTACGAAGTGAAGGGTGGCGTCGTCACACGAAATGCGAAATAACCGTGATCTACCGAGCATCCAGCAAGCCTTCTCCAACCTGTTTCGCGATCTCCCTACCGGAAATCGAATCAGAGCGCTGACGGCCGTTTACTATTGGAGCCAGGTGGTTGGTCCGGCGGCGGCGGCCGCCACCGAAGCAGAAAATGTGAAGAATGGAATATTATTCGTCCGGACGAAAAGCTCGGTCTGGTCGCATGAGCTCAATCTGCACAAATCGCACTTGCTCAACGAGCTCAATAACAGGCTGGGCGGACATTTCATCCAGGAAATCGTCTTCCGCGCGAAGGGGATAAAGAGCGAGCAATCTGAAAATGTGGAGACTGAGCCGACCGAGGAGGAGCTGGCAAATTTATACCTCACCCCGGAGGAGCGCAATCAGCTCGATCGTGAAATGGTCAAGCTGAACCTGCCCGCCGAATCGGAGCTGGTAGAAAAGATGAGAAATGGGATTGAGCGGCAGATCAAACTGAAGGCCTGGCGTCTGGCCAATGGTTGGCGCATCTGCCCGGAATGCGGCGTGCTCTTTCGCCTAGGAGATCGTTGCGAATTTTGCCGGTTCCTCAGCCAACGACTCACATCTCATCAAAATCGTCCTCATCCGTGAGGGTAACACCCGCCGCCTTACTGGTTTGATACTTCTCGAGCACCACCACCGCTTCGCCTTTCTGGATGACATCCTCCGGCTTTGCCGCCATGATCTTGCCATCGGCGGTCTTTCTCAAGATAACGACCGGCCCGCCCGTTCGCTGAAGCTCCATAACCTTTTGATCGACACAGGCAGCGCAGTCGTCAGCCGGAAGCCATCTCATGATGATGAGATCATTTCCAATGTGAAAGCCATACAGGGCGTTGGGTATCAATACCGTCGCCACGAAGGTCTCGGCTGCAATGGCGGCCGGATTGATGGCCCGGTCTACACCCAGGCTCTTTCCGATCTTTCGGGCCAAGGTGGAATCGAATAATCTTACTACCGTCCTCAATTTTGGGTTGAGTTTCTTCGCCCGCTGAGCGATACGAAGATTAACCAAGTCATCACCCGATACGGCGACGACCGCTCTTGCCTTTTCGGCATTGAGCTGTTCCGCCAGGTTGCCTAGTCCGGCCTCCACAACCAGCACCGGGATGCGGCCTTCCAGCGCACGCACATATTCGCTGTCGGCGTTTTTTTCAATGCCTAAAATCGCCTCTCCCAAGTCGGCCAGCTCGTTGGCGACCCGAAACCCGATGCGCCCCAAGCCGGCGATAATGATGTGTTCACTGAGCACCGTTTTCCGGTGGCCGAGCAGATGCTCCACGCGCGAAGTCACCAGAAAATCGGTGATCATACTAAACAAGATTGCAATGAGCGCGGCGCCGGAGAGCATTAAAAAGACGCCGTAAAGCTTTAACCATGGAGAGGCATGCTGCAGAGCGAGGTCGCCGAAGCCGACGGTGGACATGATGGTCGCCACGAAATAGATGGAATCCACCCAATTCATCCTTAAAGCCAAGTGAAAGGTGATGATGCTCAATAGAGCCAACAAATTGAGTCCCACGAAGACGTTTCGGAGGGTTACCGGGCTATTGAGCCAAATATTTTTAACCAATGCCACCGGGCGAATATCCATCGGGCGCCGCCATCTCCGGCGATGTGACGATGGCCGATCGCTTCGGGTGCGATTCTCGAATGGTTGACCCAAATTTAGCATCCCGGGCTCGTCGGTAACCAGCACCTCATCCCCCGCTTCTATAACCGAGCTGGCGGGGGGATGAAATTCGAGGTCGCTGCCAGGCCGCTTTAGTGCGATGGGGATTGCTTTGACCGCGGTGGCGAAATCCGAGAGCGATAGGTCGGCGAAGGAGCTTCCTTTTTCAATGATCAGCGATTCGATCTGTACCCGGCAGCCTTCAACTCGGAAGGTTCGATGCACCCGATCTCCCAGCGCGGCTGCCACGATCGCCGGCGCCGCCAACGCCGAGGGATTCAGTACCTTCCGCACTCCCAGATCACGCTCGACGCTTTCGGCTAACTGCTCATCCAGCAGCCGCATAACGACCTCGATTTTTGGATTGATGCGCTTGGCGTCCAGCGCGATCTCGATATTGGTGAGGTCGTCGTTGGTGACTGCCAGGATGATTCGCGCGCTTGAAACGCCGGCCTCGATCAAGATATCCTCGGATCGAGCGTCGGCGATGATGGTGAGTCGACCGAGATGTTCCGCGCGACGAAGCCAGTCCGGCTTGGTGGAGGCGGTGATGACGACCACATCCTCGCCCAGCGCGCTGAGCGTCTCCAGAATGCGGAAACCGACGTGCCCCAGACCACAAAGAACAATATGGTCGCGCCAGGGCTGTTCAATAGAGCGGGGGATACTTTGAGAGTTCATAAATGGAAGCTCATTTTGATACGATACATAACGTTATCACATCGGTTTTCCGGTGCAGGAATCTTGATAATAAAAGTTGAAAATGACTAAAAATTAGATAAATAATGAATTATCAGTGAACCACCGAATCTTGTTGGTTCACAAGTTGATTTTACCCATCCGCCGCGTTTTCTGGAGTGTGAAGGCGGGATTAAAAGGAGATAGCGATGAATTCGATAGCCGATTGGGAAGTCATCTGGCGATGGCAGTGGTTTCGCCGGCCGGCTTGGCAACCCTACTTTCGTGACCCGCTGCATCCGGAAGGGCGGCCGGCTCGATCCACCCCAATCTGGGAGTGGATACTCCGTGAAAACAGCGCCGCGCGAGTGTTGGATTGCTCGTGCGGGCTCGGGCAGCGCGCGATTATGTTGAAAGAGCACGGCTTTGATGTCGGCGGCACCGATTTGTGCCCGGCCGCTGTCGGCTATGCCCGCGAACTGGCCAGCTCCCGTAATCTCGTTATCCCATTTTACGATGTTCCCTGGCAAAATTTGGCCGAAAAATTTGGTTCGGAGTACGACGCCATCCTCAACGATGCTTTTTCTTGGACCACCTCCCGCATCGATCTGCGATTTGCCGCTCACAACTTTGCCTCTATTCTTAGGCCGGGTGGGATTCTCATCTTCCAAGGCGCCGACCAGTGGTCGCGTCCGGAGGATAAGGACCACCAGTTGGATTTAGCCTGGCAGGCCGCCCCGCGCTTTCAAATACGCTCCCATTTCGAGCATAGCGGCGTTGCCTGCACGGTGGTGGTGGCTCGAGATAAAACCGGGGACGGAATTGTGGAGAATTACCAATTCATCATCCGAGAAGAGCACGCCGCGAATCAGCACGTTCGCCTCGAAACGGCCTCGATTTGTAACCTGATGCTTTGGACCTGGGCAGACTATACCGCGGTTTGCCGGGAGGCTGGCTTCTCATCCCTGGAAAGCATTAAAGTCCCACACGGAAAACGGGAACATATCCTCAACGTGGCTCGAAAGTAGATCGGTAGCGACCGCGGACCATGACTAAAAAAAGCCGTCGTGAATTCATCAAGGAGATGGGCGCCGCTGTCGTATCGGTTGTGGCCGCCCCGAGGCTGGAGGCAGAAAGTTCAATGGATCACTACGAGAAGGTCATTCTGCAGGAGCCCGCATTGTCGGCGTTCTGGCCGCTGGCTCGCGATATTACTGATTCGTCCGGGCTGATCACAGGTACGGAGAAAGGCGGTCAGCCGGAATTCGGCGAAGGCCCCATCGGTCGGCCCTCGCTGATACTCACGAACGGCCGCTACGTGACGCTGGGCAATGCACCTTCGCTCGATACCGATAAATCCACCGTTGAGTTCTTCTTCAAACTTCTTACCCCTCCGCCCGCCGGCTACGATCCCTGCCTTATAGCAAAGCGATCCAGCTCGCCCGATACCCGATTCAGCATCCATGTGTTGCGTGACCGGTCCGCACTGGCGGTATGGAACGGCCAGGCGCTGGCGATCGTACAGCCACCCACCAATTCAATCCGAATCGGGGTTTGGTACTACGTGGCGGTAACCAGCGAACCGGGGCGTCTGGATGCCTATTTGGATGGGGTGCGCTGTATCGTGATCGGCGGAAACGCCTCCTTTAACCTCGAGCAAAAGGACCGCCCGCTCGATTTCGCTTCCTCCTCACCGGAAGGTACCGAGATTACCGGCTGCTCACTGGCCGATGTCGCCATTTACCGGTCGGTGTTGGATTCTGCCGATATCGAGCGCCACATCCAAGCGGCCGGTTGGATCGCACGCCGAAACCGGATCGCTCAGGAGATGCGGCGCGAACAGGAGGAGCTGGCGCGGGTAAAGCGCCGGAAAGTGGCCGCCTGGCTTCACGATAAGCGGCTGATGGAGACCGGCGAAACGAAGACCTATCGTGGTGAATACCTGACCGCCATCAGCATCGGCATAGGCGGGATCGGCGCCGGCACGATTCAGATGAACGGTAAGGCGGAGCGCTCGGCTTGGCAAATCTTCAATAACTTCGAAGGGGTCACCGTTCCACACAGCTTC
>JAMCWF010000003.1 GCA_023481295.1 Armatimonadota bacterium | reverse complement strand
ACGTCAACCAGCCGAAGCGCCAACCGGGTGAACTACCAAAGCCAAGCGTGGTAGATACGTTCACCGATACGATGGGCAAGGTGTTTACCCCAAAAGAGCGGGTGCAGCAGCGGCAAATCGCCCACTACCTGAAGCGGCTTTCGGTTGCGTTACAGGAGCAAGATGACCTGGAGGGCTGGAAATCGGCTAAGGACGCCGCCGACGCCTGTGTCGCTCTGTTCGGAAGGGAGAGGACGAATGAGTTGAGGGAAACTCTGGGCTACACCGCTCGCAACGTGTTGGACGTGGCGATTGAGTTGGGTTATACAGATGAGTAGGCACACCCCCGGCCACAACCCACCGGGGCAAGCTAGGCGCGGATCGTTTATACAGAAAGACGCCGAAGTCACCCCTTCGGAAATGGCGGTGCAACTCCGACCTCCCCCCGCCACGAACAACGGGGGCAAGCTACGCTCCATTATTAAAGGGATCGAGGTAAGGCCGGTCTTGCCATCGGTCATTAAACCGCTGATCACCGACAGGCACTACCTCTACTCGATGCCAGCCGCCCCCAGACGCTGCTTCGGGGTCTACTTGCAGGATGAACTCGTGGGTGCAGTTGTCTTCACCAGCGGCCCAAGACACGGCTATCGAATGCTGACCGCCTCAAAGCCGCAGGATGTCTCGGTGCTGGCCAGGTTGTGGTTAAGTGACTCCCTGCCTAAAAACTCTGAGAGCCGGGTTATCGGCATCGTGTTACGTCGCCTTCGCCGCGAAACCGATTGGAAGCTGATCATCAGTTACGCCGATCCGATGGCCGGTCATAGCGGAACCATCTACCGGGCTTCAGGTTGGCTCTATCCCCGGCTAACATCCCCGGGGATGACAGGAATGGCCAGGCCGACCAGCGCGGTTATCGTCTCCGGCAGGCGCATCCATAGCCGCACATGCGGTGATCAGTACGGCAGCGGTTCGATCCGTCACCTGCGGGCAACCGGAGTGCCGGCAATTCGTGAAGTGGAGCCGGGCAAGCACAAATACGTGTTTCTGCTCGACCCGTCCTGGCGCTGGCGGCTGAAAGCGACTCCGAACCCCTATCCGAAGGAGGTATCCAATGCCGCGTAAGATTGCCGGAGCCTACACCACCGCAGGGAAAACCTATTCGAGCCAGTACGCCTACCGCAAGGCGCTGGCCGAGCAACGCGGCATGTCAGTCGTCGCCTATCGCGCAACCCGAAGCGCCGAGCGATTCCTGGATAAGCTGGGGGTGCGGGGAAGCCGGACTTACGACCGGACACTGGAGGCGCTCTCACTAATGAGAAAGGGCTGAAGCCGACCAGGTCATGGAGAGCGTGAACGATGAATGAAAGATTGTGTTTTGAAACCCCGATTGCGCTTCGGGCCTGGCCGGTTTTGGTAGAAACACAAGGTCAAAAAGATAAAACGCTTGCGGGCGGCCATCAATACGAGAAGCCCGGTCGCGGCACATGGATCGGTGAGCGGCTCTTGATCATTGACACTGAAACGACTGCCGACGAGTATCAAAACTTGCGGTTCGGCTCCTTTCTGCTCTTTGCAGAAGGGGAACTGCTTGCTGACGGCCTGTTCACCGCCGACGACCTCGACGTAACCGATCCTGAAGGTTTCGCTGCAGTCCACCAATATGCCAAAGCTAATGACCTGTTTGCGCTCACCCGATCCGAGTTCATCAACCGGATATTTTACGCCGAAGCCTACCGGCTGGGCGCACTGGTGATCGGCTTCAACTTGCCGTTTGATTTAATGGGATTGGCAATCGGCGCGGCGGTATCGGAAGGCGAAAACCGGAACTCGTTTCGGCTCTACCTTTCCAAACGCCCCGGCGATCCCGACCTAAGGCTTTGCCCGTTGACGCCTCACGCCACCCTCATTGAATTCTACCGTCCAGCGCCAAAGAAGCCGGCCAGCAAAACAATGCGCCGGAAGTGGCGTCCCGTTTTCCCTGGTCGGTTTTTAGACTTGCACACCCTGAGCTATGCGCTGACCGGTGAAAGCCATAACCTGCTTTCAGCCGGCCTGCTTTTCAAGGCGCGAAAAGTAAAAAACGAATTGGCGGAAGAGGCGTTCAACGGGCCGATAAACGACCAATTCCTGGGCTACGCAATGAACGACGTATGGGCAACCTTTTCGCTCTACCTTCAGCTTCGTGATATTTATAAACAGTTCCCTTTTGCAACCGCTGTGCCGGAGATGATGCAAGATGCGCGGGATACCCCGATCCACAAGCTCTACTCGCCGGCCTCAATCGCCAAAGCGTTCCTGCGCAAAATGGGGATACCCGATTTGCGAAATATGCAGCGCGATATAAACCCAGAATACCTGGGTTATGCGATGGCCGCCTTTTACGGCGGCAGGATCGAGGTAAGGCTACGCCGCGCTCAGGCTAAAGCCGTGCTGCTCGATTTCAGCAGCCAATACCCCTCGGTCTTTACCTTGTTGAATTTATGGCCGATCATTGCCGCCGAGCATATTGAGATTCATGATGCCACCAGGGAGGCGCAGAATCTGCTGGATCGCATCGCAGCCGATCCCGAACTGCTTTACGACACCACGATACGGCAAAACCTTGCCTGCTTTGCTCAAATTACGCCGCAAGGTGACCGGCTGCCGGTTCGCGCTCCGTTTGGCGCGGGAGACTCCAACGATCTTACCGCCGTAAACACGTCCCTTACCGAACTTCAAAGTAATGAGCCGATGTGGTACGGCTTGCCCGATCTGGCGGCAAGCGCAATCCTAACCGGTAGAGCGCCTCGTATTAGCCGTGCGTTTAGATCAATCCCGGTTGAACGCTATGACAACTTGCAGAGCGTAAAGCTCGGCGAAACAACCTTGTCGCCATCCGATCCTGCCATCTTCACCCGATTGGTGGAGGAACGAAAACGCCTTCAGCAGTCGGGGCAAGAATCGCTGGCGCAAGGGGTAAAGCTTATCGCCAATACCGGCTGCTACGGCATTACGGTTGAGTTTGATCGAAAACGGTTCCAAACGATGAAAACCCGCAAGTGGGCGAATCTCTATTCAGAGGGCTGCATCCATAAGAGTTTTGAAGGAGGTTGGGAGGCTCCCGGTTCGTTTTGCAATCCGCTGATCGGCAGCCTGGTGACGTCGGCAGGCCGGCTTCTGATTGCGCTCCTTCAGCATGAGGTGGAAAAGAGAGGTGGTTCCTGGCTCTGGACTGCCACCGACGCGATGGCGGTGTGTGATCTCACCGAGCCGGATATCGCTGAAATCCAGGATCGCTTTCAATCATTATCGCCATACAATCCTGAGCTGGTTCTACATTTCCTGAAAGTTGAGGCGAAAGGCGATAGTTATGCGATAGCCGGCAATCGCTGGTGTGTGGTTGATGAACGCGGAGAGATGGTAAAGGCGTCCGTTCACGGGCTGGGCGGGATTATTCCGCCAACACCGGAAAGTCCAACTGAATTCGCCAGGCGGTTGTGGCAAGCCATTCTCGATTATGAAGCCGCCCAAGACGAGGAGAGTAGAGAGCGGATTTTAGAACGCTTTAGCCGCTGCATTGTGCGCCGCAAGGTTCCGATCCGCAACGTCACATTTTGGCGACAGGTGTGCAGGATGCAGCGGATTAAAGTCGGGCGCACCGCCGATCCTGCCGATTGGAAGCGAACCGTTAAACCGTTTGGGTTTTTGCAACAGGCAAGCCCACCGGTCGGCCTGCTTGGAGTTCGCTTCAAAGACCATCCCGTCTTTTATGCTCCTTACCGAAAAGGGGAAAAGGAGTCGCTTAAGTTATCTTGGTGGGATTTTAAGAGGGGTGGGCGGGTTCACATCCGCCCCAATCCAGTTAATGATGGGGTGAGCAGCGGTGGCGCGGTTGAAACTTTCGCCGATCTGATCGAGCGCTTTCTATTGCACCCGGAGCGCAAGATGAGCGACGTAAAAGGTGAGGAGTGCCTTCCTTACACGAAGGGGCAATTATCACCCCGCCCGGTTGCGCGCCGTGGAAGTTACCTTATCGGCAAAGAGAGCGATCCGCTCTCGGTTGAGAGTGAAGAGGAAGTATCAACTGATGATGACAGGGTCAGGATACTCCACCGTTCCATCATACACAAGCGACAACCAAGTTTTAGCCTTGAGGCTGCGCTACGAAAACTTGAAGATTACCCCAGGCGGGATGTTGCAACCGAACTTAGCATTAGCGAGCGGCAGTGGCGCAAGATTCGAGCGGGATCGCACACGCCAAGACCGCAGTTACAGGAGAGAATTATCCGACTTGCGAAGTCAAAGCCGGCTCCACCTCATACGGAAAAGCCGGTTTCGGAAAAAGGCGATTCGTAAGCATTATTTGAAAGGAGCAACAAAGATATGTCGAACTGTAACAGCGATAAAAGTAATAATAGCAAACATCCTTACGTGATGACCGATGCCGGTCTCTTTTGGATCAAAGAAGAAGGACTGCGTGTCCGGCTTACCAACTTTCAGGTGCGGATTGCAACCGAAATTATTGAGGATAACGGGGCGGAGGCCACCCGGTTTTATGAGTTGGATGTTACGTTGAATGGCGACGCTCACCGGTTTACCGTTCCATCCACCGAGTTCGCCTCTTTACGTTGGGTGGATCGCGAGTTGGGCGCAAAGGCGATAATCGCGTCAGGCCCCGCACTGCGGGATAAAACCAGGGAAGCGATCCAGCTTTTCTCACAAGATCGCGTTATACTACGCCGCATATTCACCCATTCCGGCTGGCGTCAACATTGTGGGGCTGACGGTAGAACAACATGGATTTACCTTTATCACGGCGGCGCAATCGGTGATACCAACGTTGAAACCCGACTGCCCGCCCGATTGGAGCGGTATCAGCTTCCATCGCCCCCCGCCACAAACCACGGGGGCAAGCTACCAGAAGGCAGAAATGAGGCGGTCATTACGTCGCTTGGCTTCCTGGACATCGCCCCGACCTCGATGACGCTTCCGATGTTGGCCGCCGTTTATACCGCGCCATTGGGCGAGGTGCTGCCCAATGACTTCGCATTGTGGATGTATGGGCCGACCGGTTCCAGAAAGTCCGCCGTTGCGGCTCTGGCGTTGAATCATTTCGGATCGTTTACCCGCGACACGGTGCCGGCCAACTTCACCGCGACCGCCAATGCGTTGGAGATACATGCATTCAGCCTGAAAGATGTTCTAATGGTGGTTGACGATTATTCACCGGCGAGCAAAGATGACCCGGCGCTGCGGCTGCTTCGCGCACTGGGCGACAATCACGGCAGGGCGAGAGCGACCTCAACCGGCGGCCTGCAACAAACCCGATACCCGCGCGCTTTGGTTATGGTGACCGCCGAATTGGAGCCGCCCGGCAGCGAATCCGCCTTTGCCCGCACGTTTACGGTGCGCTGGGATCGCGGCAAGGTGGATTTGCCAGCGCTCACCGAGGCACAGAGAGAGCATTCCCTTTTGTACTCTCAATCAATGGCGGCTTACCTGTCATGGCTTGCTCCTCAAATTGATAATCTTAAAGAAGAGCTACCCCAAAAGATGAGCGAATATCGGAATCGCTTCGGCGAATATGCAACGCATGGCAGAGTGGCCGAATCCGCCGCCAAGTTAATGATCGGGTTTTCTCTGTTCCTGCGCTTTGCGGTGGAATGCGACGCTATTGACGAGAATAAAGCGGAGGGACTCAGTCGGGAAGCGTTTCGTATCCTGGCTCAAGCAGCGCAAGAGACCAGCGCGCTGACCGAACAGGAGCAACCGCAGATGATTGCTTTAAGACTTCTCGCTTCGGCTTTTGAAAATAAATCGGCTTACCTTACAAACCGGGATGGGGACGCGCCGGCACCCCCCGCCTTCGCGGGGGTGACGGGGCAGCGTTATGGTTGGCCTCCGCCTCATTATGATCACAACGGTGATCCATCCTACTCACCAAAGCCCGGCTCAACCCGTATTGGTTGGACTGACGAAGAGGGGAACCTTTACCTCGACCCTGAAACGACATTCGAGAAGATATATCGTATCTCAGCCTCACAGGGAAAACCGTTTCCGTTACGCTCAGCCCGAAACCTCGGCATTAGCATCAAGGAGTCGGGATTGCTTGCGCAAACCGACCCCGACCGAACAACGATCAGGGCCAGGAGCGAGGGTAAAATTCACTCTTACTGGCTGATTGATGAGCGCCATATCTGGCCGGAGCAAGAGGAGACGCAATCGCCCAACGAAGACCCCTTCGCCGACGATATTGAGGCTCTCGACCTGTCCGCACAACCCGGCTCCAATCTCGCCCAGCTTCACGGCTGGTAACGTATCATTAAGTCCTGCTAAATATGAGCGTCTAAAGGGCGTGCGCAGTGTGCACGGTTGCCACACCACAGGGTCAAAATCGGGCAAATAATGAGCGTTTATGATGACCCGCTGGCCGGAAGATGAAGCCTACCACCTCAACACCCGAATAATCCGCGTGCCCTACCTCCAAATAACCGTGCACACCGTGCACACCGTGCATTACCCCGTCGGGTATAACCGGTCGAATAGGTAGACAAACATCTACCGCGCGTTTTACCAGGCCGCAAGTAAGGGAAGCCCGCACCCCTTTTAATAGAACCAGCGTGGAATTGAAACGCGTGCCCCCAATTTCCGAGCTCGTCGAACATTACAACACCGGCTTTTAATAGAACCAGCGTGGAATTGAAACCTGAGCGAGGTCCTCCATAAGCTCGGCAACGTCAACTGCCAGCTTTTAATAGAACCAGCGTGGAATTGAAACTGAATGGCGTTACCTCAAAGTGTCACAATCGGAGTTCGATAAGCTGCAGCCGGATGGGTTTGAGGAGCTGAGGGTGATGGAACAACCGATAGCGCTGATATAATTTATTCTTCAGGAGAATTTAATGACGTTTTATACACCTACTCTTCAAGATTTAATATGTGCACACAGCAAGTATCTCGCGAATGAACCGCGTGATCTGTTTTATAAGGTTGCCACCGAACTGATAAGTCTTATTTCGTATGGCTGTGTGACAGAGATAACGGTGCCAGAGGCAGTGGCTACTTTGTTATTGACATGGAATAGGAGGTTTTTCTTAAAAAGAAAATTTAGAGAAGAGGACCTCAGTAAGTTCGAAAATATTTACAATTCTCACAAAATACATCTTGATGAATTTAGGCAAAAATCAATTGAAAGTTACTGAACTGACGACTTCTTTCTTGTAAAGGAAATATTTGATAAATTCGAGTCCATCTTAGGAGCAGTTGGAGCAGCAAAGAGCCTTCATCTCTTGTGCCCTAAATTTTTCCCTTTATGGGACAATCCAATTGCTAACGGTTATAAAATATATCTAGGGAAAATGGGTACCAATGTCAATGGTGGAAAATATTGTGATTTTATAGAAATCACCAAAGATCAGTACAAATCAATCAAATCTCTAAATGAGGTGCAATCCATTAACCTTAACATACTCAAGAACATACTCAAGGTATTAGATGAATTTAACTACTGTAAATACACGCGCAAAATATTATAATCTTATCTTAGCCTTTCTCCCACATTCTTGGCTCTCTGTGCTCACAAATCTGAAAATCACTGCAATAGATGTAATAAAGTCTGAGGCATTTTAATTTCTATTATGCTAAAATTCGATTAAGCATTCCGGCAAGCGGCAGTTAATTGAAACCAACCAGATGTGCCCTATCCTG
Source organism: Armatimonadota bacterium (assembly GCA_023481295.1). Lineage (GTDB taxonomy): Bacteria > Armatimonadota > Chthonomonadetes > Chthonomonadales > JAMCWF01 > JAMCWF01. The sequence continues at coordinate 5,819 of JAMCWF010000003.1, read as the reverse complement.
CCACAAACCGCGCGAATTATGAGCTGATCAGAAAACCTTCAGCCAGAAGCTGGCGACCCTATACCCAAGAAAAACCGACCCTACCCCAAAATGACCGGTCACAGCGGTCACACAGGTCACTTACCCACCGGGACGCCACAATCAAGTCACCCTGATAGTAGACACTTATCCACCGCGCGTTTCCGGCGACGAGGGAAGGAACCCGGCGGCTCCTTAGGAACGCAAGTGGAAGCGGTGCGCAACGCCATCGAAAAGCTCTCCTCCTACCCTAACGACCTGGTGGCGAAAGCGATCGGAGTGTCACCCAGAACATGGGACCGCTATAAAAGCGGCGCTTGCACACCCGGAGAACTGGCTGCTTGGAAACTATCAGCGTTAGTTGCTTCATTGATTGCCGGTGACCCCACCTTCCAATCGTGCCGAGCAGATAAGGCTGCCGAACGAATTCATTAAACTGCAATCAGCCAGCCTGTCACCCCCAGGGTTCGTGCAGGGGGCTACCCCCACCAAACCTGGCCTTAGCAACCCACCCCGAACCGGATAGGCTGGTACTGATATTTAGCAGTTACCAGCTTGCAAACGTTTGAACAGCACCGCCTAACGGGTGATGAATAATGGCTTGCCTAAATCCGCGCCATTATTTCGGCACGCAGTGGAATTCGCCACCTTGACGAAAGACCGTTTATGCCTGTATAATAAAATGGTTATGGTCGTTCCGAGAAAGCGCGCTCGTAGCTCAGTTGGATAGAGCGTCAGGTTGCGGACCTGAAGGCCGGGGGTTCGAGTCCCTTCGAGCGCGCCAATTTGATCGGTCCACCGACGGTTCACCAAGCCCTCGTAGCTCAGGTGGATAGAGCTGGGGCGTCCTAAGCCCTGAGTCGGGGGTTCGAGTCCCTCCGAGGGCGCATCTATCCTTTGAGGGTGGGAGGCTCCACTCGGCTGAACCGTGATCGTCAGCAGCGTGCAGCTCGCCTTCCGTCAATGGCGGTTGGCCCACCTCTATATTTTGTGGAGAGGTCGCATAGTGGTCGAGTGCGCCCGCCTCGAAAGTGGGTAGGCCAAAAGCCTCGTGGGTTCGAATCCCACCCTCTCCGCCATCACCCCACGGAGATTTCTTACGAATAATCCGCAGGTCGCAATACCATTTTATGAGTGAAATCGGGTAACCGACGCCGCTGGCTATTTGAAGGTCCAGTACTTATTGGCGATAAAGTTCCAAAAGGAAACGATGGTGATGGCGGTAAAGAATGCGATGTACCAATGTGTGGAATCGGGCTTGCCGCCGGTATGCAGCTTGCCGGTAAACATCAAAAATACGGCGCCCATTATCAACAGGTTCAGCAACAACCCCACGATATTAACCGCGAAAAACATGGTGTACTGGCGGGATGAGGAGGTTCTGCCGACCGCGTTGAAGGTCCAACGCTGGTTCCAAAAGAAGCCGTTGGTGACCGCCAGAGTAAAGCTGATCGTTCGCGCAATCTCCCACTGCAAACCGACGTGGTAGGTTAAAAATCGAGCGACCCCGCCGTCTATAATTGCGCTGCCGAACCCGATGATGCAAAACTTTACAAACTGCCGAAAGCTTTCCCGCTCGAACAGGCTGTTTCGCCCCCTAATGCTGCCCGCCGGTACATCCAATTTGATCTCTCCCAAAATAGTTTCCTCACCCTGAAATCAAACAAGGGGTATTATACCCATATATCGCTGACTTCCTCTGGGCATGGTCTGTATTGCTTTATTGCAATTCTTATGCCAAAGCTCACCTTCAATAACGTGCGCGAGGTGTATAAATGAAAAAAGCAGTCCTTTTACTGGGTCACGGCAGCACCGAAGCCGAGGCCAATTCCGATATGTTTCAGATCATCGAGCTGCTCCGGCAGCGTACCGACTACATCGTGGAGGCCGGATTTCTGGAGCTGAATCCGCCCGACATCCAGGTCGGAATTGATCACTGCGTGGAGCATGGGGCAACCGAGATACTGATGATCCCCTACTTCTTACACCTCGGCGCTCACGTGCGGCACGACCTACCCAATGAAATGGCCGAAGGGCGCAAGCGATATCCTGAAGTGGAGTTTAAAATGGGAGGTCACCTGGGATTTCACCGGTTACTGGCTGATATTGTGCTGGACCGCATTCGGGAGGCCGGCTGGGACGTCGAAGGCGACCGGCGGAGTGGGCAAGCGCTTTGAAACCCTTTATTCGTTCTTAAATCAAGGCGAATCGGGTATCTTTGAGAGGGAAAATAAGAACGATAACCGCTCAATATGCCTCTCACGTGGTGGACCTCGATGAGGAGCCGCAGCTATGTCCGAATTTATCCTTAAAGCCGAATATAAGCCGCAGGGCGATCAGCCGGAAGCGATCACACAGTTGGTGGAAGCTATCAAGGCGGGACATCGCTATCTGACTCTGATGGGCGCCACCGGCACCGGAAAAACCTTCACCATGGCCAACGTCATCACCCAGGTTCAGCGGCCGACCCTGGTCATCGCCCATAACAAGACGCTGGCTGCCCAGCTCTGCTCCGAGTTTCGTGAGTTTTTTCCTGACAATGCGGTGGAGTATTTCGTCTCTTACTACGACTACTACCAGCCGGAAGCCTACATTCCCCAAACGGACACCTATATCGAAAAGGATTCCGCGATCAACGACGAGATTGATCGCCTGCGTCATTCCGCTACTCAGGCGGTATTGGAGCGGCGCGATGTGCTGGTGGTGGCCAGCGTATCCTGCATATACGGCCTTGGCTCGCCGGATGAGTACCGCAGCATTATCCTATCATTTCAGCGGGGCGCCACCTATAATCGGGACGACATCCTGCAGCGGTTGGTCTCGATGCAGTTCACCCGCAACAACCTGGAGCTGACCCGCGGCACTTTTCGAGTTAGGGGTGACTGCCTTGAAATCCAACCCGCCGACGAGGAGATCACCATCCGGGTGGAGTTTTTCGGCGACGAGGTGGAGAAGATTACGCTGGTTAATCCGGTGACCGGTGAGGTCGTAGGGCAGCGGGATGCGGTGACCATCTTCCCGGCCAGCCACTTCGTGACGACCGAAGAGCGCATGGATCGGGCTATCCATGAGATCGAGGAAGAGCTGGAGGATCGGCTGAACTGGTTTCGAGCACAAAACAAGCTTCTGGAAGCGCAGCGCCTGGAGCAGCGCACCCGATTCGATATCGAGATGATGCGGGAGGTCGGCTACTGCTCCGGCATCGAGAACTATTCGCGCTTCATTGACGGCCGGGCGAGAGGAACGCCGCCCAACACCCTATTTGACTATTTTCCAGATGACATTCTGGTCTTCGTTGACGAATCGCACCAGACTCTGCCTCAGCTTCGCGGGATGTACAACGGCGATAAGGCGCGCAAGGACGTGCTGATCGAGTACGGCTTCCGCCTGCCATCGGCCGCCGATAACCGCCCGCTCAAGTTTCATGAATGGGAAGCGCGGGTCAAGCAGGTCGTCTTTTATTCGGCCACGCCGGGGCCTTTTGAGCGAAAGCACAGCGCTCAAATCGTGGAGCAGATCATCCGCCCGACCGGTCTGGTTGATCCCGAGATCATCATTCGGCCGACACGCGGCCAGATTGACGACCTCATCGCTGAAATCCGCCGCAATGCCGAACGCCACGAGCGAGTGCTGGTAACCACACTGACCAAGCGGATGGCGGAAGACCTGACCAACTACCTCCAAGATTTGCACATCAAGGTAAACTACCTCCACTCCGACATCAAAACGCTGCCTCGAACGGAAATCTTAAGGGACCTGCGGCTCGGCGTCTATGACGTTGTGGTGGGCATCAACCTGCTGAGAGAGGGCCTTGACCTACCGGAGGTTTCGTTGGTCGCCATCCTGGATGCTGACAAGGAGGGGTTCCTGCGCAGTGACACCTCGCTTATTCAGACGATGGGACGAGCAGCGCGGCACCTCTCCGGTAAGGTTATTATGTACGCCGATAATATAACCGGCTCGATGGAGCGGGCCATTGACGAGACAAACCGCCGCCGCGCGGTTCAGATGGCCTTCAACGAGCAGCACGGCATCGTCCCTCAGAGTATCCAAAAAGCGGTGCGTGATTTGCTGCAGGCCGAACGGATTATGGAAGAACGACCGGCCTATCGCACCAGCGCCGGAGTGAATGAAAATACGCCCGCCGATGAGATTGCGAGGGCGATCGCTGAGCTGGAAAAGCAGATGAAGGAGGCGGCCCGTGCGCTGGATTTCGAGCGCGCGGCCGACCTTCGGGATGAGATCACCGATCTGCGCAAGTTCCTGCCGCCGCCCCTGATTGCTGCGTCGCGCGCTCATCCCGAATCCGCCCCGAAAAGCAACAAGACCCATAGCCGTCCGGGACGGTTCCGGAAATGATCCAATCCCCCTACATAAAGCCGCTTTCAGTATGAGGATGTTGAAAATTCGGTAATCACCTTCAAGCCGTCATTCCGTGGCCGCAATGCGGAACCCGGAATCCAGAACATCAGCATCCCTGTCTGCCGCTAAGCAGGCCTGCCTGCCTACTGCAGGTAGACAGCAGGCAAGGGACTGGATTCCCGCTTTCGCGGGAATGACGAGTTGGGGGTGGGAATGACGAAGCGGTGGGATCCGGCAACGCGGTTATTGTGGCAGCGGCGGTAAATTCAGGTCATGTAGGTCCGATCCGTCCGCGTTGCAGACCCACACCGCCCCGTTTTGATCGAGAGCGGCCAGCTTTTTCCCATCCTCCGACCAGAACGGCACGATGAAGGCGCCACCCTTACCCACAAACCCAAACCGGCTGGTCGCTGGTGCCTTTAATACGGTCTTTGCATCGCTGCCCTGCAAGTTGGTTATATAGAGAACTGAGGTTCCGATCCCAACCGTTTGCGGCGGGTCGTACGTGACCGCCACCGCGATGTGCTGACCATCCGGCGAAAACGAGACGTAATTGACCATATCCGGCCCTTGATGCGGATTAGGGTTGATGCCCGGCACATGCTCCGGGAAGGGTAAGCGCGTCACCGTCCGCTTATTGATATTGAACTCATAGAGGGTGAATAAAATGTAGTGGGCGTTTTTACTACGCCGCGCCCAAATCAGATTCTTGCCGTCCGGCGTAATGCTCAGCCCAATCACATCGCCGGTTTTCGTGATCTGGTGGGGCTCGCCGGCCTCCACCGTGTAGACATTGGTTTTGAGGCTCGGCGACTGGGTGGATCCCAACACCGCGATATCGTCGCTGTTGGGAAGCCAGATCACATTTTGATTGAGCGGCGACACGTATCTGAATGGTAGCTTGACCCTCATCGCTTCGCCCATCTCATTCAAGTTGTACCAGTAGGCAGAGAGCGAGCCATCCAATCCATGGGCAAAGCCGACAAACCACTGCGAATCCCGCCGCCAAGCAAACGGTCCCGAAACGCCGGTCTCCAGATCGCTGACTTTGCCCGTCGCCTGATTGCGCAGCATGAGATGGGCGTGTATCAGATCCATTACCGGCCGAGTAAAGACCATCTCCCTGCCGTCCGGTGAAATGCTCGGCATAAACGCAACCGAGGCCTCCGGAACCGGTGCGAAATCGCCCCCATCCGCACTGACGGTGTAGAGCGATTCCTCTCCGTTCTTCACCGACCACCCCACCACCAACGATGAGCCATTGGGCGCCCACGCAACGCAACCGGCCGTCACCACTAATCCTATTGCGGCGATTGTTCCAACGACTACCTTCTTTATAATCCGCCAAGAAACCTTCACGCTATCCCCCTTCTCATTGCTTAGGAGGTTGTTGAAAAATGGTGTTTCTTTGTCATTGCGAGCGGTTTTATCGCGAAGCA
>JAMCWF010000014.1 GCA_023481295.1 Armatimonadota bacterium | reverse complement strand
TCCGAGCGATGATTGAATCCACCGCTCTCTGCAGTCGTGGAGCGGGTGGAATAGTGGATCGAAGGTGTTCAATGGTGGTGATATCGTGCACCCGCGTTTGGATCACGACGTAGAGCATCGCCCCCCCAAAAAAAGGAGATTGCAAACCAGAAAACGCTGATTGCAAAATAGTCCCGCGTGCGTGGGTTAGCGATCAAGGGGTTGTTCCTGAACCGAGGAGAAAACCTTCAATTCAGCCCCGTTTTTGCCCACTACTGCACCAAGCGTCATAAAAGGCTCAAATAAACTCAATTGATTTCCTCGTAATGATGACATTCTATTTCATCTCCGATGGTGATATCGACCGGTTGCGCTCCGCATTGAATAGTATAAGTCATCTCAATCGCTGAATTATGTTGGAGCACCATTTTAAAATGTGGCAGACGATTCGGCGAGCGCCGGAAGCTCACTCAAAATTCAAGCCGAGATATTAAAAAAATAGTGGATCGCTAACCTTATTAACCCGGCAACTAACTATCTTGAATTTGTCATTCCCGCGAAAGAGGGAATGCAGAAGGCTCTAGATGCTGGATCAAGTCCGGCATGACGGTATTTAATCGTCGGATTAATATCATCGGCCTAAAATGATCTACGCCGGCCAAATTGACGGAGTAAGCGATAAATATTTAGCTAATTATATCAAATATTTTAGGAAAATGATTTATTACATCCGCCCCCTTATCATTAAAGTAAGATACAATAAGTGGATATGATCAATAATTCATATCAATATATGGTAACATTGGACTACCGAGGCGAAGTTTGAAATACTATTATATTTCAATCAATATTGTCAAATATTTTTGTTTCCAGTAACGTAAATCCAAAACCAGCCGATAATAAGATTCAGCGAAGCCTAAAATAAGAAGCCGAACTGATACCGATTGAGCACCACGGCAAGGCATCGGGTTATATGGGCATGTGGCAGCTTCTGGGGCGCACAATCGGCATGGTGGGCGGAGCGCTGCTGCTGAACCAACCGCATGGCTTGACCTGGATGGTGATCACCTTCGCTCTGCTGTTGAATGGGTTAATGTTGATCACGGTAATGCTCGTGAAGGAGCCACCCCAAACTCCGGTAACTGCCGATCGCTCACCGCTCGCCTTCTTTTCCCTGCCACTGAAGGAGTATCCCGATTTCAACTGGGTTCTCGTCTCCCGTTTTATCATTAACTGCGGGCTCTATACCATACTGCCATTTCTTGAGTTCTTTCTGATCTATGCCTACCACCAAGGCGAGGCGATGGCGCGAGAGCAGTTGGCCGTCATCGGTCTGGTGGTAAACTTATGCGGATTGGCCGCCGTATTCCCAGCCGGAGCGGCCGGAGACCGCTTCAGTAAAAAGCGAATCATCTATTTCACGTGCGCATTGAGCGTGGGCGGGGGGATTGCATTCGCCCTCTCCAGTTCGCCGGTAGTTGCCGTCATCACGGCCGGAGTGTTCGGCATCGGTTATGGAGCTTTTTCAGCGGTGGATTGGGCGCTGGTCTGTAACGTTCTGCCCACCAGAGAGCCGGCGAAATATATGGGAGTGTGGGGCTTTTCCGATACGCTGCCCCAAATTGTGGCGCCTTTCCTTGGCGGTGAGATCGCCGCGAGGGTAACCAATCAACTCGGCGCCGATATCGGCTATCGCACCGTGATTTTCAGTTCAGTTATCTGGTTTATTTTGGGAGCGTTCTTCATCCGATATGTGCGAGAGCGAAAGGCAAACCAAAAAGAGTGCTGATTCGAACTGCCAGTGGTTTGATTGGGATCGCGGTTTTTTTAGCGCTGGACTTCGCCGGTTCGGTACCGTTCGGGGTGTTCGCCGCCATCGTATCGCTCATTTCATGCCTGGAGCTTTGGATCGCGTTCCAGCGCTCGAAAGAGTATTCGGTTCAGCCATCACTACCATTGGTGCTGCTGGGCCCGATCGCGGTTTTGCTGGCTACGCTCAACTGCCAATCATCCACCGTTTTTAACCTGTTGGCGGCCATCGGCCTGCTTACCGTCATCTTTGAAACGGTATCAGCCAAGCGGTTGACTGCGCGCTCCCTAATGATCGATCGGATCGGAACCGGTTTGCTGATCGGCGGTTATACCGCATGCTACAGCGCATTCGTGATTCTCCGAAACGTAGATATCCTATCCGCCAATGGCGCCTGGATCATGCTTTTTGTGGCGGCAACGGTCTGGATCACCGATACCTTCGCCTACTTCTTCGGGCGCGCTTTTGGCGCGCACCCTTTAGCAACCCATCTCTCACCCAAAAAGACGGTTGAGGGCGCCGTGGCCGGTCTGATCGGCGCCGTCATCTTCGGGGTCTTTGCGGGAAAGTGGATTGGATTGGGTTGGGGGCTATCCGCTATGATTGGACTGATCGCCGGTGTGGTGGGGCAGATCGGTGACCTCTTCGAATCGGCGTTGAAGCGGAACCTTGGATTAAAAGATATCAGCAAGCTCATTCCCGGCCACGGTGGCATATTGGACAGGTTTGACAGTCTTCTGCTGACCGCTCCGGCAACCGTCATCTTGCTCCGGCTGTTGCACTATTAATTAATGAGTACCGAAGGCAACTCCCAGCCCGAAGGTGATACCGGCTTCTAACAAGCCCACCAGCATCATTTCGGTGCCGCTGGCCCACCAGGAGCGGTTGGTGACAATACTTTTAGCAGCTCCCACCGCAAAATGGGCAATCGTGCTGATGACGGCTGAAAGAATAATGGCCTTCATTCCAAAGGTGAAAAAGAAGGGGGCGACCGGGACGATGGCACCGATTGCGGTGGAGAGGGAGGAAGAGCCGGCCGCTAACAATGGATTGGGGAAGCTTTTTTGAGCCAGCCCCAACTCCTCATGCGCCATTGTCTGCAAAAATTGATCCGGTTGCTCTGAGATTTTTTGAGCCATTCGGGCCGATTCTTCCGCTGAAAAGCCCTTCAGTTGATAGATGAGCTCCAGTTCTTCCCGCTCATGCTCGGGATCGTCCTCTATCTCCCGCCGCTCCCGGCCGATCTCAGCTTCATAAACCTCGCGCTCTGATTTCGTCGCCAGATAAGCACCGGATCCCATTGAAAGCGCCGAGGCCAGCATCCCAAAAACGCCCGCCACCACGACCGCATGCCCGCCGCCGGTATATCCCGCCACGCCCGATACGATGCCGAAGACGGCCCCCAGCCCATCGTTCACCCCGTAAATGGCGTCCCCAATCCAGGAGCCGGTTGAGACGTGCCATTTCTCCCGGCTCATCATGGTGTTCAGGCGGGCCTGTGCCGAATTGGGCGAAAAGAGGCCCTTTATAACCTTCGCGTGCGTTTTTTCTTCCGCCTCAAACTGCCGAAATAGCCCCACCGATTCGGCATCGGTTGCGATTGCGGATTGGTTGTTGTAATCGGAGATGTTGCGCTCCTCCTCCATCTCCATCCGACGCAGCATCGCCTCAGTGCTCAGAATACGGGTCATGGAGCGGTCCAATAATCTTGGCTTTGAGTTTCGATGAGAAGGAGTGCCGCCCAGCGCTATGATCCTCTCATTGAATTTATCGGCGTGATGCTTCTCCGAATCGGCCAGCCTATAGAAAAGATTCCTCCTCTTTTCATCTGGCTGGCGGTCGCCCAGCATCCGGTAGAGGACGACCGCCCGCAACTCTTGGTCCAGCGCTCGCTGTAGCGATTGAATCAGTTGAGTGTTGGCTTGATCTTTTCCGGCGCTCACTTCCTTATCTTTATCCATGTTCCGCCCGCTTCGTGCTCATCATCTTCAACTATCCGCTTGTATTGCTTACTCCCTCCTTCGTGATCGTGACACGACCCTCCGATTGGTGGAGGGTAAAAGATATCCCCAGCTCGGCCGACTGTCCGTCCGGCATCTCAAAACGGTGAAAGCCGCTCACCACCCATTGGCCTTTACTGGTCTCCACCGCTTTGTTGAGATTGAAAGCCAGCGTCTTCATGCTCTTAAGTGCGGTTTCGGTTCGCTTGAGATATTTCGCACCGCCTAAGCTGTATGGGGATGACCCCTCAACGCTCACCTCTATGGTTGAGCTCGGATCCACATATTTGGCCAGCAGGTCTGGGGAGTTCGTCTGCCAGGCTTTTTCGATATCCGCCATCGCCGCCTTAATTGCTTTGCTGACGGTTGGAGTAGCCAGATAGTAGCTCGAAATCGCCTGTTCCTTAGGGTGACCGTTCGTCGCCACGACCATGCCGCCGCTCGGTTTGCTGGGTTGAACGACGCGATACTGTGCGGTTGAATGCGCTTGATAGACGCCGGCGCCGAAACCGAGCGGAAGCGAGCCGTAGTACCCGTTGCCGACCGCCATTCCATAGTAGGGGTTGTAGGGCGGCGTGACGTAATTTCCATAGTAAGAGTACGGCCAACCACCCGGGTAGTAATAACCTGGTGAAATGATGATGGTAGACCCGCCATATCCGCCGCGACCGAATAAGATTTGGGAGCGCCAATACTTCAGCGGATTCATCGGCTGCGAATTGGGCGGTGGGTAGACGATCGGTGGGTCACCCAGTGTATGGGTTCCAAAGTAGGGAACCGGCCACGCCAGCGGGCCACTGTGGGGAACGGTCTGCGCCCCCGCTGCGCCGACGATCAATCCGGTTAACAGAATGGAAATCAAACCGATAAATTGCGCTTGCTTCCTCATTGCAAGCCCCTTTCCGGCGCTCGAGTCTTCCGGCCTTTCTTAATCAGATCATAAAGGGTGGTTGAAAAAGCCGCTGGATCCCACCGCTTCGTCATTCCCGCGAAAGCGGGAATCCAACCCTTCGCCTACCGGCCAGCTGGAATGCTGCCAGATACTGCCAAATCGTCATTCCCGCGAAAGCGGGAATCCGGTCCCACTGTCCACCGGCAGGCAAAATGTTGACGCTCTGGATTTCGGGTTCCGCTTTGCGGCCCCGGAATGACAAAACGGGGAGTAAAGATGTGTTTTCAACATCCCCCTAATTCAGAAATGTTTACAAATAACCGAGGTCCTCGAGCCTCCTTGCGATTTCCGCCTCCTCCTCCTCACTGTAAATCGTATCCCCATCATTCGTAACGGCATGGCGCCCCATCCCGGGCGGAACTTCAAGATTGAAATCCTGTAAAATGGTCGGCGCCACATCGTATATGGATAGCCCCTCCCGCTTTTCCGAAGGCGCTAACCGATTCGAGCATCGAATAAAAACACCGTGCTGACTGTGATTGGCGTCGTCCGGGCCGGTGTCGTTTTCATGGGTCCAAATTGAAGGGTGGCCGATACTACCGACCGATCTCCAGTTTAAATCACCAAAATAGACGATTAAATCGGGCGCCACATTACGGGCCGCTTTGTACACTGCCTTTGGCGCGTAGACTTTCGTGCCGATCGGACGGCCGAGTTCATCCCCCAGCGCTTCAAGCTGGGCGGCCAACTTATTTAAAACGTTCTCATACTGGTCAGATGAGACCGTCCCGGACGGCTCACGACCCTTTACGTTAAGAAACAATCGACCGTAGTATCCCCCATCCCCCCAAGCTCTGGTCGTTTCCCAATCAACCATATCCACTGAAAATCGGGTGATCGTCTCCGGGTTCGTTTTTAACGTCAAATATCCGTTTTCAATCAGCCACTGGTTAAGGCAGATACCGCCTTCCATCCGTTTCGCCCCATGATCGGAGATCACATAGACAATCGTCTCCTTGCCAAAACAGTTTATGAGCTTGCCGATTAGTTCATCGAGCCGGATATAGTAATCCCGTATCGCATTCTCATAGGGGTTGCCGGCTACGTATTTCGGGTGCTGATCGTCGAAAAATTTCCAAAATCCATGGTGAATGCGGTCGGTACCCATTTCAACCATCATAAAGAAATCCCAGGGATGGTTCTTCACCAGATGCTCGGCCAGCTCAAACCGTTTTTGGGTCATGGTTTGAATGTCGTTGAGCAAGCGATCCTTATCATCGGTACGAGAATCCCGCACATCAAAAAGGTACTCACCCACCGTTGCCGCGATTTCCCGCTTCAGCTCGGCGGGATAAGTAAACTCCACTTCACGGTTGGGCGTCATAAAGCAGCTCACCATCTCACCGTGAATTTTTTTCGGTGGATAGGTAAGCGGGATTCCAAGAAGCAATGATCTCTTCCCATTCCTACCCAAAACGTCCCATAAGGTTTCGGCGGTAATTGACCGATAGCTCGGGAAACTAAGGCCATCGTAGGAGAAGTCGCGGCGGTTACGGAATCCGTAAATTCCCAGCTCACCCGGATCCTTGCCCGTCATCATACACATCCAGGCCGGCACGGTAATGGGTGGAATGGTGCTTTCCAGCCGTCCCCATAGCCCGTGATCTACCAGCGATCTCATGTTCGGCAGCATGGGCAGCCAGCGATCAAATATCAGCTCGGGCGGCAGACAATCCAACCCAATCACGGCGACCTTCTCAGACATTCAGCTCCTCGTAGTGGAAATTCATGATCATGATACCGGATGTGGCCGTAAGATGTTGCAAAAAGTGAGGTCACGAATCGTTTCGTTTTATGGGAATGGTTTTCGCGCGCTCCCTCTCCAAACTTGAAGAGGGAAGCCGGGTGAGGATTCACCGGTTAACTTTTAATTCCCATACAACTGAGTGCTTACCCGGTCACTTAAGATATATGGTTTAAAAGTTCTCTGAGCACTGGCACCATTCGTCGCAACTCATCCCGGTGAATGGCCGACAAGCGATCTAGCACCTCCTCACCCCGTCTGGATAGATGAAGATACACCAAGCGATGATCGTTTGTATCCGATCCCCGCTCGATCAACTTGTGAACCACCAACCGATTGACCAAACCGACCGCGCTGTGATGCTTGACCTGCAGTCGCTCAGCCAACTCCCCGATGCTGATTGCCGACGCCCTGCTAAACCCCCGAATGGCCAGTAAGGCTTGGTGTTGCTGAGGGGTTAATCCAACCGATTTTGCCGCTTGCTCGCTGAAATGTAAAAACCTTCGCATTGCATAGCGGAAAGAGGCCAGCATCTCGTAATCGGTTTGACTCACCGGCATTTCGTTCCCGCCTTTGGCCGGTTTATCAGTTAGGATATCACCGGAATCTTTTTTCAAAATTTCAAACTCTTCCCAGAGCAACCCTATATTACTCAAGCCTCGAAATCAAACCCTTCAACTGGTATAATAATATCGTATTACGATGTATTATTCAATCGTGAAAGTTTGGAGGCGGAAAGTATGGCTATGCCAAGCCATAAAAAGAGCAGCCCGAGCCCACATAGTCCTACGACAGAGAGCCGACCGGAAACGCTCGATTCTTCCGGATTTCGCAGCAGTTATATTTCAATGCTGGCAGCCGTCATCGGGGTGATTGCCGGCCTGATCGCCTATTCCTTCTACCATCTGATCGGCTTGTTCACGAATTTATTCTTCTTCCACCGCCTGTCATTCCAATTTAGCAGCCCCTATAACAACCACATCGGCGCTTGGGTGATTCTGGTTCCGGTGATCGGTGGCTTGATCATTGGGGTTTTAGCGAAGTATGGCACGCCGAAGATACGAGGGCATGGGATACCGGAGGCAATCGAGGCAGTGTTGGCTGAGCAGAGTCGGATTTCATTGCGCGTTGCCATCCTGAAACCAACCTCGGCTGCGCTGGCCATCGGCACCGGCGGTCCGTTCGGCGCGGAAGGACCGATTATTCAAACCGGTGGGGCGGTTGGATCGCTGATAGGCCAAGTCTTGCCGGTCACCGCCTCGGAAAGAAGAACGTTGCTTGCCTGCGGAGCTAGCGCCGGTATGGCCGCCACCTTCAGCACTCCGATATCCGGCGCCATTTTAGCGCTGGAGCTGCTGGTGTTCGAATTCAAAGCGAGATCATTGATTCCCATTATCATTGCCAGCGGCATCGCGACCGCTGCCCACTACGTATTGATGGGAACCGGCCCGCTCTTTCCGATGAAGCCGGTCAATTTTGGCATCCCAGCCCAAATACCCTTTTACTTGATATTGGGCATCATTTGCGGGCTCACCGCCTGGGTTTTCAGTCGCAGCCTTTATGGTGTGGAGGATTGGTTTGAAAATCTACCTATCGACCGGTTATGGTGGCCCGCCCTTGGAGCACTGGCTTTGGGTATCATCGGCTATTTCGTGCCTCGGGTTTTCGGGGTCGGCTACGATACGATCACCGGCATCTTAAACAATCAGTTCGCGTTGAAATTTCTCACTTTAATCGCCGTATTCAAATCGCTGGCGCTCATTTTGTCACTGGGATCGGGAACATCGGGCGGGCTGTTGGCGCCGATGTTTATGTCCAGCGCCGCAATGGGGGCGGTCTACGCCATCATGTTGAACCATCTGTTTCCCGGCGCTCACCTCGAGCCGGGCGCTTACGCACTGACCGCAATGGGTGCCGTGTTTGGTGCGGCCGCTCGCGCCCCATTTGCCTTTATGATTTTTCCCTTCGAGATCACGCATAACTACGCCTCCATCATTCCGTTGATGCTGGTCGGGGCGGTCGCTGACGGTGTGGCGCGGGCGATTATGCCGAACTCCATTATGACCGAAAAACTCGCGCGCAGGGGGATGCAAATTCCTCAGAGCGGATTTGAGAGCGACGTGCTCCACCAGATCTCGATTGCTGATGTGATGGAGCCGGTATCAAATAAAACGGGCCTCGTCCATAATACCCCTCAAACAGAATCCGATATTTCCAATAAAATCTCACACGAAGCCATGGGTGCGCATCCGAATGGGGTCGTAATCAACCAAACCGACTTGATGACGGCTTCTGCTGTATCGCAATCGAGCAGCGAACAAAAGGGTTCCGCCGAACAAAATCCTGATCACTTAGCGAGCGATGGTTTCAAAGCTTCAATCTATTCGGACGAATCCCTGTTTCAAGCCATCCGTAAAATGGCGATGGAAAATATAGACCGGCTGGCCGTCGTAGACCGCAGTGACGGAGCGAAAGTCGTTGGTTATCTTGGTCTGAATGCCCTGTTCAGCGGGTACCGGCGTCGCATTGAGGAAGACTTACATCGCGAGCCCGGGATTCTGACCCGGTCTAAAGGAAAGAGTGTCCCTGAGTAATACCGGCTGAATGTTCGTTAATCTTACTCGATGCCAGTTTGGAATTATAGTTATATTGATCGTCACAATCTAAATTTCCCATCGTTTATTTCCCCCATATAGTTGAAACCTCTTTTCAATTCAATTCAGGTAGAATCAATCATAGAAAGACAAAAACCTGCAACAACCGGAACTTGAGGTGATTGAGGTGAGTCTAACGATCAATCAATTTACAAATGGTCGGACCTTGCATTCGGTTCAGAAATGAGCTTCACCCATGACGGCCAACCAAATTCTCCACATATTAAAAGGGTTTGACTACCGGGTTATTTTTGACATTTGGGCGGTGGCTTTCCTCATCTACCAGTTGCTGCTTTTAGCGAAAGGCACCCGGGCGTGGCAGATCATCGGTGGCGTGATCGTATTCTTCCTCGCCTTAATCATCAGCGGTTGGCTGCACCTATACACCTTGAACTGGCTGTTGTTAAAGGTGGTTCCGTTGGGTCCGGTTGCGCTGGTCATTTTGTTTTATCCGGAGCTCCGCCACGCCCTGGAAGAGTTCGGCCGGCTGGGATTCTGGGGCCACAGTTTTGGGCTAGTTGGGCGGGAAGAGATTTCGGATATGATCCGTGAAGTGATCCGCGCGGTCGGCACCATGTCGGTTAAGCGAATTGGGGCTTTAATCGTTTTCGAGCGCGAAACTGGATTGGAAGACATCTGCGCAACCGGCACGCCCATCGAGGCCGAAGTAACCTCCGCTCTATTAAACACGATTTTCTATTATGGCACTCCGCTACATGACGGCGCCGTCGTGATTCGTGGGAAAACTCTGGTGGCCGCTGCCTGCACGTTACCGCTCACCGATAGCCCCAAAGTGGATGCAGCGGTTCACACCCGCCACAAAGCCGCCATTGGAATGTCGGAGGCGAGCGATGCGGTGGTAGTCATCGTTTCGGAGGAGACGGGAACTGTTTCACTGGCCTGCGAGGGTAAATTAATACGAGGGTTAAAAGAGGAGGTTTTGGAAGACCGGCTCTATAAATTGCTACAGCGCGAAACAAACCGGCGCTTTACCCCCATCTACACACTCAGCCGGACGGTCGGCGATGCAATCACCAAAGTGAGGGCGGATCGAGAATAGACCGTATAGAGTAATAGACAGTGTTGCAACATCCCTATTTCGATTAATGGATAGCGAATGATTCTCCGTTCCTTTCGTGAAAATTTAGCTTTAAAGATGATCGCGGTGGCGGCCGCCGTTTTGCTCTGGTTTTACGTTTCATCCGAAAGGGATCCACATACTACCCGCCAAGCTTTTGCCACTATAAAAACGGTCGGCAGCGCCCCGCATGACCTTCTCGTTCAGGTTTCAACCAACCCTGTCCCGGTAACCTTAACCGGTCCGCGCAGCGAACTGTATAATGCGATCGGTGAAGGAGATGTCAAGGCAATAGTCAACATCTCTCAGATCAGCGCAAATACCACGCTCATCCCGATCAAACAGTATCAATTGCCAAGGTCGGCCCCTAATGTCACGGTTATCGGGGTGAAGGAGGTTATTCCGGTAACCATCAGTCTGGTAGAACATCGCCGAATGGGAGTAACGGTCAGCTATCAAAACTCGCCTCCCTTCGGTAAAACTTTTAGCGTGCCTATCGTTCAGCCCACCATCGCCGAGTTGAACGGGCCTGGCGATACGCTGAATAAAGTGGCACGGTTGATTGTCTATGCCGATACCGGTGCCGGTGCGGTAAACTCCAACCTGCCTATCATTCCAGTGGATAGAAACAATCGCCAGATCAACGGATTGACGGTGACCCCCCCTACCGCTCACGTTGAGATCAATCTACTGATGGCATGGGCAAGCAGAACATTGCTGGTGAATCCACAAATCGCGGGAAGACCGCCCTACCCCTATCGCGTGGTGGATATTATTCCTTCTCCCGATAAGATCACGGTCTACGGGCGCCCGGAAGAGCTCCGGCTGCTGACCAGCATCCCCACCGCTAAAATCGTACTGGATGGGTTGAAAACCAACATCACTCAAACCGTCCCGCTAATGCTGCCGCCCAACACTACGGTAAGTAAGGGGAAAAATACGGTTGAGGTTACGGTGGTGATCCGCTCGAAACAAGGATGATGATACGTGCTCCTAAACCGATTCGATCCGCCGCAGAAGCTCGGAAGACTATGAGCGAGATCGCCCGCTTAACCCCCATCCTTATCGGAACAACGCAAGCGAATACGGGCGCTGAAAGGGCGCTTCAGGTAAAGACCGCGCTGGCCCAAATCCTCTCCAAACCCGAGTTCCAATATCGGGTAAGCGTGTGGGATAGGATCATGATGCTTATCAATCATTCTTTCCAATTCATACTTATGGCGATTATCCGTTTTCTCCATCATTTAGCTTCTGCACTCCCGTTTGTGGGCCACTCCGGTTATTATTTGATGTGGATACTGTTAGGCTTAATCATATTGATTTTAGGCGTCGTTATCGCCGTGTCTTATCGCCGGTTTAGTGGAAAGCTCAATCGTAATGCGATGAGTTTGCCCGACATCGCCGAGCTGACCCCCGACATCCGAGATTCGATCCTTTGGTATCAGAGGGCCGCCGGTTTCGCCGATCAGCAAAATTACCGAGAAGCCTTCCGATACACCTTTAACGCCGTCTTGCTCCGGTTGGACCAGTATGATATGATCCGTTACGATCCCAGCCGCTCGAATGGCGAGTACATCCGAGAAATAAACCGAAATGAGCGGCTGTACGGCCGTTTCGCATCTCTGGTACGGCGCTTCGATCGCTGCTGGTACGGCAATCATCCGGCCACCGAATCCGATTACCGGAATGCGGTGGAATTGTATGAGGAGTTGCCGGCCGCGTTAGGAACGGTGACCGAACCCGCCGCACAGCCCGCATGATCCCTTCTACCACATTCCCGAAACCCATTAAATTCATAGATACGCACTGCCACCTCAATCATCCTGATTTTAATGCCGACATTGAGAAGGTCTTGCAGCAAGCATCCGATGAGGTCGGCGCAATAATCGTTCCTGGTTACGACCTCGAGAGCAGCCTGCTTGCCTGCCGGCTTGCCGAGCGGTCTGAAACGCTGTACGCTTCGGTTGGCGTTCATCCCGATCAGGCGGGTTGCTGGGAAATGAGCCGCTTGGACAGCTTACGTGAGCTGCTAAGCCGCCCAAAAGCGGTGGCCGTCGGTGAGATCGGACTCGATTATCACTGGCATCCGGAAATGAAAGACAAACAGATCGAGACGCTGGCCGCTCAGCTTGAATTGGCTGCAGAGTTGGATAAGCCGGTTATTTTACACTGCCGCGACGCGCACACCGACCTGTTAGACCTGCTGGAGATCTATCAAGGCAAGCTCCGGGGTGTCATGCACTGCTGGACCGGCTCGATGAACGAGGCAATCCGTGCCATTGGAATCGGAATGTATTTGGGGTTCGGCGGCTTGATTACGTTTAAGAAAAACGTGGATGCCGTTCAAGATGTGGCCATGAAGGCACCGACCGATCGCATTTTACTGGAGACGGACGCCCCCTACCTCGCGCCGGTTCCACATCGCGGCCGGCGAAATGAACCCTCCTATCTCCCACTCATCGCAAAGAGATTGGCCGAAATCCGGCTGATTCCGGTCGAGGAGATAAGAATAGCCACCTCGCAAAACGCGGCTCGACTTTTTAATTTGCCTGAATCCTAGATAAGCGGGATGAGCGCGGATTTACATACTTTCCGGCGCCGAGACGCCCAGCAGTCCCAGTGCATTCTTCAGCACCTGCTCCGCCCCTCTTATCAGGGCAAGGCGGGCCAGCGTCAGCTCCACCTCTTCACCGATCACCCGGCACTCGGTATAGAAATTGTGAAACACGGAGGCAAGCTCAATCGAATAGTGCGTTAGGCGGTGGGGCGCCCGATTCTCCGCCGCCACCTGCACCTCGTTGGGAAAATCGGCCAGTTTTCGCAGCAGATCCAGCTCTCGTGGATGGGTAAGTAGGCTTCTTTTTACTTTTGCGGCCGCTTTCAGAACCAGCTCGTTATCGGCCGCCTTTTTGAGAATGCTAGCGATCCGCGCGTGCGCATACTGGACGTAGTATACCGGGTTCTCGTTGGTCTGTTGCTTCACCAGGTCTAGATCGAAGGTGGCGGTCGCATCGGCCGAGCTGAGCAGGAAGGTAAAGCGGGCGGCGTCCCGTCCCACCTCGGTGATCAGCTCGCGCAATGGAATGACGTTCCCTTCGCGCTTGGAGCCAACCACCGATTCACCCTCTCTCACCAGATGAATCATCTGATGTAGGATCACCTCGCAGCGCGCCGGATCGTATCCCAACGCCGCGATCGCCGCCTTTAGCCGGGCGACGTAACCGTGATGGTCGGCGCCCCAGATATTGATGAGGAGGGTAAACCCGCGGTCAAACTTATTCTTATGGTACGCCGCATCCGCCGCTACATAGGTTTCACGGCCATTGGAGCGCACCAGCACCCAATCCTCCTTGTCCCCAAGAGCGGAGGCCTTGAGCCAGATCGCATCATCCTTTTCATAGGCGTAACCCTGGCGCCTAATAGTTTCGATTGCTTGGGTGACCTCTCCATCCTCATACAGCGCGCTTTCGCGCTGCCAGTTATCATAACATACGCCGAACGATTCCAGATCGCCGCGCTGCTGTGAGATCATTTCATCGGTCGCCAGCTTCCGAAAGAGCGGGAAAAGCTCACTATCGGGCACATTTTCATAAGCGTTCCCCTCTCGCTCCACGATCTTCTTCGCCATCTCGCTCACATATTCGCCCTTATAGCTTTCCGGCGGCAGTGGAACATCTTTTCCGAGCTGTTGGAGGTAGCGAGCGGCCAGCGTTTCACCCAACATCTCAAGCTGGTGCGAATTGAGCGCGTCGTTGATATAGTATTCGCGGGCCACCTGATAGCCCACCGCCGCCAGCAGATTGCCCAGCACGTCACCCAATGCGGCCGCTCGCCCATTGACCACACTGATCGGGCCGGTCGGGTTGGCGCTGACGAACTCGATGAGCACCTTTTCGCCCGCATGCACTTGTGAACACCCGAAGCGGCCTTGATTCTCTTCGATTTCGAAAAGAGTGTCCTGGAGCCAATCCGGCTTTAAATAGAAGTTCAGAAATCCCGCTCCCGCGATCTCAACCCGCTCCAGAAAGCCGATACCCCCCGGCAAAAATTGAAGGATCGTTTCGGCCAGCTTTCTGGGCGCCGTTTTCGCCGGTCCAGCCAGGCTGAGCGCGACGTTGCAGGCGTAATCGCCGTGCTCTTTGTTTCGGGGCATCTCCATGGTTATGGTCGGCGCCGGCAGTTCGGGGATGGCACCCTCCTCTTGCGCCCGTTTTATCGCCTCGAGTACAGCACCGGCTAGCTCTTCTTGGATCATCAACACGTTCTTTCTAAGTTGGATTTCAGCTTGATGGCTGAATTGGAATTTGTCTGCCTCTAATGTTTTGCTTCAGGATTTCTCCCGAACATCTGAAGATGAAAACTCCCGTTCAATCGATGCGGATTCCGTTCAGCCCGTTCAAATCTGCCTCATCGCAACACAAGCCATGCCAATGGCATCGTCAGCGATGCCCCAGCCATGACCTGCAAAATCCCCATTCGCCATACTCGCAAAGGCAGTTCGGGTCGGCCTGGAGGAGCATGATTGAACTTATCCAGCAGCTCCTGTCCGGCCGCGATTCCGCTTTGAAGCTGCCGATCGGTGGGAGGTTTGGTGGTGAAGTATTGCTGTAAAAATGCACCAAACGGCCGCCAGGCAAAAAAAGTCACCATTGCGGCCAAGATCGCACCGCTCCCCGAATCCAGCGCTCTTGCCGCCAGTACCGAAATGGTTTGTGACACGCTTAAAAAGATGGCTCCGGCCGCCATCAAGTTGGTTCCGCACCGCGGATGGATTCGCGGCATTCGTGCGACAATGCGCTGATCGAGCGGCTCCCCCTGCTCGATAGCGTGCACCGTCATGTGCTCAGCGGCGTGGAATCCGGTCAGCGGCATCGCGCGCAATATCAACAAAAACAGCAATGGACTGATGATCTGCAACGATAGAGCCAGTATCTTGAGGCCGTCTTGTTTGCCGGAAACCGACATGTTCAGTAACGACATCAGCGGCAATCCGGATTGATGCTGAATTAAGATCGCAAGCTCTTGAACGATGTAGGTGCTGAACGTTAAAGTGATACCTAACAGCATTCCAGTAACAACCAGCGCCCAGTCGACGGCCCCTGCCCGCAGACGGCCATCGGTCAGATAGACGCCGAACGGAGTGGCCATTCCACCGACACGGTAAGGCCGGAGGTTCCAAACGTCGGGCGACAGCAAGTCACTGAGGACGGCAACGCCCAAACAATTATTGTCGGAATCGATGACCGGTGCGGCCGGCAGCTGGCGGGTGATTAATTCAGAGATCGCCTGGCTGGAGGTGAAATCGGAGGAGATCGTAAAACCCATCTCGGTTAAATGCCGATCAACCGGTTCCATTAACAGATCGTTCAGCTCGCTTTGCGAGCCGATCACCGGCAGGCAGGTGGAACGAAACACACCTAAAAGCTGCTCGTTTAAAACGACCGGCACGAATCCAATCCCCGATTCTCGCTCTCTCTCGATCGCCAACCGAACGCTGTCGAATGGCCTTACCGTTCGGCAATCTCGAAGTCGAACCAAAAGAGATGCCGAATCATCGACCGAATTCGGTACGTATGATAATCCATCCGATGACTGCCCGGATTGCATTTTAGACATCCTCATGCTAAAATACGATGTTTAAGCTGGGAATTTGTCCCACCGATTTTAAATCCACTGCCAATCCGTCGAGGAGATATTTACAATGCGTCAGTGCGCCGTCTGCGGGAAAAAACCACAATTTGGTCAAAATATTCGTCACGTTCACTCGGGTTCATGGGCGTTGCGCGCGCAGCGAACCAAGCGGCGCTGGATGCCGAACCTGCAGCCGGCACGGGTTGCCACCAACGGAGCGACCCAGCGAGTTCTTGTCTGTGTGAAATGCCTCAAGGCAGGCAAGATTCAGCGGGCAGTGTAAACCGGACCAACCACTCGACTATTATACTCCGCTCTAAGCCACAATTCAATCTGACTTGGCTAAATGGATATGAGGAACGGCCGGGCGGTGGAGCCGTAATTTAATGTAAGGGGTATACTATTTTCGGATAACAATATCCGATATCTAGGTGCCAGAGGTTTACCGATGAACCAGCCAGAATCCCGATTTTCCGCCAGCATCGCTCAAAATGAACGACGGGAATCTCCTTTTCACGTTGACTTCCGGCAGGCGCCGTTCGTTGCAATATGGGAAGTAACTCGCGCCTGCAATCTGGCTTGCATCCACTGCCGAGCGAGCGCCCAACCAAAAAGAAATCCATTAGAACTGACCACTGAAGAAGGCTTCGCACTATTAGATGAGATAAAACGGTTCGGCGACCCCCTCTTCGTCATTACCGGTGGCGATCCGATGAAGAGGCCCGACCTGCTCGATCTGGTCAATCACGCCACTCATATCGGTCTGCGTACCGCGCTGACCCCTAGCGGTACCCCTCTGGTCAAGAGTCACCATATTCAAGCACTAAAGGAAGCGGGCTTAAAGCGGCTTGCCATCAGCCTGGACGGTCCCAATGCGGACAGCCATGACCGCTTTCGCCGCGTGCCGAAATCGTTCGAGTGGACGATGGGCATCGTTCGCCTGGCCGATGAGGCCGGCATCCCGATCCAGATCAATACCACCATCCACCGCTTCAATGTGGATATGTTGGATCAGATGCATGAAACGGTTGCCGGCTTGCCGGGAATGGCGCTCTGGAGCGTTTTCTTTCTGGTGCCAACCGGTCGAGGCCGCTTAGAGGATGAGATTTCAGCCGAGGAGTTCGAGCAAGTATTCAACCGGCTTTATGATTTCAGCCGCCAAGCCCCCTTCGATATTAAAACGACGGCCGCCCCACATTACCGGCGCGTGGTCATCCAGCGTGGCGGGTCACGGGTGCTGGGCGCTATTCCTCAAGACAGCGACATCGCTCGGGCACCGAAGGGGGTTACGGATGGCTGTGGCTTCGTCTTCATCTCCCACATCGGTGAAGTTTTCCCAAGCGGTTTTCTACCGATAGATTGCGGTAATGTGAGAACCGCTAGCCTGGTGGACATCTATCGCAATCACCCGATAATGATTGACCTCCGCAGCCCGGATCGATACAAGGGGAAATGCGGCTACTGCGAATTCCGTTACGTCTGCGGCGGCTCACGGGCGCGTGCCTATTCGGTGACCGGGGACTATATGGAATCGGACCCCTTCTGTGTCTATCAGCCAAATCGAAAGGAACATGCGGCATGATTGACATAACCAAGCTTTACTGCGCAACCGATACGACCGGTGATCCGCTCCGGTATGGGGTGAAAAACAGCGAATCACACGGTAACCCTTATCCCACTGAACGGAAATCCCATGATGTGCCGAAATCGGCGATGGAGCGCCGCCCGGTGGTGGTTTGGAACATGACACGACGGTGTAACCTGGCCTGCATCCACTGCTACACCGATAGCTCCAGCTGCGACTATCCGGACGAGCTGACCACCGAAGAGGCGAAGCTGATGCTGAAAGACTTGGCCGATTTTCGCGTGCCAGCCGTCTTATTTTCCGGCGGTGAGCCGCTGCTTCGCCGCGACTTTTTTGAGGTGGCCGAGTATGCGGCTGGGCTTGGATTGCGATTGACCTTGTCCACCAATGGCACCACCATCACTTTGCCGGTCGCGCATCGGCTGAAGGATACCGGCTTCAGCTACGTGGGCATTTCGCTGGACGGGATCGGCCCCACCAACGACGTCTTTCGCGGAAAGGCGGGCGCTTTCGATTGGGCGGTGCGCGGAATTAAGAACTGTATGAAAGTCGGCCAGAAGGTCGGCTTGCGTTTGACCCTCACCCGGCATAATGTCGAAGATTTGGACGGTATCTTCGACTTCATCGAGGAAGCCGGCATCCAGCGTGCCTGCTTTTATCACCTCGTCTATTCCGGCCGCGGACGGGGCATCACCTCCGACGATCTCACCCACGCCGAAACGCGCCACGCGCTGGATACCATTCTACGCCGCACGGAAGATTTCGCGCGTCGCGGTTTGCACAAAGACATCCTTACGGTGGACAATCATGCCGATGGGGTCTATCTTTACCTTAAGTTGGTGGACAGGGACCCTGATCGCGCCAAAGATGTCAGGCGCTTGCTGGAGTGGAACGGGGGTGGCGCAAACTCGTCCGGGGTCGGAATCGCCAACATTGACTTTTTAGGAGAGGTGCATGCCGATCAGTTCTGGCAGGACTACTCGTTCGGCAATGTGAAGCAACGCCCCTTCTCGGAGATTTGGATGGATACCACCGATCCGCTTATGAGCGGCCTAAAGAATCGGATACCTTTACTGAAGGGCCGCTGCGCGAGCTGCCAATTTCTTAAAATGTGCGGCGGCAGCTTTCGGGTGAGAGCGCTGCGGGTCTACAATGATCCTTGGGCGCCCGATCCGGCCTGCTATCTCTCCGACGAGGAGGTCGGCATTCAACCAGTCGAGACGGTATTGACTTCGCTCTAACCTGCTACCTTCCTCGAGGAGAGGAGACGAGGTTATCCGACACCCGCTGAAATCAGAACTTTGTACCGTTGAATAGATCGGTGGCCGGCGCCTTAAGTGCTCCCGTTCTCAACCTTGACCGTATAGGATTGCACGAAAGGCTTGCGCAGTTGAGGGGCCGATATCTTTAGCGATACTTCCCAATCGCCGGCCATGCTGAAATTTAAGACTCCGGCATAAAGCCCATCCTTGGTCTCCTTGATGGCTGGGTGGCTGGTTCCCATATCCATTGTGATCATAGAAACTGCGCACTCCAGCTTGGCACCCTTCACCGGCTTCGCCGCAGAATCGACCAGCTTGACTTCAACCGGGTTATGCCCCATCCTAACCGGCAGCTTGGCAAATTCCACCATTGGAAATACCTCCTCCGGCTGAACCCAGCGCTTTTTACTGCCGGCCGTGAAGACTAAATTGCCGTTCACCGATCCAACTTCCGACTTATGCGGCACATCCCCGCTCAAGGTCACCCGCCAAGGCCCCGCCATCCCGAATGACACTTTGACCTGATATTTGCCGCTTCCCAACTCCTTGACCCGCGGGTGAGCGGTCCCCATATCCATCGTGGTCATTGCTACCGTTGCTTCAAGGTTGAGTCCGGTCACCGGTTTACCATTAAAATCATGAACCTGGATTTCGACCTGGTTATCGCCCACTGCGGGAGGGTTGGGGGTTATAACGGCAGCAACCGGCAGTATGGGCGGCTCTCCGGCCTTGATTAACGGCTTTGAGCTCTCTTTCCCATAAGCGGCGCTGGCAAGACTCATCTTACCCATCTTCATGTGCTGCATGCCGGACCCTTCCACCATCATCTCGTACATCATATCAATTTGGCCCGACTGTGCGCCGAAACCCTCCATCGCCTTCCAGTTTTCATGATCGGTCACCTTGATCATGCGCTTGGGCTTGATAACGGTTAAGTCTTTCATTCCTTCATTGATTGGCATTGGATTACTCCTGGAAATAGAAAGGTAAGCTTGCCTGCGGACGTACTCACACCGGCAAGCGGTCGCTCCGACCGGCACCAGCAGCATTACGACGGTCAAAAACTTCCAACCACAGAACAGCTTTCGTCTCATCAAGACCACCTCGACGCAATAATTCCGATCACCACACGGGCACATACAACGTGCCCCTTCCCTGACAACCCATAATACCATTTATCCTAACGAAACGTGTCCGTCCAGCTCCTTCGTATGAGTTCAGTTCTGCGGGAATCATTCTCGATTACACAATCCACCCCATCCTCACCTTCCCCCTCCTAGGGGGAAGGTGAGGATGGGGGTCGCCGGCTGTCCTTCAAGGATAAGTGCACGCGAGCAATGGGGTTGCCCTATCCCGGAAGGCGAGGATGGGGGGCGTCGGCTGTCCTTCAAGGCTTGACCCTATCTTTTTAACACCTCTTATGGGGAAAATCAGGACGGTGGTGAAATCCATCGCGCTCCAAAAATTCCCTGTAAAACTGAACTGTTTCGCTCCTTCTTCAATTTGACAGTAGAAGCGGATTGTGCCATCATGAAAAGGACTAAAAAGGAGGTGGTGACTAATTATGGAATCTAGTCAACGAGGTGGAGAGACGAGTTAGCTTTCGTTTTAGCCTACAGAACGGGCGTCCAAGTGGTGTTCAGTTCCGGGTTATGAACGGAGCCCTTGTTTTGATCGCCTGCTGAAGCCGGACGGTGGTATCCACCGCCCGGCTATAAATTTTTACCTGATTGACGCAGCTCAAAAGGTATTATTTTTCAACAATCTCTTAAAAGACGGCTGAAAAAGCTTAAATGGTGATCGTTCAGACATTTTACCTCCTCTTTCACGCTCAATTTATAGAATATTTTGAGTCATGATCGGTAAATATTCGAGTTTTCCAACTGGCTTCTAGGTGATGGACGCCAACCGTCTTTCAGCCCGTAAACGCCCTCTGATCGAAATGCCCGCTTACCCACCAATGTTTAGCCAGACGAAGATTGCCCCTCCGATCACGATTGAGGTATACTCAAACGATCATTACTGAGGTTCGGAGGAAGCAATGGCTTTAACGACCATCAACCCGGCGATGCCGGCATGGGTGGAGCGGCGGATCGGGGATGATTTACGCGATATATCGGAGCGGGTATCGGCGGGAGAGCGGTTGAGCTTTGAGGAGGGTGTGCAACTGTACCGGCATCCCAACCTCAATGCGGTCGGCTACCTGGCCAATATGGTACGAGAGCGCAAACAGGGGAATAAAGCCTACTACGTCCGCAATCAACACATCAACTATACCAACATCTGCAATAAGTTTTGCAAATTTTGCTCCTTTTATGCCAAGAAAGGCGGACCCGACCCTTACACGCTCTCATTGGAGGAAGTGCGCGCCCGCCTGCTTGCCCATAAGGATGTGCCCATCACCGAAGTCCATATGGTGGGTGGGATCAATCCGCGGCTTCCGTATCAGTACTACCTCGATCTTTTAAAAACGGTGAAGTCGGTAAGGCCCGGCGTTCACGTCAAAGCCTTCACCGCGGTGGAGCTGGTTGAGATTCAACGGGTTGCCGGCAAGCCGATGGACGAGGTGCTTAGCGAATTAATGGCCGCCGGCCTCGACTCCCTGCCCGGCGGTGGGATTGAGGTCATGTCGGATCGGGTACATGCGGAGCTGTTTGACCGCAAGATAAACAGCCGCGAGTGGATGGAGGTGGCACGTGCGGCGGCCAGGGCCGGCCTCACCATGTATGCTACGATGCTATACGGTCACATTGAAACGGATGAGGAGCGCGTAGATCACCTGGTTAAGCTGCGGGAGCTTCAAGACGAAACCGGTCATTTCGTGACCTTCACCCCTCTCTCCTTCCACCCGGAGGGCACCGAGATTGAAGACATCCCGCATCCGACCGGTTATGATGATTTGAGGAATTTGGTGGTGGCGCGGCTCATGCTGGATAATTTCGATCATATAAAATCTTTTTGGATTATGAACTCCCCTGAAATAACCCAGATTTCGCTCTGGTATGGCGCCGATGACGTGGACGGCACCGTGCACGAGTATGAAATTACCTACCAGGACGGCGAACAAGGAAACAAGCGGCAGGTTTTGACTCAGCGGCAGATGGAGGCCATTATTCGAGAGGCCGGTAGAGAGCCGGTAGAGCGCGACAGCCTTTACCACCCGGTCAAGAAAGTCATTGAAAAAGAGCACTTATTCATGCCATTGCCGGTAATCCAGCCGGTCGACTCGGGCCAGACTACCCAGCAAATCGGACTCTAAAATGAAACCGGAAATCATCGAGCGGACAACCGGTATTGATGACATCGCCGATAAGGTTTATTTCGGAGAGCGGCTTGACCGGCAGGATGGTTGGCGCCTTTATCATCACCCCAACTTAACGGAGCTGGCAATGCTGGCCGATGTTTTGCGCTGGCGATTAAACCCAGATCCGACGGTCACCTACATCGTAGGCCGCAACATCAACTACACCAACGTCTGTTGGGTGCGCTGCAAATTTTGCGCCTTTTACCGCGTCCCCGGCCATGATGAGGGCTATGTGCTCACCAACGATCAGATATTCGAGAAAATCCAGCAGATGGTTGACCTGGGCGGCATCGAGATATTGCTGCAAGGCGGGCTGAATCCCAAGCTGAAAATTGATTGGTATGAGGAGCTGTTTCGAGCGATTAAAGAGCGCTTCGGAGCTTACGGCGTCATTTTGCACGCGCTTTCACCGGCCGAGATTATCTACATCGCCCATATTTCACGCTTGGATATGGCGGATTGCATCCGGCGATTAAAGGCGGCCGGATTGGACAGCATACCCGGCGGCGGGGCCGAAATACTCACCGATCGGGTGCGCAACGAGATTGCACCCTACAAGGATACGGCTGCGGAGTGGCTGAACTGCATGCGGGTCGCCCACCGGGCCGGAATCCGAACCACCGTCACTATGATGTACGGATCGGTGGATACGATCGAGGACCGGATTGAGCATCTCTTTAAGGTTCGTGACCTACAAGACGAGACGGCCGGGTTTACCGCCTTCATCCCTTGGTCGTTTCAACCGGAGGGCACCGTTTTGGGTGGACAGCGGGCCACTGCCTTTGACTACTTGCGGACGGTCGCCGTATCGCGCCTCATTTTGGACAATATCCCCCATATTCAAGCCTCCTGGGTAACGCAGGGGCCGAAGATCGCTCAAGTTGCACTGCGGTACGGGGTTGACGATTTTGGATCCACCATGATGGAAGAGAACGTGGTTTCCAGTGCGGGCTGCTCCTTTAAGATGCCGGTCGAGGAGATCGAGCGGCTGATTCGCAACGCCGGCTTCACCCCTACGCGCCGCACCACCCAATACCAGCACCTACCGAACGGAGTGTCGGACGGTTCGCCCCTGCATACAGCCGCCCATCGCTGAATCGATGAGGAATCTCTCCTGGCGCGAAGAAACGATCTCACTCCTCTCCTACTCGATCGGGCATCCCAGCCCTTTTCCTGAATGGCGTCGTAAACAGCCCTTTTCAACCTATCCCTACCCGATGCTGGACGACCTCGGCAATCAGCAACCGGAAATCCGCTCCTACCATACAGTCGTCGTTGAAAACGGTAAGCTTCGTCTGGTCATTTTGCCGGAGCTGGGCGGTAAGCTGCACTCCATCCAGGACTTGGAAACCGGCACCCAATTTCTGTATACCAACCCGGTTGTACGATATGGTCTGGTGGCGTTGAGGGGCGCTTGGCTGTCGGGCGGAATCGAGTGGAGCTGCCCGATCGGCCATCACGTAAATACGGTCTCCAAGGTTTGGTGGAATGTGCTGGAAGCGCCGGCCGGTCCCCATAAGGCGGCCGGAATCACGGTTCAAGTTGGAGCGACCGACCTTCACAGCGGAATTCAGTGGGCGGTCGGCATGACGCTGCGCTCGATGGAATATCGCGTCATCACCTCCATTTCCATCCTGAACACCACCCCCTATCCCTATCCAGTTATGTTCTGGTCCAATGCAGCATTCCCCGCCTCGCCCGGGTTCGAGTTTATCTGCACCGCGAAACAGGTCAGGACTTCCGGCGGTGCGGTTGCCGGGGAACCGCCGGGCACCCTTCTCAACTTTCCGCACCACAATGGCTTGGCGATCTCCTTCTGGAAAAACATCGATCACGCGGCGGACCTGTTTGCGGTAAACCCCGGTAACGATTGGTTCGGCGGATACGATCACAACCGTGACTTTGGAATCCTCAATCTGGCCGACCGTAGAAAGTCACCCGGCCAAAAGCTGTGGACTTGGGGTGTCGGGGATGACGGCCGAATCTGGGAGGATCTGCTCACGGATGGAGCCGGTCCCTACGTGGAGCTTCAGCGCGGCAGCGTGGTGGACCAGTCCACGTTCCACCTAATGCCGCCGGGCGGTGTAAAAAGGTGGAATGAGGTCTGGCTGCCCTTCAGCGGTATCGGCCGACCGGTGCAGGCCACCGAGTTCCATGTTACCGGCGAAAGTGGAAATGTCCAATCGGCCCCCCAGAACAACCGGCCGGTGATAACTCGGAAATCGTATTCATCAAAACCCGCAGACGAGCCTTTGTTAAATCCGATCGCCTCATCGGATATATCGCCGGCCCGGCCGATCACCATTCAAGCACGGTTAAAGAGCTTGATGAAGGAAGGCCAACTGGATCAAGCCGAACGGGCTTGCCGCAATGCGATTGACCAGGGAAGCCGGTCAGTCATCCCTTATGTCACCCTTGCATGGCTGGTTGGCTGCAAAGGTGATTATCAATCAATGAATCGTCTTGCTGAAGAGGCGATCGGCATCTCAAATAAGAACGATCTGGCACGCTACCTCCGTTGTCTATCGCTACCCAGGATACCTGACGATGCCGAAGCGCTCATCCGTTCATGCCGATACGGAATCGCGCTGCGCATTAATAGGGCGTCACCAGCGCAGCGGCCGTATGAAACGCGGGAGGATATGGGGTGGATTTTAAAGCGCACTCCCGACCACCCGATCGCACGGTTGATCATCGCGGTCACCAGCCGAATCGAGGGCGATCAGGCTCGCGCATTAGACCATCTCAACCGCCTTGAAAAAACAGGCCTCTACGGGCTGTTTATCGCGATAGAGCGCCGATTTCTTATCAGTAAAACCCTAACTTCCGGGCTGATTATGCGGATGGATCGATCACCGGTTGAGTTATACTCCATCGCGCAAACCTATCTGGCCTTGGGGTTGATTGAAGAAGCGGGGATTTTAATGCAGTGGTTGGCGGAGCGTGGGGGCGGCCAAGAAGCACAATACTGGGCGAGCCGGATAACCGGTAATCTCTTTCAGCAATTTCCGGCCAATTCCGATCTCCACCTCTTCCCGTTGAACGTAGACCCAATAAACTATGACGACAATATGTCCGGTCACGATCAATCTCCCCAATACCGTTACTGCGAGCTGTATCGCAAAGGAGTGCTCGCCTATAATCGGGGCCGACCGTTGGAGGCGGTCAGGCAATGGGAAATCGCGATTAATCAGGGGGCGACCGATGCCTTCATTTCACGAAATCTGGCTTGGGCCTACTGGCATGATATGAAGTTTCCAGCCGGTGGCGATCAAGAAATGACTGAAGCGATGCCCAAGCCGAGGAATCAATACCATGAGGCGGCACAACACATCATGTACGCGATCGCTCTGATGCCCCTCGAGTATCGCCTCTACCTGGAGCAGGACGATTTGTGGCGTGAAATGGGTTGCACGCCGATCGAGCGTTTGCAGGCGTTTCAATTTGCGTCCGACGCAGTGCTTTGTCACTGGCAAATCCGAGCCAGGATGGTGGAAATTTTAGTGGATGCCGGTGAATTTGATCGCGCCATTGAGATGCTGAATTCAGGCCGGTACCTTCCTTGGGAGGGCGAACGCAAAATGCGGCTGCACTACCTGCTGGCTCATGCGGAGCGCGGGCGATCCCGGTTGAAGAGTAGTGATATCCCCGGCGCAATCAACGATTTCGAAGCGTTGATTGAATATCCTAAAAATTTGGGGATCGGCCGGCCGGCCCCGCCCTATCGCAATGAGGCTTTGGAACACTGGTATGCCGGCATTGCGGCGTGGCTAAAGTGCGATTCGGATTTGGCGGCTGAGCGCTGGCGTACATCGTTGATTCATTGGGCCACGCATCATTGGTCTCTACAATCGCCAAACTTTGAAATTGCCTTCGAGCACTTTATGAATCACCTCTCGCACGATGAACGGTTTAGCCAAATCGCTGGCGGCTACGAAGCGCTCATAGGCCACAACCTCGATCAGGCGGCCGAGCGGTTTCTTGAAGCGGCTGAAAACTGCCATGTAAGCATCTGGCTGGATTGAGCATTCACTCTGTAATCTTTCTGGGACAGTTATGAACGAGCACTTTAGGCTCGGTGTAAATGTGGCTATGGGTTTTCGGCGCAAGAGGCACTGAATTGGAAGTCCAGCGATTCCAGCAATTGGCTCATCGCAAGGGGAGGCTCGGCGTAAAAATACATCCTTTCGCCCGTCTCGGGATGGGTGAAAGCCAAGCGAAAGGCGTGGAGCGCCTGGCCCGGCAGTCCGGCAATCAGCTCCATAACCTCCGTTGCCACTCCTTGGCGGCGTTCGTAAGCCGGCGCGCTGTATGTCGGGTCTCCGACTACCGGCAGATAGAAGGACGACAGGTGAACCCGAATCTGATGGGTACGTCCGGTTTCAAGCCGCGCTTCCAGTAGTGAAAAGATTCCGTTTGAACAGAGTACCGTCAAATGAGTAACGGCGGCTCGCCGGGGACGGGTCGGATCCGTTATGATTGCCATAAGTTCCGGATGGCTGGGATTTCGACCGATCGGCGCATCAACGGTTGCGGTGTGAAAAGACGGCTCACCCCACACGATTGCCAGGTATCTCCGCTCCACCTGATGTCGCTTTATCTGAGTCTGAAGCGAGCAGAAGGCGAATTGGGTTTTCGCCACCACCAGCAACCCGGAGGTGTTCTTGTCCAAACGATGCACGATTCCAGGCCGCAGCGCATCGCCCCCCGCGTCAATGTGAATGCGATCGAGCAGTGCGTTCACCAGTGTCCCACTGGCTGCACCAGGTGCTGGATGGGTCACCATGCCAGCCGGCTTGTTCACCACCAGCAACTGCTCATCTTCATAGATGATGGGGATTTCAATCGCCTCCGGGCGGGCACTTAATGGAGGGGGTTGCAGGATTTCGCCGGTTATTCGGTCACCGCAGGAAACCCGATAGGATGGTTTTCTGAAGATGCCATTTACGCTGATTGAGCCGGCTTCGATGGATCGTTGGGCCTGCACCCGGCTGCATCCGGTAATGGATGGAAGGAGCACATCCTGCCTCTCTCCTTTCTCCCCTTCGCCGACCGTGAAATGGACCCGCCGCTCCACATCAAGCCGCCTTGATCCGGTTTATCTCCGTTTGAATCTTAACCAGCTTGGCATATACGCCGTCTTTTTCTACGAGCTCATCGTGGGTTCCGCTCTCCACCAGCTTGCCGTTATCAATCACAATCAGGCGGTCCGCGTTTCGCAGAGTGGAAAGTCGGTGCGCGATCGCAAAGGTGGTTCGGTTTTCGGTTAACCGGGCGATTGCCTGTTGAATTTGCCGCTCCGTCTCGGTATCCACCGAGGCGGTTGCCTCATCCAATATTAAAATTCTCGGGTTGTGCAAGATCGCCCTCGCAATGGAGATGCGCTGGCGCTCCCCGCCGGAAAGCCGCTGGCCCCGCTCACCGACCCACGTGTCATAACCGTCGGGGAATTTTAGGATGAACTCATGACAGTTGGCCGCCTTGGCCGCCTGCATAATCTCTTCCTGAGTTGCATTTGGCTTGGCGTAAGCGATATTTTCCCGGATCGTGCCTGGAAATAGAAACGGATCTTGCAGCACGATACCAAGCTGCGATCGCAAATCCTCCGATTGAATCTTGCGTATGTCAACCCCGTCAATCTCAATGGAGCCCTCGTTCACGTCATAAAAACGAGCCAGCAGGTTGATGATGGTGGACTTACCGGCACCGCTATGACCCACCAGCCCCACCATTTCACCCGCTTTCACTTCCAGTGAAAAATCCTCGATGACCCGCTTGCTCTTATCATATCCAAACGCAACTTTGTTGAACTTGATATCGCCCTCGATGCGGGGCATGGGCACCGGCTCATCCGCCTCCTTGACCTCCGATTCGGTGTCCAAAACCTCAAAGACCCTTTCCGCTGCGGTGAGCGAGCGGGTCGTCCAATCGAGTGCACGGCTCATCACCTGCAGCGGCGCATAGAACTGCCACAGATACTGATTGAACAGCATCAAGGTGCCCAGCGTCATTTCACCGGCCAGCTCCTGCAACCCACCTTGGTACCAGATAATCAACGATCCCAGGCTCATCAGCAATCCGAGCATCGGACCATAATAAGACCACATCGATTCGGCGCTGAAATTCGCCTCGAACAGCGACTGATTCCGCCAGTTGAAGTGGCTGATCTCCCGCCGTTCCTGCGCAAACGCCTTGACCACCCGCATCCCGTACAGCGTGCTGGCCAGCGTGGAGTTCATCTTAGACCAGCGATGCCAAACGTGGTGCCATCGCCGCCGCATTCGCGGCCAAAACCAGCGGGTGAGCACCACGATAAACGGCGCCGGTATCAGTACCAGTGCGGCAAGGCGCCAATTCATCGTAAACAAGATGATGCCGATGCCGAACAACTGCAAAATATTGGTGATCCCCCACGGAATGCCGTCAACCAGAAAATCCTGCAGATTGTTGGTATCGTTGGTTATGCGGGACATCACCGCGCCCGTGTTGCGCTTATCGTAATAGCCCAGCGACAGCCACTGCAGCCGCTCATACAGCTTGGCGCGCACATCGAGCAATACCCGGCCGCCCAGCCAGGCATTGAGACGGCTACGCCAGATTGAAATGGCCGATCCTAAAACTCGACTCAACGCTAAGAGAAGAATGAATATCAGCAGTAGATGCACACGGTATGGGTCAATGTGACCGGCCACCAACGTGTGTCCATGCATCGAAGTCAGCACTCGGTCGATGATGAGCTTGGTGATAAAAGCCGGCACCAGATCGGTGAAGGTGGAGGTGATCATAAGCACGGCTGAAAGGAGGAGAATCAGCTTGTAGGGCGCCATAAATCGGAACAGCCGCGAGATGACCTGCCCCTTATTCAGGCAAGCCGGACAGACCTGGGTGAAATCAGGGAGCAGGCGGTTGCACTTCGGGCACCGCTGCCGCTCTTCGATCACCTCGTCGATAATCTCTTCATCTTTGGAAAGCTTGTTGATCTGGCGGGCGGCCGCATTCGCCTTCGCGATCAGGTTGTGCGAATACCGCACTAACTGCACCGTCTTATCGCTCAGCTCCACCTCCAACACCCCATTGCCGACCTGCATGGAAGCGTGGGCCGCCTTGACGCTTTTCAGTTGGATCTCTTCCCGAACATCCGCTTCCGATTTTCCGTTTTGCTTGAGCACCCATATCCGATTATTGGAGACAACGAGCCACTCCTCACCGAAATGTCCGTCCATCGAGATATCGGTGGGGAAGGCAATGCGGAGTTCATCATTGTTGGCTAATCGGTGAAGGGTATTTTCAATCGGGGCGGGTAGAAGTTCAACGATCGGCATTCCGACCTCCTTCAAAGATACCAGAGGAAAAACGCAATTGAATTCAGGTTATGATGCCTTTGGTCGAATTGAAACGCGATCACTCTTTCTCTATTTTAACACCATGATCCGTTATACATATCGAGTTACAATAGTATACCCTCAGTTGCTGCATTTAAGATTTAATTTCAGAAAGAGGTATGAGTTCAGTTTAACGGGAATCTTGTTTGGTGACGGGAGCATCACCCCCATCCTCGCCTTCCCCCTGGAAGGGGGAAGGAACTCGCGCGCGGACAATCTATTCCCCCTCCCCCTATGAGGGGGAGGGTTGGGGTGGGGGCGGGTTGTGTAATCGAGTATGAATCCCGTAAAACTGAACTGTTACCGAAGGAGATTACTCGGTGCTCCAAGAATTATACAGTGCCGGTACCATAGCTGAAATCAGGCCCCCAGCGCTGAAGGGTTGCGTCGCCCGCCAACGATCCAAGTCTCTCTTTCAAACGACCCATTTGAATTGGATGGATTGTTATTAACCCGGCAAATAAATATCGCGAATTCGTCATTCCCGCGAAAGCAGGAATCCAGAAGGCTTTGGATGCCGGATCAGGTCCGGCATGACGGTATTTAATCGCCGGATTAATAATTGAGCACTCATCGTCACCCAATAAGAGCGGCGGTCGGGAAAATTGAAATCACCCCATCCAAACCGGTCTACCTAGCCGGATATGCGCCCAATCGTCTCAGCGTAGGGGACCATGACCCGATCTGGGGCCGCTGCCTGGTAATCCAGAGCGGATCGGAGACGGTCGCCCTATTAATCGCTGATTTATTGGGCGTGCCGCGCCACCTCGGACAAAAAATTAAAAGGGCAACCCACCCAATCCCATCCTCTCAACTTCTTATCGGGGCGACGCACACCCACTCCGCGCCCGACACCTACGGTTTATGGGGACCGGATTTGGGCACCTCCGGCGTAGATAAGATATGGCTTGAGGAGATAATCCATAAGCTCGGCCGCCTGGTGGATGATACCTTCTCTCGTCTTCAACCGGCAAGGCTGCAATTCGGCTGCATCGAAGTGGAGCCGGGGATATCCCGCAATGATCGTGTTCCAGCCATTTTGGATCGCGACTTGACGGTAATGAACGTGATCGGTGAAGGTGGAAACGCCATTTCCACCCTGGTAAACTACGCTTGCCACCCGGAAGTGTTAAATAACCGGATGATCACCTCTGATTTTCCTCACTGGCTGCGCTCCGAAGTTGAAAACCGGCTGGGCGGCACCTGTCTTTTTACCAATGGAGCCTTGGGCGGCATGGTCACCGCCGATTTTAACTCCGAGCTATTCCCCCACGGCGAAGCGTGGAGCGAGGCACAGCGGATCGGGCGCCTACTGGCCGACTACGCATTGAAAGCGATCAAAGACCAGCCAATCCTATCCGAGGCATCGCTGGCCTTCCACCGCAGCCGATTCCAAGTTCCGCTGATGAATGAACGTTTTGGCGATCTGATCCGTAGCCAAATAATAGAAAATCATCTTTCCAAGAGTGAATTGATAGCGACCGAGATGGTCTACTGGACATTGGGATCGGCCGGCTTTTTAACGCTTCCCGGTGAGGTACTGCCGAACATAGGGCTCTTCTTAAAGAGGAAAATGCCCTCCCACCCCAAATTTTTGCTCGGCTTAACCGGAGATGCGCTGGGCTACATTCTTACCCAGGAGGACTACTATCTGGATATCTACCGATATGAGGCATCTATGTCAATTGGACCCGTGATCGGACCCGCGCTGACCGATCACGGGTTAAAACTCTTCAGCAAAGGACAACCGAGACCATGAGTTCATCATTCTATGACGATCCGGTTGGGATTCCGGTGGAGTCGCTGCCCAATATTTTTCGGGCTGACCTTGCCCAGCATCTGCGTGCAACCTACCAAATCAGCTTGCGTGGCACCGGCGGAGGTGACTGGACCGTCCGGATTGATCAAGGAAAATGCGAGGTGCGGTCCGGTAAAGCGCCGGACGCCGACGTGGTCATCGCCACCGATGTGGAGACCTGGCATGCTGTAACGAGCGGCGTGCTGGACGGCGAATCGGCCTACTACTCTGGTCGAGTCACGATTAGCGGAGATCTGTACACCGCCCAGCACTTCGCCAGCCTCTTCCGATTTAAACCGCCAATGAGCTAACCAATACGCTGCGTTCCTTCACTGGACGGATCGTTCCGCCCGTTCCATAGCCGTGCTTTAAACCGGCCGGCACCGGTATAGCAAATCTGCTTGGTTTCACCTTTCGCCAGGCAGAAATACCCATCGCTGAAAATGAGGGCTGAATAGTCATCCACCGGATGCAACAAGACATAGAGCGCCGGTGCTGAGCCGACATTCTGCACTGCGATCAACGCTTCATCGCTCCGCTCGACCCTGATATCAGTTAGCTCCATCCCCAGTAGTGTTTGAAACGGAGGGTGAGTTGAACCGGCCGGTTTGACGGAGTAAAGGTA
Source organism: Armatimonadota bacterium (assembly GCA_023481295.1). GTDB lineage: Bacteria > Armatimonadota > Chthonomonadetes > Chthonomonadales > JAMCWF01 > JAMCWF01. Next base: position 17,569 of record JAMCWF010000014.1, on the reverse strand, counting down.
GCTGTTTTCGGCCACGGTCCCTTCCTGGACCTCCGCTTTTAAGCGCAATGCTAAAATTCCACTAAAATCAGATGGAACCTCATACCGCATCTCAGTCAGTTGAAGTGCGGAAGCCGGCTTTGCCACGACTTCACCGGAAGCGGCCGCCAGTTCTCTCCCATCCGCCAGTTGTAACAAGCTGCACTGATAGCGGACTTCCCGCGTTTGGCTCAGTGAATGGTTGAGCCAGATGCCGGCTCGCCACACTTCGGCTGAATTCCAGGCCAGCTTTTCATATTGGGCGCTGATCAAGAGCGGCGCGTAAGCGTTTTGCACCGCGTAGTAGGCCGGCTTGGGCTTACCGTAGTAGTCCACACAGTAGGTGCCGACCACATTCGGCCAAGGTTCGTTGTACTGCCAAGGGATCGTGCCGGAGGTGCGCCATTTTCGCCTTCGACTTGCTTCGATGGCATACCGCAACCCTTCCGCCTGTATCCATTGGCTGGCCTTCACATAATCCTCCATACTGGTGAGCGGGCCGAACAGCTTTTCGACCGACTGACGATCCACCCACCAATTGGCATGAAAGCACCAGTGAGGATTGCTATGATCGGGTGGCCATTGGTACTCGGGCCGAATCGCGCGGTCTATGGTATCCAGGTTTGCCGCTCCCTCGGTCCCAAACTCGCTGTGAAAAAGAGGGTCAATCCGGTTAAAGAAATGGTAGTGCTCCGGATCGCCGAGGTAGGTCCAGTTCCCATGCACGTCATACATTCGGCCCAGATGGTCAGGATTGGCGCCGAACACTGGCCCGGAGGGAGAAGTCGGCAAAAAGACGCGGTCGGGATCGAGGCGCTCCACCGCTTCGGCAAGCGTTTTAATATTGGGATGACTCTTATCCAGCGGGACACCATCGGATGCGCGGGTTAACTCGTTCCCCCCGCACCAGATCACCAACGACGGGTGATTCCGGCGCCGCGGTATTATGGCCTCCGCCGTCTTTCGGCAGTAACTGAGGTACTTCTCATCGGTTGCCGGCTCGTTGTCCACTCCGGATGAGGATTGGATGAACTCCTGCCATACCATAATGCCCAGCTCATCGCACAACCTATAAAACGATTCCCGCTCCAACAATCCGCCGCCCCAGACCCGAAGCAGGTTGCAGTTGGCGGCGGCCGCCAGTTTTAGGTTTCGCTCATATTGCTCTCGATGAGGCCGTCCATAGAGCTGATTAACCGGCGCCCAGTTCCACCCCTTCACGAAAATTTTAAGCCCATTGATCTCAAAGACATAGGGGAGCGAGTCGACCGGTGCGTTGTCATTGGCAAGTGGCTTAATCCGCCGAACCCCAAAACGGATGGCACGCTCATCCAAAACTTTTCCGCCATCATCTTTAAGAATAACCCTCGCCTCATATAGATTCTGAGGACCGTAACCGTTGGGATACCATAGTGCGGGATTGTGAAGCACGATTTCAGTTGAGAGCTTCGAATCGTTATCGGTCGTCCCACTGGCGGAGGAAGCCGCCACCCGATTTCCATCCCGTAAAATCTCCACCTCAAGGTGAACCGGCATCGAGCTGATGCAGCCAAGGAGAGTTGTGATGTGGACGGTAGCGACATTCAGCGCTTCATCCAGCGTCGGTCGAACCCAGACATCACCGATCCAGGCATGATCGTTGATGATGAGGGAAACGTCATCCCAAATGCCGACCGGAACCAGGCGGGTGCACCAGTCCCAATCGTAGGCGAAGCGCGCTTTCCACAACCGAATCTGGCTCGTCCAACCGATCTGTCCCTGGATCTCCGGTTCGGAAGGGGCGTGATCCACCACCACGACCATGCGATTGGGCTCACCGTACCGCAGGAGGTCGGATACATCAAACTCGAATGGAACGTACATACCAGAACGATCGCCCACATGATGACCGTTCAAGAAGATGTGGGCGCTTGGGTCTACCCCTTCAAAGTGTAGGCGGATGTGACGGCCAGCCCAATCGCTCTTGGGCATAAATTCAAGCCGGTACACCCAATCTCGCTGGCTGGTCCACTCGCAGGCACGGCTATTCTCTTCATACCACGGATCGGGCAGGACGCCCGCATTTATTAAATCGGATTGTACATCGCCGGGAACGGTCGCCGGATACCAAGGCGACGCGGTCGGCCGCAAATTATCCAGATCGGTTGCCGCATCCCCAACACGCCGCCAAACCCATTCGGTCGGGATCAAACCGAGGATTTGCCAATTACTGCCATTCAACGAATGTTGCATCATCGCTCCAATCAAAACGCTAGTTTGGTAAAATTCAGTTGGGATATTATAACGGATAAATCAACTGGGTTAAATCAACTTGGCTTTAATCCCAACCAGCAGCAAGTAAGAGTTCAGTTAGGCGGGAATCATACTCGATTGCACAACCCACCCCCATCCTCACCTTTCCCCCTCCTAGGGGAAAGGTGAGGATGGGGGTCGTCGGATGTCCTTCAAGGCTTGACCCTATCTTTTTAACACCTCTTATGGGGAAAATCAGGACGGTGGTGAAATCCTTCGCGCTCCAAAAATTCCCGTAAAACTGAACTGTTACAGCAGCAAGGTATCAATGCTGGATGCGGTATTATAGTGCTGTCGAAGATTACGTGTATAAACGATAAAAGAGGGCGGTTGCAGCACCGAATAGCGACGTCTTCACCGAAGAGGCTGTTGAAAAACTCGCCGGATTCCACCGCATTGCGGCCCCGGAATGACGAGACTGTGGGTGTTATGGTTTTTTCAACATCCTCCTAAGCTGCCGTGAGGAGAGTTTCGCCCGTTTCTTCACAGATAGATGCTTCCCAACTAGCAATCCGTTCGGCTTCACAACTTTATACTGATACAGTAAAAGGAGGACCGGGAGTGCCATCACGCCGTCATCTTATCGCTCTTGTTATCTTTTTATCTTTTCCTGCAGCCGCAACGGCGCAGGGAAAACTATTACCCCTTCCAGTCAATAAGCCGATCATCGGCATCGAATACCCCGCCCTTTCACCGGATGGTAAAACCCTCTGCTTTAGCTATCTGGGCGATCTCTGGACGGTCCCGGTGGCCGGCGGGGTGGCGACGCGCTTAACCGTAAATATCGCTCAAGACGGCTATCCCCGATGGTCTCCGGATGGACATTGGATTGCCTTCTCGAGCGTGAGAACCGGAAATTACGACATCTTTATCATTCCGGCAACCGGTGGAAAACCCCGTCAAATAACTTTCAACAGCGCGCCCGATTTTATCGGCGGCTGGTCTCCCGATGGGTCGAAGCTGATCTTTACCTCAATTCGAGATGAGCCGACCCTGGAACAGTACTCCATCAACGTGGCGACCGGCCACCTCCGAACCCTCACCCACGATCTGGAACCTTGCCGCTATGGGGTCTACTCACCGGATGGCAAAAGTATCGCCTACATGCGCAGCGGGATGGCGGTGCCTTGGTGGCGACCCCGGTATATCGGCTCGATGCATGCTGATATCTACACCAAAAACCTGGTTACCGACCAGATAAGCCGCATCACCCACTACGATGGCATGAATATGTGGCCGCTCTACTCACCGGATGGGAAATACCTCTATTTCACCAGCAACCGGGATTGCGACACACCAAACCTATTTCGGAAACCGGTGGATGGCGGTAAAGCGGTAGCCGTCACTCATTATAAAACCGGCACGGTCCGCTATCCCGATATCGCGGTGAACGGCTCGCTGATCGCTTATGAATACGGCGGCGGTATCTCGGTGATCAATCCAAACGGCGGCAAACCCCATCCGGTAACCATCTACGCCCCATCCGATGAAAAAGTAAATAATCACCAACGAATCACTTTAACGGGAAATGCCAACGAATTGGCGGTCTCTCCCGATGGTAAAACGATCGCGATGGTCATTCGCGGCAACATCTGGACGATCCCGGCCGATAAGGGCGGCGAAGCAACGCGCTTGACGAAAAACTCCTTCAATAACGATCAAATTGACTGGTCGCCGGATAGCACGAAAATCGCCTTCGTCTCCGACCGCAGCGGTACGGACAATATCTACGTTAAGGATGTGAAGACAAAGGCAACGACCCGGATCACCAACGATTTGACTGAGGATACCGGGCCGACATGGTCGCCCGGCGGCAAGAAGATCGCCTTCTTGCGCAGCGGCTCGCAGGGTGGCTTGTACGTGGCGCCGGCAACCGGGGGGGAGGCAATCAAGCTGGCCGATTCGGCCGGAAACAATCTATTCGGGGTTGGTATCAATAGCTTCAACTGGTCGCCCGACAGCCAATGGATCGCCTATTCGCGCCGCGATCCGCTGAATAACACCGATATCTGGATCGTACCCAGCGTGGGCGGCACCTCGGTCAATGTCACCCGTTACCCGGGTGAAAATGTCAATCCAACCTGGAGCCAGGATGGGAAATTTCTGGTATTTCAATCGGATCGCCACAGCCAGCATCAGCCCTCTTACGACGATCTCTACGTGCTCCCCTTGTTGAAACATGAGCCTAAGCCCTCCACCACCGCGAAGCCGGGCGGGCCGGTCGCCAAGAAACCGGTGGTGGTGAAAATTGATTTCAATGAAATTCAGGATCGAGCTCGACAAGTCACCTACACCACCAACGGAGTGGCCGGTTACGCCCTTTCACCCGATGGAGCGACGCTGATTTACTCTACCAAGTATGGAGGTGACTTCGATTTCTGGTCGGTCCCCACTGCGCCGGGCGGTGCACCGACCCGCATCAGCACTGGTAATCAGGGATCAGCCACCATCGTCTTTGCGCCGGATGGGTCTAAATTTTACTATCTGGCAGCCGGTGGAACCGTTCGGTGGATGCCGAAAGGAGGAGGCGGCCCCTCCTTCTTGCCCTTCGTCGCCAACATGGAGCTTAACCGACGAGCGGAGCTGCATGAAGCTTTCAATCAGTTCTGGCGGATGATTGATGTGGGCTTTTATGACCCCAAAATGCACGGCGTGAACTGGGCGGCGATCAAAACGAAGTACGAGCCGCGCCTCTCTTCCATTGCAACGCCGGAGGATTTTGCTAACCTGTTAAGCGAGATGATCGGCGAACTGAATACATCGCACAGTGAAATCGGCTCGGCATCCGGCGGACCGCCCGGCCCGCAGACCGCCACGCTGGCAATGACCTTCGATGAGAACTATCCCGGGCCCGGTTTAAAAGTCGTTTCGGTGATGCCAAAAAGTCCGGCCGACGAAAACGGGCATCGGGTGAAGCCGGACGAATACATCTTGAGCATTGACGGCACCGATGTCTCATATACCGAAAGCTACTACAAGACGCTGCAGAATAAGGCCGGCAAAGATATCACACTCCTGGTCAACAGCAAGCCCACCAAAACCGGCGCCCATGACGTGAAGTTAAAACCGATTACGCAAATGGCTTGGGAGAACCTATGGCGGGACCAATACGTGAAAAACGAGCGCAAAGATGTGGAAAAGTTGTCAGATGGCCGCTTGGCTTACATCAATGTGAAGGCAATGGACGACAGCTCCTTGCGGAAGTTTGAGCGCCAACTGTTCGGTGATGCACAAAGCAAGCAGGGCCTGGTACTTGACATGCGCTTCAACGGCGGGGGTTTTACCCATGATAAGATTGTCAACATATTGTCGCGGGATGTTTACGGCTATACCCAACCGCGCGATGCATATCGATCCACCCAGCCTTTCCAGCATTGGAACCGACCGGTGGTGTTACTAGTGAACCAAGATTCGGCAAGCGATACCGAGATATTCGCCAATGCCTTTAAAACGCTGAAGATTGGACCGGTGGTTGGCGTCCCCACTCCCGGTTACGTCATCGGAACCTACGACACGCATCTTGTTGACGGCACCGCTTACCGGATCCCGATGTGGGGCTGGTACACCTTGAGCGGGCGGGATATGGAAAATCACGGCGTTGTGCCGAACGTGGACGTACCCGAAACACCGCAAGATATTCAGGCGCATAAGGATGTGCAGCTCGAAGCGGCGGTGAAGGTATTGTTAAAGATGATAAAATAGGGGGGTTGACTGGTTACATCACCGTATTTTGCTCGGAGAGGCGATACAAGCCGATCAGCGAAGGAATGAGGACGATCAGGGCTGCCGCCGCGCACTCAATGGAGGGTGTGATGATGTCGATGATCCACAGTATGCACGCCGTTGAGATGAGCGTTGCGGCCAGCCCCAAACCAGCATGAATCCACCGCATAGGGGTCGCTTCGCGGGGGAAGAGCGCGCCGATCAACTGCCATCCCCCGATCACGAGAAACAGCGCCGCCATCCCGCCAACAAACCACCGCATCGGCGCTCGCTCCTATGCGTGCATTCCCAGCCAGCGGCGATACGATTCGTTCATCTCGGCAATGACCTCATGGCCGATATCGTACGAAACCCATTCTTTGGTGGCGGGAATGCGATCGAATACCGCCTGAATGGTGGGCAGTGGGCACACGTTGTCTTTGGTGCCGGCGCTCACTAAAATCGGGCAGCGGATGTTCGGAGCGTGATTGATCGGATCAAAGTAGGCGTAAGTGCGCATCACGGTGTCATGCATCTCGGGCCGACCGCGTAGATAATCGTTGACCTCCTGAAAGGGATAAACGTCGGAGATTTGCAGGGCGTTGGGTAGATCGCAAAGGTAGGCGACATCGGAAGCCGCACAACGAATTCGATGGTCTAAACCGGCGGTGATAAAGGTCAATCCACCACCTTGACTGATTCCCAATACCGACAGGCGGTCCGGGTCCGCCTCCGGCACCCCTCTCAAAACATCCAGGGCGCGAACGCAGTTTGCAATAATTGCTCGAAAGCTATAGGTTTCCGGTGCTTCTATGCCGCGAACCATATAGCCGTCAAACTCAGGAACGAAATCGGGAGGGACATAGTCCGGAGTAAATCCGTGAACATTGATTGCCAGCGTGACATAACCGGGGACGGTGGAGACCGCATCAACGGCCGGGGTCGCCAGCCCGTATCCAGGCAGCCAGAGGATGGCTCCGCACCTCCCGCTTTTTGCCTCCGGCGGAACGGCCAGCCAGCCGAATATCCTTCCTCCGCCAAAGCCGGTATATGAAAGCGTCTCGACCCGGAAGTCATGATAGTTGAAGGTTCGCCGTCCGTCTCGCACTATGTTGAGAGGGTATCGTCGCGTCTCCTTCAAGGTGGATTGCCAGAATTGATCAAAGTCGCTCGGTTTCGCGAGCGCTTCAACATTCGTATGAGTGTGCGTCAATCATTAACTCCTTTAACTATCCATTGTGTCATAAATAATTACGCATACCCGGTGAGATGACCGTAACAAATGAGATGATCCGGACACCACCGATTCCCGAACGATGACTCATTACCCAGCACATTAAATGTTTGCCGCCTTTTACCGGAGCGGTGAATAGTTACAAAATTGCTATATTAAGGCGTATAATAATCTACTTGTAATTTCAAGTATATAAAAATTCGGCGAGAGTTACAGCTCGATGCCCAGCGTTTCGGTTTGTAATTTACCCTCATTTTCAACCACTACCAATGCCCGCAACGAAGGAAAATGATCTTTAAGATGATCTAACCCAGGAGCGCCTAATGTAAGTAGCGCGGTCGAGAGGGCGTCTCCGTCGGTGGCGGAAGGTGAAATGACGGCCGCCAACACTCGGTTTTCAACCGGGCGGCCGGTTCGGGGATCAATGATGTGGCCGAACCGTCGTCCAGTGGAGTAAAAGCTTTTGCCGTGCACCGCCGATACGGAGAGGGTTTCATTCATCAAGGTGATGGAGGTCAGCAGCTTATCAGAAAGGGTCGGATGTTGAATTCCGACCCGCCAGCCCCCATGAGCGCTGGATGAACCCATTGCCGCCACGCTGCTGAGACCGCCGTTAAGCAGCATCGATCGGATGCCGTTTTCCCGCATCAGCGAACACGCCCGATCAACCGCATATCCCTTCCCGATCGCCCCCAAATCCACCTGCACGCCGGCCTGCCGAAACTGCACCGTGCAAGCCCGATCGTTAAACCGGAGCTGTTCGACACCAACCAAACGGAGACAGCGCATGATTTCCTCCGGTGGCGGCACCGTTCCGCAGCCGCCCGCCAATCCCCAGCACCGAAGCAGCGGCAATACAGTGATTTCGAAGGCGCCGCCGGTCAATCGAGAGAGCTCGGTTGCCCTTTTTAATAGATTAAAGGTTCGCGGGTCCAGTTTCACCGGCTCCTGCTGGGCCCGCGCGTTCAGGTCACTGACCTCCGAATCGGCCCGATAGATGCTCAATTGAGCGTCCAACCGAGCAATTTCCGATAGCGCTTCTTCGCCGACCGCCCTCAATCGAGGCGAATTGTCCCCTTCGATCATCAGCTCAAACCGGGTTGCCATTGCATGCAAGGCTAAACGGATAGTCGGCATATTATGGGTTAGAATTGTGGCCGCCGTTTCAATGAGTAGTGAAGCGACAGCCTAAACATTGCTCCGAAATGAATCATTGGAGAGACGATGCATTATCGGTAGCGCCATTCTGCAGCTACGACTTCACTATCTCCTTTAAGGGGTGCCAGGGCATCACTTGACCTTTGTCGTCGGTTCCACCGCCTTGAATGAGATGAACGCGAACCGGATCAAACAGCATCGCCTTGCTCTGCCGGTACGACATCTCGGCCAACGCAATTACCGTATGTGCGCGCACCGCAAGGTCAACGTTGCAGTTTGGGACGCCCCGGCTGCGCACGCAATCCAGGAAGTTCTTCTCATGGGCGGCAATATCTTCACCCGGCCCGGTAACCGGTAAGGTGACCGCATCAATCTGATCCGACCAATCTCGCTCCGGCCTTAGGTCGATACTGTTGCCGCCAAGGTAGAGCGTGGCGTGGTGACCGCGAATCTCATCCGGCAAGCCCTGCTCGTTGGCGGTGGAACCGACGACTACAATGGTCTGTTTGCTGGGGAAATCGGCCATCAGGTGAAAGGTATCGGGCACCTGCCGGTCGGTTTCACTCAGCCATTTTCCGCCGACCGCCACCACTCGCTCCGGAAACTCTGCGCCGCCGATCCCGATCATCAGCGGTGTGACTCGATGCGGGAAAAGGTCCGAATCGATGCCGGCCGAATAGTCCCAAAATTTCCGCCACCGGAAATAGCGCTCCCGGCTGAAATCGTGCCAAGGAGCCGGACCGAGCCAGCGCTTCCAATCCAACGTTTGCGGGGTGCATTGCGGCTCGATCGTGTAGTAGTTCCATTCACCCTCCTTGCTGTTTCGACAGTAGCTGCCCTGGCTCCAAATTATCTTGCCGATGCGGTTGGCTTTTACTGCATCCCCGGCCACGTGCCACCGTTGATCGGTGCAAGCCTGCACTCCGAGCTGGAAAACCCGGTCGCTGCCTTTGACCGTTCGCCACAAGCTGAGCGCCTCGTCCAAGTAGCGGGTCATCGGCTTTTCGAGATAGACATCCTTACCCGCTCGGATGGCATCCATTGCCATTCGGTAATGCCAGTGTTCCGGTGTGGCGATCCAAACTACATCCACATCCTGGTTTTCAAGCAACTGCTGGTAATCCTGATAGACATGTGCATCGTCGAGGCCGAGAAACTCTTTGGCCGCCTGCTTTCTTGGCTCATAAATGTCGGAGATTGCGATGGACTGGGTGTTGTTGGCGGCCGCATTCTGTTTCAGCAGCGTAACGTGGGTCATCCCCTGTCCACCGACGCCGATATGACCGATGTTGATCCGGTCATTGGCGCCAATTACCCGGCTCGGCGTCAGCGCATAAACTGAGCTTTTCGCCACTGCAGTGACAGCGGCGCTCCCGGCGATAACCGACGCAGTCTTTAAGAACTCACGCCGAGTCGGCTTTTTGTTTGGTTCTTTTTGACCCATTGACCTAAATTGCTCCTTTTCCGATTTATCTTGCATTCGATGGTTGATGATTAGGCGGGCCATCTCTTCCCCCCACATCCCGCCCAATCGTTTTCCCGCAATAAGGCATCACGAAATTCCGTAAGGCCGGCATCACCGTTTCATCAAGCTCAACTCAACTGAAACCATTCCGGCTGGTATACAATTTTGGCGCCGCTGGTTGCCGCATCGTTGGCTTTGATGGCGGCGACGGTGGCCTGATAACCTTCAATGGCTCCAGCCAGCGGTTTCGAGTTGGCGTGCACGCTGTTCAGGAAAGCCTCCACCGCGTAGTATAACGGGCCTTTACCGGTTGCCGCCTGCGATTCAGAGCTCGGCTCTTTACCCTGAGCCAGCAGCTTGGTCGCGTCGGCAACCAGCTCAATGCCGGTCTCATCGCCGAACCGGTCTTTTTTCGCGTAGACCTCCCAGCCCAACATCGGAGCATCCGCCTCTTTAAACATCCAGGCGCGTTCTCCCCGCATCATCACGGTGCTGGCAGACCCGAGGAAAAGGTCGTAAACGGCGTCGTAAGAGCTGACCAGCGTGGCATCGTAAATTAGATGGGTGTTGTTGGGATACTCGATCATACATTGAACGGTGTCGAAAACGTTGCGGTCATCCTTCCAGCCCATGATCCCGCCGTAGGCACGGGCCGAGATCGGCAACGAGTTGAGGAACCAACTCGCCACGTCAACCTGATGAATGCCGACTTCTCCGAGCAGCCCGGTTGAGGTGGCCTGATAAAGCCGCCAGTTTAGCTCCTTTTCACGCTCGGTGGTCGGAGCGGCCCGGCGCCAGCTATCCCGATTATGCCACTGGGCGCGTGTTTCGGCGATGGTGCCGAGAACGCCGGTTCGTATAAATTTCACCACGTGCAGATGTTGAGGGTTGGACCGATTTTGCAGACCGGTTTGAAAGATTTGTTTGGAGGATTGGCCGGCTAAGGCGATCGCTTTGGCATCCTCCATCGAGCCGGCAAGCGGCGCATCGCAATAGATGTGCTTCCCCGCTTGGATAGCGGCCAGCGTGATGTCCTTGTGGGCGAAGGTGGGCGTTTCAATGAAGACCACCTCCACCTCCTTCTGATCCAAAAGCTGGCGGTAATCCGATATTCCGGCCGCCTTTGGCGCGATCTCTTGCCCGCGCTTGACGAACGGGGCATAGATATCGCAAACAGCGGCCACCTCGGCGGCCGGGAGCCGGGATAAGATCGACAAAATCTTGCGGCCCTGCTCGCCGCACCCGATGATGCCGCAGGTGACAGGTGGGCCGGACGGTTGAGGAGCGACGGCGCCGGTCGTTTGATCGGCTTTGATCTCTTCCGCGCCCATCATCACCATCAGAGTGGCCAGCGCGGTGTCCTTCAAAAAATCCCTTCGATTCATTGATTGATGACCAAATCTCCGCTTTCATCAGCGTTACGCAACCTTGTTTACCGATTACAAATTTCGACATCGTTGCGCCCTGTTCCTGCCTTGATTCGTTGATTGACGATGACAATTGGAGATTCGGGCGAGTTCTCGCAGGGTGGACCGGCGTCAATGCGGGCTTCCCTCACTTGCGGGGCGGGTAAACGTATGGTAGATGTTAGTCTATCTATTCGTTGGCATACCCTATGGGGTAATGCACGGTACGCACGGTCATTTGGAGGTAGGGTAAGTGGATTATTCGGGTGGTGATGTGGTAGGCTCCAACTTCCGGCGTAATGCCGATAGGGCTGAATGTCGAGAAGGATAAGCCCTTCATCCTGGATAAATAGGAAGCTACCTACCGTCACTGACTGCGCGGTTCCGGCGAACACAAAGAGCGTTCCGTATCAACAAAACAAGGTCGGATAAATAGGTCTTCCCGTAGAGCGCCTTTTGACGCCTTATTCGGATCAATGGCTCCATCAAAGAAAATTTCGCATTTGCCCAAATGGGGATGACTGAAAGGAGAACAGAATGAATATCCCAAAGCCCAACGACATCTTGAAAGGCAATTTCTGGGCGGAGCCGGTGCGGGTGCTGACGGTGACGCCAATGGGAAACCGTCTTAAAATTGAGGCGGTAGGTGTCCAAAACGATCAGTTCTATTCAAAAATATTTTCCGAATCGGACTTGGCGATAATTCAAATTGCACAAGAGGATGGTCGCGATTTCTCCGGCAATGCAAATGGTTTTTCCCTCGCCACGGAAGCCCATCGCGTGCGGTTCGCCCATCAATTCGACCCCTTGTTCGCCGTGAACGTCTCCCAGGTGGACCCGTTGCCTCACCAGATCGAGGCGGTGTATCACTATCTCCTGCGCAATCCCCATATCCGATTTTTGCTTGCCGACGATCCCGGAGCGGGCAAGACCATTATGACCGGTTTGCTGCTGAAAGAGCTTAAATACCGAGGGCTGGTTCAACGTGCTCTGATTGTCGTTCCCGGGCATTTGAAGGATCAATGGCTCCGGGAGATGAAGGAGCGGTTCTCCGAAACCTTCACCGTGGTGGATCGTAGCGTCATGAACGCAACATGGGGGAGGAACGTCTGGCAGGAGCAAGCTCATGTCATCACCTCCATGGATTTCGCTAAACAGGATGATGTCCAGGCGACCTTGGCGGAGACGCAATGGGATCTGGTCATCGTGGACGAGGCGCATAAGATGGCTGCATATAAATATGGCGACAAGACCAACAAGACCGAACGGTACCGATTCGGCGAATTGATCTCACGCATCAGCAACTATCTGTTGTTTCTTACCGCGACCCCCCATCGTGGGGATACGGACAACTTCCGCCTCTTTCTCGATCTGCTCGAGCCGGGCATGTTCGCCGACAACGACCTGCTCCTCGAATCGGTTCGACAACAGGACAACCCCCTCTTTTTGCGCCGGCTCAAGGAGGATTTGAAGGATTTCGATCAACATCCGATCTTCCCCCCGCGCCACGTGAACACCCGCACTTACCGCCTGAACGATCAAGAGATGCGGCTGTACAACGAGGTGACGGAATATGTGCGGGATTCCTACAACAAGGCGCTGGAGAGCGAGAAAAGAAATGTCGCTTTCGCGCTGCTGATTCTCCAGAGACGCATGGCCTCCAGCGTGCGCGCGGTGCTCCGATCCCTCGAACGTCGTAAATCCCGCTTGGAAAGCCTCTTATCCCTTGGACAACGGCTCTCGCAGGGAGCAGAGCTGGATGAGGACGCCCTGGAGGACGCCCCGGAAGCGGAACGTCTGAAAAAGGAGGAGGAGCTTCTGGAGAAATTAACCGCCTCGGAGACCAAGGAGGAGTTGCAGGAGGAAATCCAGATCATCGCTGATTTGATTCGTCTGGCGAAAGAGGCGGAGCGAAACGAAATTGAAACCAAGCTCGGCGAACTTCGCCAAGTCATGGAGACGATCAATCTGCATCAGCCCGACGATAAGCTTCTCATCTTCACTGAATCCCGCGAAACCTTGGAGTATCTGGATGAAAAACTACGCGGTTGGGGCTACTCGGTGGTCAAATTGCACGGCGGGATGGGTTTGGATGCGCGCATTCAGTCCGAACACGAGTTTCGAGAGCATGCGCAGGTGATGGTCTCCACCGAGGCGGGCGGAGAGGGAATCAACCTCCAATTCTGCTCCCTGATGGTCAACTACGACATTCCCTGGAACCCCAACCGCCTCGAGCAGCGCATGGGGCGTATCCACCGCTACGGCCAGCAAAAAGAGGTCCATATCTACAACCTGGTGGCGAGCGATACGCGCGAGGGCGCCGTTCTGCTAACCATCTTCGAGAAACTGGAAAGCATTCAGAAGGCGCTTGGGAGCGACCGGGTATTTGATATCATCGGCGAGGTGATCTCCGGGCGATCCCTAAAGGATCTGATTGTGGAAGCCATCTCAATGCGCCGCAGCCTGGATGATATCGTCGCCGAAATCAAGGCCATTCCGGATACGAAGGCGGTAAGCATGGCCCGCCAAGCCGCCATGGAGGGGTTAGCGACCCGCCATATTGATCTCCAGCGCATTTTAGGCGAGGATGCCCGCGCACGGGAGCAGAGGCTGGTGCCGGAATACATCGAACGGTTTTTCGAGCGTTGTTGCGAATATTTGAACCTACCGTTGGAGAAGAGGCGGGACGGGCTTTGGCGTTTGACAAACACCCCCTATGAGCTGCGCACTGTCTCCCAGTCATTCAAAAATCAATACGGCGAGGTCTTCCGCGAGTACAGCAAACTTGCTTTTGACAAGGAGGTCGCTCGACGTGAAGGGGCGGTATTTGTCGCGCCGGGGCATCCGCTGCTGGAAAGCATCATCGAGCGGATATTCGCGACATGCGGAGAGGATTTGAAGCGCGGCGCCGTTTTTTACGATCCGGACGGGCGGCTGGATGGATGGCTTTGGTTTTTGGAAGGGGAGCTGCGGGACGGCGCCAACCAAATCGCGGGCAAGCGTCTCTTCGCGATCTATCAGCCCAAGGACGCCGATACGCCAAGAGTGGTGAACAGCTCCGTGCTCTGGGATTTGAAGTCGGCGGGTGGGGATGGGGCGGCGGAGTCATGCCCTGATGAGAATAGAATTCTAGAGTTCGCCGTGGAGACGATCCTGGACCCCTATCTGGAGGAGATTCTCCAACTCAGACTTCATGACGCGAAGATCAAAGAAAAGTACGGCGTCCGTTCGCTTGAACGCAAAATCCTGGAATCGGATGCGAAGATCACCGAATACGCGACCAGGAAGGCGAAAGGGGAGACGATACCCGACGTAGATATTACCAATGAGGAGAGGAGAAAGGAGGATGATTCGAATCGAAAGCAAAACCTCGAACGGGAGATAAGGCAGGAAATCAGCCTCTCGCACTCCTCCCCGAAAATCCATGGCGTCGTTCGGGTCATCCCCCAAACGCTCCCGCACAATGTCACGATGCGCTCCGACAAGGAGATCGAAGCCGTCGGCATGAGGATGGCGATCGAGCGTGAGCGGGAGGAAGGACGCGAGCCGGAGGATGTGTCGCTTCAAAACCTCGGTTATGATATCCGATCCGTTGCGGAGGACGACACCATCCGGTACATCGAGGTGAAGGCGCGCGCAGGAACGGGTTCCATCGCCATCACGCCGAACGAATGGATGATGGCGCAACGCCTCGGCGATGGCTACTGGCTCTACGTCGTGGAAAACGCCGCAGCGGAGCCCGAACTGAACACGATACAAAATCCGGCGGCAAAACTCCATCCCGAGGAGGTGAACGCTATCGCGCGCTATGTGGTGAAGAATTGGAAGGAAGGATAGCGATTTTACCCTCGCCTATCCTCACATCCTGCGTCCGCCGGCTGCCGCGGAAAATCTGAACTTCTTCCCCTGGAATGGGAAGGAACTCGCACGCGGATAATCTATTCTCCCTCCCCCTTTGAGGGGGAGGGACAGGGTGGGGGTGGACGGTGTAATCGAGAATGATACCGTAAGGCTGTGTTCTGTAACCGTTCAGTTTTGCGGGAATTTTTGGAGTGCGCTGGATTTCGTCCTTAAATGCATGATCTTAGTGATGCGGTTGGTTTCTTAGCGGTAGCGCGACCCCCATCCTAGCCTTCCCCCTCAAAGGGGGAAGGAACTCGCGCGCGGACAATCTGATCTCCCTCCCCCTTTCAGGGGGAGGGTCAGGGTGGGGGTGGACGGTGTAATCGAGAATGATACCGTAAGGCTGTGTTCTGTAACCGTTCAGTTTTGCGGGAATTTGTTCGGTGACGGGAGCATCACCCCCATCCTAGCCTTCCCCCTAGGAGGGGGAAGGAACTCGCGCGCGGACAATCTGATCTCCCTCCCCCTTTGAGGGGGAAGGGACTTTGCCGCCGCATTGTGCTTCCCAGCGGTTAAGGTGGTATAACTTTAATAATGGCTGGCCGCTGCATAGATGATATTGCCTCCTAGAAAAGAAGGACAGAACGCATGACCGCACGCCTGATTGAAACCGACTTCCCCCTCCGCGACGTCTCCGAGGAATCGGTGCGGGAGAAGAACATCCGCCACGGCCACATCTCCACCCTGCACATCTGGTGGGCGCGCAAACCCCTCGCCGCCTCGCGCGCCATGGCGCTGGCGGCGCTCCTGCCGGACGACCCCAACCGCCGCGAGGAGTTCCTGCGCCTCGTCAGAGAGATATCCCCGTGGGAGACGGTGAACGGCTCGCCGGAGGGTGAATCCCTCGTTCAAAAGGCGCGCGATCTCATCCTCCAATCCTTCGGCGGCGTTCCTCCCCGCGTGCTCGACCCCTTTGCGGGCGGCGGCTCCATCCCGCTGGAGGCGCTGCGGCTGGGCTGCGAGACCCACGCGATGGACGTGAACCCGGTGGCGGTGCTTCTCAACAAGTGCGTCCTGGAGTACCCGCAAAAGTTCGGGAACCCCATCCGCCCCACTAGCCCCGGGGATGCTGAAAACTCAAATCTGTTATTTGAAGGCCCAACGGACAACCCCCTACTGGATGCTGTGCGGCGCTGGGGGGAGTGGGTTTTGGAGGAGGCGCGGCGGGATCTGGAGCCGTTCTATCCCGCCGACCCGGATGGCTCGGTTCCGGTGGGCTATTACTGGATGCGCACCATTCCTTGTCAAAACCCCTCCTGCGGCGCGGAGATTACCCTCACCGCCAACTGGTGGCTGGCGAAGAAGGAGGGAAAGCGGGTGGCGCTGCGCGTCGTGCCGGATAGGGCGCGGCGATTAGTGGATTTCGAGATCGTCGGCCAGGACGGCGGCCGTCACCCCCAAGGATTGTGCAGGGGGCATCCCCACGAAGGTGGGGACATTGACTTCGACCCGGAGGAGGGGACGGTGGCTCGGGCGCACGCTCGCTGCCCGGTCTGCGGGGGGGTGACGGACGACAAGACGGTGCGCAGCCTCTTCCGTGAGGGAAAATCCGGGCAGCGGATGGTGGCGGTGGTGCTGCATCACCCCGTCCCCCTCGAGAAGTCGAGGGGGAGCGGCAAGAGCTACCGCCTGGCGACGAAGCGGGATATGGAAACGTTCCGCGCGGCGGAGGGGGCGCTGGAGGCGAAGCGGGAGCGGCTGCGGACGGAGTGGGGCATGGATCCGGTGCCGGATGAACCTTTGCCACTTGGAGGACGTGATAAATTTGATACATGTCGCCTTCCACTATATGGATATTTAAATTGGGGGGATCTTTTCAATGCCCGTCAAAAGCTGTCGCTGATCACCTTCGCGGAGAAGGTTCGGTTTGCGCACGCGCGGATGATCGCGGAGGGGTGCGAGCCGGAGTTCGCCAAAGCCGTCGCGACGTATTTGGCTTTGGATTATGACAAACTAGCAACTTACACATGCTCAATAACAAGATGGAGACCTGATGTAATCTCATTCGAACGCATTTTTGATCGCCAAGCAATTCCCATGGTGTGGGATTATGGGGAAGTTAATCCATTTAGTGAATCACGTGGCTCATGGGATATTGATAGCCTGATAGAAGTTCTTCAATATCTATACAATATCCCTATATCCCGTACCACTTCCAGGGTTCATCACGGCTCGGCGACGGAGCCTCCCTTCCCCGACGATCACTTCGACGCCATCCTCACCGACCCGCCCTATTACGATAATGTAGCCTATTCGGACCTTTCGGATTTCTTTTACGTCTGGCTCAAGCGCACGGTGGGCGATCTCCACCCAGAGCTTTTCGCCACCCCTCTCACCCCGAAGTCGCGGGAGATGGTGGCGGACCCGTGCCGTCAAGGCTGAAAGGAGAAG
>JAMCWF010000021.1 GCA_023481295.1 Armatimonadota bacterium | reverse complement strand
GCCTAAGAAGTAGGCATGGAGAGACAGCCAGGATGGATGCGGTTAATCCGACGACTTACGTTGATATGGACCATGCGGTTACGGCCAAGCAAACGGTTTACGAACGAATCACCGCCGCAACGATTCTGCAGTCCATCGAGCGCGCTCAACGCACCCTTCTCAGCTGGCAACACGAGGACGGATACTGGAACGGTGAGTTGGAGGGCGACACGATTCTGGAGTCCGAATACGTCCTGCTGTTGCAATTTTTGGGCAGAGCGGATCACGAACGGCTTCGACGGTTAACGAATTACATTCGGCGATGGCAGCAGGAGGATGGCTCGATACCGATCTACCCGGGCGGGCCGGGTGAGGTCAGCGCCTCGGTAAAAGCCTATTTTGCCTTCAAGTTGGCCGGCCACCGGCCCGACGAGCCCTTTATGGTGAAGCTGCGCGAAGCGATCCTGAAAATGGGCGGCGTCACCAGTTGTAACACGTTTACCAAGCTATATCTGTCCATATTCGGGCAGTACGACTGGGCGGGCGTGCCAGCCATTCCCACCGAGCTGATCCTCTTACCTCGCTGGTTTTATATCAATATCTATGCGATGTCCTCGTGGTCGAGGGCAATCTTGATACCGCTGGCGGTAATAAACTCAGCACGACCTTACCGCCCCGTCCCATCGGAAGCCGGCATTGATGAGCTGTTTGTGGGAGGGCGCGAGCATGCGTTGCTCAAATTACAGCCAAGCCCTAACCTCTTTTCCTGGCGTAACTTTTTCTTGTGGCTCGATGGACTGCTGAAGATATACCATCGCTTCCGGCGTAACCCGATACGCCGGATCGCGCTGGAGCGCTGCCGCAAGTGGTTGTTGGACCACCAGTATAAGAGCGGTGGGCTGGGCGCGATCTTTCCGGCTATGACCCACGCCGTTATGGCCTATAAATGTCTAGGACTTCCGGATGATCACCCTGCCGTTCAACATGAGCTGAATGAACTGGCGAAATTTGAGATAGAGGAGGGGGATACGATTCGCCTGGTACCCTGCATCTCCCCGGTCTGGGACACGGCCATTGCCGTCAACGCGCTGATCGACAGCGGGTTACCGCCCGACCACCCTGCCGTTCAACGAGCTGGTAAGTGGCTGATCAGCAAAGAGGTGCGGACTAGAGGGGATTGGGCGCAAACGGTCACCGGTGTAGAGCCGGGCGGATGGTACTTCGAATTTGAAAACGAGCTGTACCCCGATGTGGATGATACCTTTATGGTGATGATGGCCCTTTACAAACTGCATTGCGCCGGGGACGGAGATTGGCGTGAAGCACCGGAATCGATTAGGCCGGTATTGCAACGCGCGCTGAACTGGACCATGGCTATGCAGAACCGTGATGGCGGCTGGGCATCGTTTGACCGCAACAATGATCGGATGATCCTGCAGGAGATTCCATTCGCCGATCACAACGCTATGCTGGACCCCAGTTCGGCCGACATCAGCGCTCGCGGCTTGGAAATGCTGAGCTATTATGGAGGCCGTCTCGATAACCGGCCGGTTCAACGAGCGATCCGCTATCTTCAGCGAGAGCAATGTGCGGACGGTTCATGGTTTGGCCGATGGGGGGTAAACTATATTTACGGAACTTGGCAGGCGCTCCGCGGCTTAAACCGAGTCGGTTTTGATATGGATCACCCGATGGTTCAACGCGCCACTGATTGGCTGCGATC
Source organism: Armatimonadota bacterium (assembly GCA_023481295.1). Taxonomy (GTDB): domain Bacteria; phylum Armatimonadota; class Chthonomonadetes; order Chthonomonadales; family JAMCWF01; genus JAMCWF01. The sequence goes on along the minus strand of JAMCWF010000021.1, from coordinate 47,809 downwards.
GGTGCAGAATCCTGACGGCGGTTGGGGCGAGTACTGCCGCTCCTATGAGGACGAAAGGCACAAGGCGGTCGGCCCAAGCACCGCCTCCCAAACGGCTTGGGCGGTGATGGGACTCTTAAACTCACCGGTACGAGACTGTCCGGAGGTGGAACTGGGCATAAACTACCTGGTGCGCCACCAAAACAGCGATGGCACCTGGGATGAACCCTGGTTTACCGGCGCTGGTTTTCCAAAGGTTTTTTACCTTCGATACCATCTTTACCGGCATACCTTTCCGCTGTGGGCGCTGGGGCAGTACGCCGAATATCGGAAGAACCAGCGCGATCGAGTAAGCTAGAGCTTTTTTTTATTTTGGAAGGTGAACCGCATCCAGAATAGACCCGGCTTTACCGCTCTGTTAGAAGAGCCGGCAGCAACGAAATAGCTGGATGAGGAAAAGGAACAATTTGATGCGATATCCCATTGGATTCATAATGGCACAAACCCGGTATCGGGTCCAGATGGAGAAAGAGGGGCGAAAGAGGTACCCATCGGTGTTGATGCTGGAGCCGCTTTATACCTGCAATCTGGCTTGTTGCGGCTGTGCGGTGGAGCGTCATACCGGCAAACTTTCCGACCGCCTTTCATTGGAAGCCTGTTTCAAAGCGGTTGACGATTGCGGTGCACCGATCATCAACCTCTGCGGCGGTGAACCGACCCTCTACCCGGAGCTGCCGGAACTGATACAGGGGTTGATCGAACGCGGAAAATACGTGATCTGCTGCACCAACGCGTTAAAAATGGATACCAAAATTTTCGGCGTTATCCCACCTCATCCACAGCTCTTCATCATGATTCATCTGGATGGCATGCGCCATACTCACGATATGGTTTGCAACCGGCCGGGTGTCTTCGATAAAGCAGTTGAAATGTTGCGGGAGGCCAAGCAACGGGGCTACATCACGATGGTCAACACCACCGTCTTTAAGCAGACCGACGTGGATGAAGTCGAGGAGTTGTGTAAGCTGGCCGCCGACTTGAAATCGGACAGCATCTTGATCTCACCGGGCTATGAGTATGAGAGCGTCAAGGAAGATGTATTTCTATCCAAAGAACAAATTCATGAGAAGTTCCGGCAGATTCGCACATTCGCAAACCGCTACCGGATCAGCGCTTCGCCCCTATTTTTAGAGTTTGCGGCTGGCTTGAGAGAGCTTCCATGCGCACCATGGTCTACCGTAAATTACACTCCTATAGGCTGGAAGGCACCCTGTTACCTGATTGGCGAAAAGTATTACCAAGATTGGGCCGAGTTTTGGAACGAGGTGGACTGGAAATACTGGGAAAGCCGACAGGATCATCGCTGCCAAAACTGTAAGATGCACAGCGGCTTTGAGCACAGCGCAGTGGTTGAGGCGATGAAAACCTGGAAAGGACGGCTGCAGCTCACCGCATGGGCGCTCTCCAAATAGTGACTGAACCTATCGAGTAGAGATACTGCGGCAAAAAGCTTACGATTGTTCTTCGGCGACTGATATGAAGGTGATGATTACCGGCGCATCCGGTTTCGTAGGACGCCATGTGGCTCGATTATTGGTTGACCGGGGAGATCAGGTGGTTGCGCTGGTGCGTTCATCCAGTCCGGTCGCTCATTTGGTTTCGATGGGCTGCTCGATTACAAAAGGCAACCTGCTCGACATAGAAAGTCTCAACCGGGCAATGGATGGATGTGATCAAATTTATCATATCGCGGCCGATTACCGGTTATGGTCACGCGACACTTCCGAGCTTTATCGCAATAATGTCGACGGTACCAGAAACGTGATGGCGGCCGCCCAAAAAGTCGGCGCGGAGCGGGTTGTCTACACCAGTACGGTTGGAACGCTGGGCATCCCAAAGGGCGGGGCACCCGGGAATGAGCGCACTCCGGTTACACTGGACGATATGGTGGGACACTATAAACGTTCCAAATTTATGGCGGAAGAGGCGGTTCGCGATTTTGCCGCACAGGGATTGCCGGTAGTGATCGTCAATCCGAGCACACCGGTAGGCGAGGAGGATGTAAAGCCCACTCCGACCGGCAAAGTCATCGTTGACTTTTTGAACGGACGCATACCGGCCTTCCTGGACACCGGTTTAAACCTGGTTGATGTGCATGACGCGGCAAATGGCCACCTCCTGGCAGCCAAAAAGGGAGCCGTCGGGGAGCGGTACATCCTGGGGGGCCGCAACATGACCCTGCAGGATATCTTGACTGCACTGGCCGAAGTCAGCGGACGAAAACCTCCCCACCTCCGGATCCCTTATGGTATGGCGCTTGGGGCGGCTGCTGTTGATCACCTACTCTGGAGCGTATTATTGAAAAGGGAGCCGCATATTTCGCTAGAGAGCGTGCGAATGGCGGCCAAAAAGATGTATTTTGATTCGGAACGGGCAATGACGGAGCTTGGATACACCATTTCCCCCATCAAGCCGGCCTTGCAACGGGCGGTGGAATGGTATCGGCAGAACGGTTACGAAAAAATAAGATCAAACGGTTGAATTGCAACAATAGCTCCAATCGAGAGGAGTTTTACCAATATGGAAGAGTCCTCTTCCGTTGTAAAAAAAGCGAAGAAGGCGCTGAACCCAAAGGCCAGAAAGGTTCGTGAGGAGCGTAAAATTACCCGCACTAACCAGCGAACGGTGATCTTAGCCGGCGAGGTGGGCTTCTGCTTCGGGGTGAAGCGGGCCATTAATTTGACCCGACAAGCACTGGCCGAACGAGAGGATGTGTTTATTCTGGGCGACCTGGTTCACAATAAATCAGTGACCGCCGAGTTGGAGGCGAAGGGATTAAAGAAGACCGACGATTTTGAAAACCGGACCAGCGGCACGATGGTGATCCGGGCTCATGGTTTGCCGAAGGAGAGCATCCAAGAGGCGAGAAACCTTGGGCTGGATGTGGTCAATGCGACCTGCCCCATCGTTTTGAGGGCACAGGAGGCGGCGCAATCGCTTCAAGACCGAGGATGCCAGGTGATTATCATCGGGGACGCCAGTCATGCGGAAATAAAAGGCATCATGGGCGTGTTGGAAAAGCCGGCTCTTGTAATAAATACGGTCGAAGAGCTGCACAAGGCAAAGGAGGAGCACCGCCTGTTGCGCAAGGTGGGCGTCATTTTTCAGACGACCCATGCGCTTGAGATGTGCTACCCCATCGTAAACGAGCTGATTTACCTGTGCAAAGAGGTGCAGATCATCAATACGATTTGCCGCCCGGTGCAAAATCGGCAGGACGACGCACTTGACCTCGCCTCACATGTTGATTTGATGATTGTGGTCGGCAGCAGCACAAGCGCCAATACCGTTGAGCTTTACTTATTGTGCCGATATCACAATCCAAAAACGATGCACATCGAATGCGCATCTCAGCTCCGGCCGGAGGATTTTACCTGGGCAAACACGATCGGGGTGGCCTCCGGTCTCTCTACACCGGTGGCTCTGGTGGAAGAGGTGCGCAATTACCTGATTAGCTATGAGGATACAACTGAAGAAGCAAACAGCTACGCCGGAGCCGCCGCCAAGTAAGACGGTTTTGATTCTTACCGCCCTCTGGATGGAACAGGAAGCGATCAGGCGCCGTTTAAAGATAAATACGTCCATACCGGCTGGCAATCTTAAGCTGTTGCAATCACGACGGAAAAACATCCTTTTCATTCTGGGGGTGACGGGTGTCGGTTCGCTTCGAGCCGCAGAGGTGTTTGATACGATCGTAGCCGGATTCAAGCCTGATCTTTTACTGATCGCTGGATTGGCCGGCGCTTTGGACCCGGCGGTGAAGATTGGAACGGTAGTCCTACCGAATGCCGTTATGGACGCTGAACAACAGTCTGCGCCCATTCCATTAAATTCATTCCTTGATAGCGAGATGATACCTTGCCTGTATGGTGTCCGCTTGGTGAGGGGTCATCTTCTAACCGTCAACCAAATCGTGACCTCCCCCACTGAAAAGGCCGATCTATTTCGGCGGACCGGCGCAGTGGCGATAGATATGGAATCGGCATCGCTGGCAAACCGCGCACATTCAGCGGGAATCCCTTGCGCTATCATACGGGCCATCTCTGATGGGTCCGCCGAGACCCTGCCGAGCGACCTGTTGAGCTGCACCGATGAATTCGGCCGCCCAAAAGGTTGGCTGCTTGCCCGATGGATTCTAACTCACCCAGCAGGCATGCCTGAGTTGCTCCGCTTGAATCGCAACAGCCGCCTTGCAGCAGGGATTTTAGCCGCCAGCATCGAAAATTACCTGACGAATCTTATCGCATGCCAGTCGAAACGTGAAAATTAACTCGAAAAAAAACACCGCAGTTCAGTAAATAAATACGGTATTGAATTCCAATCTGACAGGCGCGAATATCAATTTTGCAAACCCCAACCGCATTACTCATTGAAATGATGGCCACTCATCCGACATCCAGGATACGGAAGAGAAGGTTGAAGCCTACCGGCCATTACAAAGCAATGAACCGCCGGCCGCATATTCCGATTTGTGCCGCCCTGCTTGCTTTTGGCATCATGTTTCCTGCAATGGCTCCGGCTGACCAGCCGTTGCTCACGATGCAGGCGGCGGTGGCGCTCGCCATAAAAAACAATCCCAAATTGAAGGCAAGCCGGGATCAGATGAAGGCCAACATCGCTCAACTGACCTCCGAAGAGCCGGCTTTCATTCCTGACCTGACCATTGAAGCAAAAGGAATGGAACAGGGACCACGGGTCACATTTCCACGCGGGGCAACCGGCAGCGCGACGGTCTTACCACGCCGCTATGGAAAAGTGGAAGCACGTCTGGAGCAGCCGATTTTTCAACCAAGCGTTTGGGCCGCCAATCGCCGGTTTCGCAATGAGAAGGAGGCCAGTCGGCTCGACTACGAGCAAGCGGTTCAGGATACGGTTTGGCAGGTGCGCCAGGATTTCATCCAACTTTGGGTAGCCCGCTCTATGTTGGGGGTTACACAAGACGCGCTCAAGCTGGCGAAGGAGCATTTCCATCTGGTCCAAAAGGTGCTGCTGCCAGCCGGCACCGTCTCCCAACAGGATGAGCTTCAAGCCGAGGCGGAGGTGGCCGACGCCAACCAATCTATGATTAAGGCACAAAACGGGGTTATGCTGGCTGAAGGAGAGTTGAATCGGAGTCTAGGGCGGCCGATCTCGACACCGATCGGGCCCATCGCCTCCCCTACCCTGCCGCCATCCACCCCATCGCTTTCCGGTCAGCCGCCGGACACGGTGGAAAAGCTGGTTCAGCGGGCTCTGCAAAATCGCCCGGAGATCAAGGGGCTTCGCGATCATTTGTCCGCCGCATCGGCAGGGATTCAACTGGCTTCCACTGAATCTTCCCCTACCCTTAGCCTAGAGGGGCGGCTACTCACTCAGACGCCCTCCGCCTTTGAGCATTACGACTACGGATCCCTTGGGCTCAAAGTAACCTGGCCGTTGCTGGACGGAGGTAAATCGCACCGGGACCGGCTGCAAGCAATCGCTCGACGCGATCAGTTGAATGAACTGCTTAAGGATGCCGAGTTAGGTATAACTTTGCAGGTTCGGAAGGCGGTGGCCGATCAGCAAGAGGCGGCCGAACGATTTAAATGGTTGGACAAAGAGGAGAAATTGGGAGAACAGGTATATAAGGTAGCGCTGCTGAGGTTGGAAGCACACTCTGCCACCGAGATGGAGGTGGCAAACGCCCGGTTGCAGCTCACCAAAGTGCAAACGGAGATGGTGCAGACCCAAGGAGATCTCGCGTTGGCCGATGTCGAGCTTGATCATGCAATTGGAGATGGTGCTGCCGCTCAATGAGACGGATTTTGCCCTGGTTCATCATTGCAGCGATACTGGTTATTGCAATCGCCTATAACCGTGCCATCTCAAATGCACCCCATATCAGCGTCACTTCAACCACACCGTCGTACGTCTCGGAGGGAATCCCGGTAACCGTCGCAACGGCCAGCGTGCGCCCCTCACGCCGAACTTTATCGGTACTTGGCATCATTCGAAGCACTAGCAATGTTACGATCACCAGCCAGCTTCCAGCGCCGATCACCCATATTGCGGTGGTGGACGGGCAGAAGGTCTCCAGTGGCCAACTGATTTGCGAGCTCTATTCACCGGACCTGGATGCTCAAGTAAGCCGGGCCGCCGCCGGGCTGCAATCAGCCGAAGCTCAGTATCGGCGCGCAGATCGGGGTTATCAAGCTAAAAGTATTGAACTCAGTGCACAGATTTCTCAAGCCCAAACGGCATTGAGCACCGCTCAGTTACGACTAAATCAAGCCGAAAGCGCCGAAAAGCTCACTGGTATCGAGGCGAAAAGCGATGAGCAAAAGGCACTGGCTGGCTTACAGCAAGCAAAGGCAGTCGTGCAACAGGCTAAAGCCGGCCTCGATTCGGCGGCCGCCACGTTAAAACGCCTGACCTTCCTTTACCAGCACGGTGGCGTGGCTAAGGTGGATCTCGATGGAGCCAAAACCCAATACCAGGTCGCGCAAGCACAATATCAGGCCGCTAAAGCTGGAGAAGCCGCTGCACAATCGGCAATAAAGCCGGTTCGCCAATCCGGACCGCTTAGGGTGAACGTCAGCGAGCAGGATATCGAGGTAGCCCGCAAGGGAGTAGCCGAGGCTCGATCGGCCCTTTATCAATGCAAAGGCGGCAAAAAGGCGGCTTTGCAGATAGCGACTGCAGAAATCGCGGCAGCGGCCGCCGGGGTGAGCCAGGCGAAGGCGGCACTGAACGCCGCCGATCTCCAGCTTCTCCGCGAAAAGATAGTGAGCCCGGTGACCGGTGTGGTGGTAAACCTGAGTGCGCACGTGGGTGATATCGCCCAACCAGGCCAGCCGATCTGTGTAGTGGTCTCCACCCGACGAGCCGGATTTACAGCGGCGATCACCGCCGATCAAGCCAGCCTCGTCAAGGTCGGCCAACCAGCAGCCGTGATCAGCGACATTCATCCCGGACAGGTCGAGTACGGGCGTGTCAGCTATGTTTCTCCGGCGGCTGGACCGGACAATCGGAGCTTTCCAATCCGAATCTCGCTTCCACCGGGTCAATGGAATCCCGATTTAACCGCCAAAGCGGTGATTAACATCGCTGGAAATGAGCAGTATGTATCAATCCCAATAGAGGCGATACATACTGAAGGCGCCTTCACCTATGTTTACGTGGTGAAAAACGACATCGCGCTCCGCCGGTCAGTAACGGTCGCCGGCCGATCGGGCGAGTATATGCTGATCTCTTCCGGCCTACAGGAGGGTGAAAAGGTGATTGTCAGCGCTCCCTCGCTGCTCACACCCGGTAGCCGGGTGCACTTCAGCTCTCAATAATGGATTTGATAGACCTATTTACTACTCATTAATTGGTTTGATTTTTCACTAATGACCATAGCATTCAACCAACATCAATCAATTTGCGCTAAGCCCGCTTCGCTGTCTGGAATCCCATATCCGCAATGTGGCTGACCCGCACTGCAATCACGCGCCCCATCTTTATCTGGATGGTTTTGGCCGCGATCATGTTGCTCGGGATTGAGGCCGCCCGCCGACTTCCGGCCGAGTTAAACCCCAGGGTCAGCATTCCCACCTTAACCGTCACCACCGTGTTTCCCGGCGCCGGGCCACTGGAGGTCGAAGCGCTGGTCACCAAGCCGCTTGAAGATGCGGTCGGTTCAGTAAACCGGGTTAAGGGCGTCTATTCCCGCTCCCAAACTTCGGTCTCGATAATCAGTCTCGACTTCAGCCTGGGCACCAATCTGGATGCGGCGGCGGCCGAAGTACGGCAAAAGGTAGATGCCGTGAAAATGACGCTACCGCCGGAGGTGCTGCCGCCGGTCGTCGCCAAGCTGGACATCAATGCGCTGCCGATTCTTTACATCGGGTTGTCCAGCAATGAGCCGATCAGCGAGTTGAGGCATCTGGTCGACACCGTCTTAAAGCCACAAATCGCACGAGTGCCGGGTGTAGCGACGGTTGATGTGATCGGCGGTGAGGCCAACGAGGTACACGTGGAAGTGAATCCGCAGCGGCTCCAGCAATACGGGGTTACGATCGAGGATGTGGTGAACTCTCTCAAAGCGGCCAGCCATAACGTTCCGGCCGGCACCATTACTCAGGGACTGAGGAACTTTACGGTGCAAACGGCCGGCGCATTTACACGGCTGCAAGATATCCGTCGAACTCAGATTATCTCGATGGCATCAATGGCTGCGGCCGGAAATATGTCATCTGGCGCCAATCCGGTCGCTCCCTTGACGGTTGGAGATGTGGCAAACGTCTGGGAAGGTCCCGCCAAGTCCACTTTAATTAATCGTGTCCAGGGGCGTGAGAGCGTCTCGCTGGTCATCAGCAAGCACTCTGATGCCAATACGGTATCGGTGGCCGACGGGGTGAAGCGAAAGCTGCAATCTTTGAGATCACGGCTGCCGGCCGACACTCAGATCGTCATTTCCAAGGACGACAGCATCACCATACGAAACGCGCTGGAGGATGTGGACGCCACCCTCATTTTAGGCGCGATTCTCGCCACTGCGGTGGTTTTCTTGTTTCTTCATAGCGTGCGGGCGACCGTTATCGTATCCATCGCGCTTCCAACCAGCATTGTGGCCACTTTCCTGGTGATGTACTTTGCTGGATTCACCCTCAACCAGATGACATTGCTCGCCCTCTCGCTCTCGGTCGGTATCTTGATTGATGACAGCATCGTGGTATTGGAAAACATCATCCGGCACCTGCGAAACGGTGAGACACCGGTTGAGGCCGCTTTCAATGGCCGAACTGAAATTGGGTTGGCCAGCATCGCTCTGACGCTGGTTGACGTCGTCGTATTCGTGCCGATCGCGTTTATGGGAGGGATCGTGGGCGGGTTTTTCCGTCAGTTCGGGCTTACCGTCGTCAGTGCGACCCTTTTCTCACTGCTGGTCTCGTTTACCATCACGCCGATGCTGGCCTCACGATGGTATCGAGGCGGAGAAACCTTTGTCTCGAGCGGAGGCCTATTTCACCGGTTTGATCTGCTTTACAGCAAACTGGATTCATTCTATCACGGTGTGATTGTATGGGCGCTCCATAATCGAAGTCTGGTTCTTGCCGGCGGGATCGCGCTGCTAGTGGCGGCGGCTCTCTTTTCGCTCCCGTCGCTGGGGGTGGAGTTTTTGCCGGGAATTGACCAGGGGCAGATCGCAATCACCATCGAGATGCCCTCCGATTCTTCCATTGCAGCCACCGACAACGTGGCTCGCGAGGTCGAGCAGGTTGTACGGAATACAGCCGGCGTTCGTTATTATGTGACTACGGTCGGCGAGATAATGGGCGGTTTCGGCGCTACTCCCCAAGAAGGGCAGCAATATGCGCAGGTGAATGTGCGATTATTACCCCGAAAGGGGGTACTGGATGAGTTATTATCACCGATCTTCCCCAAAGCGAATTTGCGCACCCAAAGCGATGAACAGATCGCGACCATCCTTCGAAAAAAATTGCGCTTCATTCCCTGGGCGACGATACAGGTGGCGGCGGTGCGAAACGTGGCGGCGGCCGGCCCACCCGTCCAAATTGAGCTGCGAGGGCAGAGCTTAACCGATCTGACCAGCGCAGCGACCCAGCTTCGGGAAAGAATGCTGCACTTGCCCGGCATCCTCGATCCCTCCATTTTACTCCGCAGCGGTGCCCCGGAAGTCGAGGTTCAAGTAAATCGCGAGCGCGCAGCCGCTCTGAATATCCCTCCCGATTTAGTCGGTGCCACGCTACGAGACGCCATCGAGGGCAACACCGATGTCCTATATCGGGAGATGGGCACCGACATTCCAGTTCATATTCAGCTTGCGGGTGTAGACCGCAACGATCCAAACCAGATCGGGTCCATCCCGGTGGGCGCGTCGAACGGCGGACCGGTGACCATCGCCGATGTGGCAAACATCCGCTACAGCTCCACTCCGCCGGCTATTGATCATGTGAACGGTCAGCGGGAGGTTACGGTAACCGCTAATCTGGCGCCCGGGTATACATTGAGCGATGCCGAGCAAGCAATCAGTGAGCGGATGGCCGATATCCCGATGCAGGGGATCACGATGCACTGGGGCGGTGAAGCGGAAGTGCTCTCCGAAAACGCGTCCTATTTTATCAATGCGCTGATATTGGCGGTTTTGCTGGTCTATATGGCAATGGCCTCACTCTTCAACTCGCTGTTAAATCCGTTCGTCATTATGTTTACCCTGCCGATGGCCATGGGCGGGGCGCTGGTTGCGCTGGTCATATCCGGAGAATCCTTTAGTCTGGTTGCGATGATCGGGGTGATTATGCTCGTAGGTTTGATGGGTCGCAATGCTATTTTGTTGGTGGACTACACCGCCACCCTAAGACAACGAGGTATGAATCGGACCAATGCCCTTGCTGTAGCGGGAGCAACCCGCCTTCGACCGATCTTAATGACTACCATTGCCACCATATTGGGCATGCTGCCGGTTGCACTTCGGATCGGGCGCGCTTCTGAGTTGAGGGCGCCGATGGCCATCGTGGTTATCGGCGGACTGCTGGTATCCACCATCTTAACTTTAATTATGATACCGGTGGTGTACAGCGTGGCCGATGATGCAGCGGCGTGGGTGCGGAGAAAATTGTGGGGCGGCCGGACCGATACCGCACTATAACAACGATCGGACGACCACAAGAAGATCGCTTTCCGACAAGTCACCGATGAGCGTAAATTGATAGCGTTGGCTGCGCCAGTAGGCGACGTTGTTTCGTAAACGGATTTTTGATGCCGGCTCCGGTCCCTGGTAGTCATCCCATTGAGGGGGCGGCAGCGGCCGCTCAAACAGCACGAATGAGCTGACACCGTTCGAATATCGGAGGGCGGTGGTGGAGAACGGATCGTTTCGCGCCAGTATCCAGATGCCGACATTGCGATAGCCAGACGGTAGATGAGGCTCTCGAATTGGGTAGCGCACCACGTCTTGTGCCGCCCCTATGGTTGTGTACGGCAAGGCATGGGGTAAGATTGCGATGTGGCGAACCTTCGGAAGCGCGTAGGGATTGAAAGTGTTCGGTGGGAAATGCGGCCATAACTGAATCTTGGTGAAGAAAGTGTTGAAAATTGGTCGGCTCGATGAGCTGAATTTTTCAATCTTTAAACGGATACCGGTCGAGCTATCAATCCACACCCTCTTGTAATAACCTTTCCCCTTCGGCTTAATCTCCAGTATTGAACAATTTCGTTCTGCGATTCGATCTTTCCCCACCAATTGTATTGAAATGCGTCCGTCGAGAAACGATTCCATGATCTCCCTCATTCGGTGTTCAAACTCATCGTGGGGAATCTCTCCCTGATGGATCACGTTTTGCGATGGGATGTAGTGAAAAAAGCGCCCATCGGTTATCAGGAACAACTCACCGGCCAGCTTCGGCGGTGAGATAAATTGTATCCGCATCTGGCCCGGGCCGCCATGCATGGCGATTTGCTTCGATTCCAAAAAACCGTGATGCATAATCTGGGTGATTTGAACGCCGGAATAGGGGGTGCGGTGACCATCCTTGAGCCATTTAATCATTATGTTGCGGACTTTTTGCTCGGCTGGGTCTAGGTGAACGCCCCGATTTTCATACCAGACATTATGGCGGCGCCAAGAGTGAGGTCCCCTATCATTGGAATAGGCCAACGCGCAGGCAAGCGCCAGAAGAATAAGTGCAATCGTTACAATTCCCAGGCGATGGCTGCCTTGCCCGAATCGGCGGTTGCGCATCAACCGCTCCTAATGCTGCACGCCGGGTACGCGGTTACTATGGTTTGTGGTGGAAGTATGTGATTCCAGACTGATCGCTGAAACGTCCTGTAACGGATCATTGACCGCCAGTGCCATAAATTCGCTCCGGTCCATTGCGGCATATTTGGGAACCGGTGGCCGTTGGGGGGCGAGCGGCGCCGCTTGATTCAGCCATCGCGGCGTTGAAAAAACCGCCATGCCCAACAAGCTAACAAACACCGCGGCCGCTACCGTGCGGGTCAAGACCACACGACGGACATAGGACCCGACAAGCTCCCGCAGCGGCGCTTTACGATTTCCCAGCGCCTGCAATTGGTGTGCGAGTTCCTCAGTGAATTCGGGGGAAGGGGTGCTCGACCCCAACGAGTGGAGCGTCGCGACCGTGCGCTTCAGGTCGTTATAGACCAGCGCGCAGCGATTGCACACTGCAAGATGGCGCTCCACTTCCCATACTTGCCGTGGCGGCAATGCCTCATCAATTAATTCGGAGAGCAGCGGCTCGTACTCTTTGCACCGCATTTTCTCATCACCATCCCGCTCGGCCTAAACCGAGCCATATAGATAATTTGAAAGCTGTTCGCGCAGCGCTTGCCGCGCACTAAAAATTCGAGATTTGACCGTTCCCAACGGACAATGCAGCACTTCGGCAATCTCGTCGTACTGCAGGCCCTCCAGATCGTGAAGCAGGATTACCATCCGTAATTTCTCCGGAAGCCGGCTGATGGCAGCCTCCAACTCAGTTTTCAACTCATCCTGCAACACACGATCTTGGGGTTCATATCGCCCATCCGGCAAATCGCCGGTATACGGAGTGCCGTTTTCATCCACATCATCCAATGAGGTGGTTTGGATCACCTGGCGCGTACTGGAGCGCCTGGCTCGGTCAATGCACAGGTTGGTCGCAATTCGAAACAGCCAGGTTGTAAGGCTCGCACGCCCCTCAAACGACTTAATCGAAAGATAGGCGCGAACGAAAGCCTCCTGTGCGAGATCCTCCGCATCCTGCGAGTTACCGACCATTCGCAGGATGTAGGTATAGAGTTTGACTTTATGCCGCTCCACGATCTCATTGAATGCCGCCTCATCATTTTCCTTGCAGCGAAGGATAAGAGATGCTTCGGCACTGGCCACACCGATCACCTTTGGTGCCTCCGTTTCGATGAACCGATTTTTCGGCGGATAACGGCTCCTAATCGGTCATTCCATATTTTTTTAGACGCAATGCCTGCTGGTTTAGTTCATCGATGATCTGTATTGATACAATAATATTATAATGGATAATTCAACTTTGCGCAATAGATATTGCGATTGATTAAATTGACACCGTCGGTCCCGGAGTTAAATTAGGCCATTCGATCCGAGCGGGTGGTCGGTTCGTCAGTGCCGAGATGATGGGAAGCCAGCGGCATACTCCGCAGGTTCGCTCTGCTTGCCACGTCCGATCGTTTCGGGTACCATTTCATCCTGCCCGAGTCACCGCTGGGAACCGATTGACCGGCGATCCGGGTATTCCAAATAGTGGAAGAAGGGAGTTACTCCGGCCGGCGAAAAGCTTGTTCGGTGAAAGCGTCGGTGATGACACCGGCATAGCGCACGCTCCCGCATCCAATGAGATCTTTGCTTGCAACAGAGCACTCATTTCAACGTCCAATCTTAATAACGATACGCCGGTGTCATCATTGTTCAGGAATGACCCGGACGATAAAGGAGAAGCATCGAATGCGAATTGCGAAAGTGGCTGCCGTAATGGTTGCCCTGGCGGGAAGCTTGCAGTGGGTAAACGCCAATGCGGAGCCGAACCTCCATGAATTTGTGACTCCGTTGACCGATTTCAGCGCCCATATTAAGGTAATCCGATCTGACCAAAGCCAACTTGCTAAAATCGGAAAAGATTTCGGGATGCTCTACCGCTTTCACAACCTTACCGTTCATTACAAAGAGCCGAATCGAATTCGTATCGAAGGTCAGGTCGGCGGCGCTTCCGGAGTGTACATTATGAACGGAACGACCCAGCGGGTTGCCATCGGCTTCATTCATACGATGCGCAATTTTGGTGATGAACCGGGCAAACAAAAATCACTGCTCGACGTTGGTTTAATCTCCAACTTCTATTTAACTTATACGAACGCTCGATTCATCCGCCAGGGCATGCTGAACGGCAGGCCGGTCGATATCTTCGATGTGACTTATCGGGATCGCTCCGATACTGCCCATCACATACTTTATGTTGATCCAAAAACGAAGGTCATATTAAAGCACGAGGCGTACAGTCAGGAGGGAAAGCTGCAAGCAATCTACTACTTCAAGGATATCAAGGAGGTGGCTTCAGGCATCTGGTTCCCGACCCGCATTGAGGTGCGAAATGCGGAGGACGCTGTGGCCGCCATCACTGAGTACAAGAACATCAAGGTCAACATTCCCATGCCGGATTCGCTCTTTAAGGTCTAAAACGGCCTCATCGACCAAAATCCCCCCTCAACCAGAGTCAGTTAGGGGGGATTGTTCGGTTCAAAGTCGTATTGAGCGAATCACTACTTGATCTCGGCGGTGGCGCCTTCATCCTCCAACTTCTTCTTAAGCTGCTCTGCCTCCTCCTTCGGAATGCCCTGCTTCACCGGCTGTGGAGCGCCCTCCACCAGGTCTTTGGCCTCTTTCAACCCGAGGCTCGTTACCTCACGAACCACCTTGATGACCTGGATCTTCTTGGCACCGGCTGCCGTCAAAATAACATCGAAAGAGGTCTTTTCCTCTTCTTGCGGCGCCTCCGCTGCGGCAACGGGCGCGGCCGCTGAGGCAGCCACCGCCACCGGTGCGGCGGAAACCCCCCACTTCTCCTGGAGCGCCTTGTTTAACTCAACCAGCTCGAGGATGTTTAACTTTTCGAGCTTGTCAATGATCTCTTCAATTGCTGAAGCCATTGGATATCGTATCTCCTCTTAAAATAAATGATTTTCCCGTTCATAAACGGTACATTGGGCATGCTCATGCGGCCTGCTGTTTGTCAATCTGAGCCTGCAGGATGCGGGTGAGCTCACTCGGCGCAGCCCCAAGCAGCGAGACCAAATTCCCGATCGGCGCCTGCAGCAGCCCCACCAGTTCTCCCAATACGACCGGTTTGGGCGGGATTTTGGAAATGGTCGTCACCTCATCCGGGCTAAAGAAACGATCGCCGAGATAGGCACCCTTTACGATCACATCCGGCTTACGTACGTTTCGCAGATACTCCAACAGCGCCTTCGCAACACCGACCACGTCATCGTGAATGAAGGCGATTGCTGTGGGACCGTTTAACTGCCGGTCCAGCTCCGCTCCCATTTCATCGCCCATTGCGAGCCGAAACAGCGTGTTTTTAACCACGTGAAGCTCGCTGTTTTGTTCACGGAGCTTCGCCCGCAATTGAGTCATCTCGGCTACCGTCAGGCCGCGATAGTTGGTTAAAATACCGCCGATCGAATTTTGATATAGATCGCTTAATTCGGCGACATCGCTGACTTTTTGGGGGTTGGGTGTATGCCTCATATTTCACCTCCTTTCCATCGGGATACTGAAATGCAAAAGAGGAATCGCCGCCAAAAGACGGGATTCCTCTCAAGCCAACGAATCGAAGTGCGACACCGTATAATCGGGGCACTTTTCACGCTGGCGAAGCATCCATCCTCGGCTGGTTCCGGCTTTGCCGGAATTAAGTTTCCTTCCCGAAACACCAACTGTCTTCGGCGGGCCCTTCGCTGACGAGATGGTCAGGCGAATCTCTTATGCGATTGAATAGTAGTTTACCTCATTTCCGCCCCATTCCAACGCTCTGTTTCCTACCGTATGAGTTCAGTTTAACGGGAATCTTGTTTGGTGACGGGAGCATCACCCCCATCCTATCCTTCCCCCTGGAAGGGGGAAGGATCTCGCGCGCGGACAATCTATTCCCCCTCCCCATATGAGGGGGAGGGTTGGGGTGGGAGTGGGTTGTGTAATCGAGTATGAATCCCGTAAAACTGAACTGTTACTTCCTACCGGCGATAGGCGACGATCAATCCGTCACGTATCGGCACCAATGAGACAATAAAATCAGGGTCTTGAGTAATATCGGCGGTGAACTTACGGACCCCTTCATTGGCAGCCGAGCGATCCTCCGGATTGAAAATGGCGCCGCTCATCAACATGTTATCAACGATGAGCAGCCCACCCGAGCGCAACTTCTGTTTGATCACCGGCAAACTTTCGGGGTAACCGTCTTTATTGATATCATTGAAAATCAGATCGAATAGCCCGGTAGCCTCTTTCAGAGCGGCAATTGCCTCACTGACGCGGAAATGAACCAAATCCGAATAGCCCATATCACCGAGATACTTTCTCGCCTTGGACGAAAGCTCATCGCTCCAGACCACGTGATAGACCTCTCCGCCGCCGTTCTCTTTCACCGCGCGGCAGAACCAGGCGGTGGAGTAGCCGTAACCGGAACCCAACTCAAACACGCGCCGCGCTCCGTTAGCACGAGCCAGCAGATAACAGAGTTGGCCAGAGGGCGGCCCCACAATGGGAAAGTTGGTTTCGTCACCCACCCTCTCCATCTCCTGGAGAACCGGCGCTCGGGGCGGAACCAGCGAGATCACGTACTCCTGGACACGGTCGAAATCCATGGTTAAACCTCCTGCCGACACTTGTAGTCGGTTTTAACTTCGTGATATGCCCCCAGAATTCCTGCTCCCCTGGAACTCGTTCAATTCCCAGTGCATTTTGCAGGAAATTAGGTAAACCTATCGAACATTACAGGTGGAAAATCTATTCGATGATATCAAAACTGCGACAAGCAGAAGGTAGCCGATAGTGCTTTACAATCCCGTGATGGGTCGTATCATACGGCGGGAGGCAGAGGATGTCCGAGTCCGATTCGGTGCACACTGAGGCGATTATCCATCAATCGCCGGCCAGCTCATACAAAACCCGGGTACTGGTCGTCGACGATGATAATTGGGTACGGGAACTGCTGGTTACCGTCCTTTCGGAGGCCGGTTATGAAGTGGAATCGGCCTCCAATGCTCAAGATGCCATCGCAAAGCTGCGCGTCTCATTTTTCGACCTCGTTTTATCCGACATTCGTATGCCCGGCATGGACGGCATATCCCTCTCAAGCTACTTGTCGAAAATCCACATGGACACACCGGTCGTGCTCATCACCGGTTATGGGCAGGCATCGATGGCGCGAAACGCGATTCGGGAAGGCGCCTCCGACTACATCACCAAACCGTTTCAGGTGGAGACCATTCCAATCGTGGTGGAGCGAAATCTGGAGCGGCACCGCCTGGAAAGATTGCGGGTGGTGGAGCAAAACAGCCGGGTGATGTACCGAGCGGTACAGGCATTGGCGGCCGCCATTGACGCCAAAGAGAGCAATACGGCCGAGCATTCGCGACGGGTGGCGAACCTGTCCCGCATCATTTCGGAGGGGCTCCACCTGCCGGCTTCTGAGCGCAACATTCTGGACCTGGCCGCCTATGTCCACGACGTTGGAAAAATCGGCACCCCCGATTCGGTGCTCAATAAGGCCGGTAAATTAAATGAGGAGGAGTGGGAGATGATGCGGCAACACGCGATACAAGGCGCTGAAATTGTGGGCCAGGTTCGAGAGCTCGCTTACGTAGCGGATGTCGTGCGTCACCACCACGAATGGATGGATGGAAGCGGTTATCCGGATGGGCTGCGCGGAGAATCCATCCCACTCCTATCCCGCATCATTGCAGTGGCCGATGCCTATGATACGATGACCACCGACCGCATCTACCGCCCGCGGCGATCACCGGCTGAGGCTCTGAAAGAGCTGCAAAACAACGTAGGGAACCAGTTTGATCATGCGGTAGTAACCGCTTTCACCGAACAGCACACGCGCCGCATAGCCCGTTAAGCCCGCTTTCTCGTTAACAGCCGATTGATTTTTCTGCTCCATCGGGGTATCATCGGTGCTGAGAATTGCACGAACGATCGGAAGTCGGGGGTCGTTAGCTCAGTTGGTAGAGCAGCTGACTCTTAATCAGCGGGTCATAGGTTCGAGTCCTATACGACCCATAAATTTCCTCTCCGGTCATTTCCGCCGGCGCACCAAGTCGTCTGGCGGTATTTTTGCGGGCGCAAGCACCATCGCGCCCAATCTTCTTTAATGCTTCGGCCGTCCCGGACCGCGTGACCATCGCCCCGCGGCCTTCCAACCGCTTTTCCGTTGAGCAAATATCGAGCCGACTGTCGCTTCGGGATGGAGCGAAGCGGGCTTCAATTTCGAGCGAACGATCCGCTGCGCCCCAATCACACTGCGATTCCCGCTGATCAAGAACGCAGTGCATACGACCAGCGCCGATTCCACCCTTAAGCCCGGCACCATCGATACCGCCATAACCATTGAGGCGATCGGCGTGTTGGTTGCGCCCGATAGTACGCCGACCAGCCCAAACAGAGCGCCGTACTCCACCGGGATGTGAAACCATCTCGCCACCACCGATCCGCAGGTTGCCCCGATGAAAAAAAGGGGGGTTACAATCCCCCCGCTGCCACCGGTACCGAGTGTCACGGAGGTTACCGCCATTTTGATAAGAAAAGCGAGTATAAATATTTTGCCTCCGGTCAGCGCCAGCGTGATCGTCGGTATCCCAAGACCGGCGTATTCAGGGTCGGCAATCATATAAATCGCGGCCAGCACACAACCGCCGGTGAACGCGAGGAGGTAGGGGTGATTGGTCAATGGCTTAACAAGCTGCTTTATTAGGTTCATCATCTCAACCAGTAAAATCGCGACCAGCCCGAAAATGACTCCCATAACCAGCGAAATGCCCAAAAATTTCAGGGCGCCTTCATGTAAAATGGGTAGCCTTGTCGGCATTCCGAGCGGATTCTGAAAGCAGACTAGATGGGCGATAATGCCGGAGACTACACAGGGGAAAAGGACGCTGTACTCGATGGCACCGACGTAGAGCGCTTCGATCCCAAACATGGCACCCGCAATGGGCAGGCCGAATACGGCCGCAAAGCCTCCGCTGATGCCGCAGATGGCAAAGGTTCGGGCATCATCCTTCGAAAATTTTAGAAAGCGGGCGGCCAGGCTTGCCAAGGCAGCACCGATCAACGCACAAGGTCCCTCTTTGCCGACCGAACCGCCGGCTGCGACGGTAAGGATTGAGTTGGTCAAATTAATGGGGACGGCTGAGGTATCCATTTCGCCGTACACCTTTTGCATCACATAGAACACCACCTCGGTGCCTTCCAGCCGACCGCGCATCTTGGGCGCAAAACGATCTACCAGTAATATGCAGAACGGCAGCACGATGGGGAGACAGAGAAAGTAGTAGCGGTGTTGTGACGAGTAATCGGAAAAGGAGTAAAGTAAGAACAGAAAAATTCGGGAACCGATGCCGGCCATCAAACCGGCAAATATGCTGAGCGCTGTCCACTTCAACGTCAGAGCAAATAGATAAGCCTCTTCACCCCGCTTATGAGCTAAATGAAACCAATCCTCAAGTTGTTTGATGAGCCGCTTGCTGTTTTCCTTTGCATTCGTCCAACTATCGATGATCGAGTTCATCGTAAGGCCATCGGCACTACTTTCCTTTTATCTTTTTCGAAGCGAACATAAGGAACTGCTGTATTTTACTACCACGAGTATACCCCAATGCGATGGTGAGAGTGACCTGAATTGCAAGTGTTCTGTTGAGAGTTCATCTCTTTAGAACGCTTTTTTTCTTTGCAGGAGATCATCCCTAAGCGGTTGTTGCAAAGCTCGCCGGAAGCCGCCGCTACGCCATTCCCGCCACACTTCGTCATTCCCGCGAAAGCGGGAATCCAGTCCCCTGCCGACCGACCGGTATGGGTGCTGAGGTTCTGGATTCCGGGTTCCGCTTCGCGGCCCCGAAATGACGACCCGCGGCTATTACCGTATTTGTCAATCCCAGCCTAAGCGGTGGAATGAACTATCCTCTGATCGATGCCGCCACCATCGCCGGGTGACAAATCCGAAGGCAATTATGAATATCAGATAGGAGTTTTTGGCTTTATTCTCGAATATTCCAGCCATCTCAGTCTACGGATTGAAAGGAGTCACTCTGCGTGATTTCACCCCAGCCGGCCGGTAAGCCGGTACTTGAGGCACCCGAGAAACCGACCGCAAAAGTCATTGCCAGGCGCACATCTCCACTCCGCTATGTTCGAGTTATCCTGCTTGCTCTGATCCTCACACCGGTCTGCACTTATTGGGCTTCCGCACAGGTGGTGGACCGAATCTTCTCGCTGATGGTTCCACCGGTAATGATCACCTTCGCGATCGTCCTCATCAATAAACTGCTGCAGCGATTTGCGCCCCGCCTGGCCTTTACGGAAGGCGAGCTGGTGGTGTTCTATGTGATGCAAACCGTCGTTTGCGTGATGTCATCGGAATGGATGGATATGATCAATAACTATATCGTGACCTACGCCATCAATGCCAGCAATGACGCCACTATTCAAAACCACGTTTTGCCCTACATCTCCAGCTTTCTCTATATCAAGAGTGATAAGCACCTGCGGGCGATCGAGATGGGCGGGTACTCGCTTCCCTATACCCTGCATCATTTGGGGATGTGGTGGCGTCCGGTGCTGGGCTGGAGCGCGATCGTCTCGCTGGTCTGCTACTCGATGCTCTGCATCAACAGCTTAATGAGAGACCAATGGACTCGGCGCGAAAAGCTGGCATTTCCAATCATCCAGTTACCGATGGCGTTTATGGCCGGTGGCGGCCGATCTCCGTTCTGGAAGAACCGGTACGTTTGGGGCGGCTTCATCATTATGGCGGCCATTGATCTGCTGAACGGCTTCCACTTTCTCTATCCTTCGGTGCCATGGGTCAACGTTCGTTTTATGGGCGATCTTTCGCTCTGGTTCCCCTCACCGCCCTGGAACTCAATGGGATGGACGCCGATCGGTATCTTCCCCTATATTGCAGCGATCGGCGTCTTTATGCCGACTGACCTGCTCTTCTCCTGCATCTTTTTCTTCTTCGTGAGAAAAGGGGAGCAGGTGGTGGTGGCCGCATTCGGCATCAACCAGGGGGTTTTCGGAGGTGGTGGTCTGGTTCCGGGACCGCCCTACCTTAGCGAGCAGTCCTGGGGGGCGTTCATCGGGCTGTTTATCAGCGCGATCTGGGTGGCACGGAGCTATCTGCGCGAGGTTTGGGATGAGATAAAACGAGGTGTCCACCGTAAGGGGGAGATCTCACACCGCGCCGCCTTTTCCGGCTTAATCACCAGCGTCGCCCTGTTGGGTTGGATCGGCGTCTCGATCGGCCTCGCTTTCTGGCTGGTGGTTGTCTATATCGCTCTGTACCTGGTGTTCGCCATTGCGGTGACGAGGCTGCGCGCACAGCTTGGAGCCCCATCCCACGAAATGGCCTTCATGGGTCCCAATCAGATGTTCGTGGATTTCGCCGGAACTCAGACGGTGCCGGAAGCGACCATCACACGGGTGGTGACGACCTTTTACTTCATGAACCGGATTCACCGCGACGATCCGATGCCCTCTCAACTCGAGTCGATGAAGATGGGCGAATCCAGCGGCGTCAGCCAGTGGCTGATCTTCGCCGCCGTCTTGCTGGCCACGGTGGTGGGCGTGGTGGTCGGCCATCTTACCCGTATTTATTTGAACTACCATTTCGGCTACGGAAGCTGGGGATATGGGGCTGGATTTGGAACCGGCACGGTCGGCACCATCTCAGATTTGGTTGACAACCGCCGACCTCCCAATCCGGTTGCGATCTCGGCGGTACTGTCCGGCTTATTGGTTGTGATGGTATTGGATATGATCCGCTTCCGTTATCCTGGATTTCCGTTCCACCCGGCCGGATATGCGCTGGCGATGAACTTCGGACTCGATTACTACTGGTTCGGACTGGTAGTGGTACTTCTTATCAAGGTTTTTGTAACGCGCTATTACGGATTGCCCGGCTATGAGCGATTGCGGAATGCGGCGCTGGGCGTAATCTTGGGTGAATTCGTGGTGGAGACCCTGTGGGCGGTCATAGCGATGTACACTCGCCATGCCACCTATTCGATCTCAATTAACGGCCGGCTCGGCTGGAACCAGTGATGGGCCAATTGAATCCGGTGGAATACCCCCCCTCCATTGAGATGAAATTCGGGGAGACGTAACTGGTGAGGTAAGATCAGCACCTGATTTTGTCGCGTAATGTATCGATTCGGTGCCTGAGCTGAGTATCCAACGTACTCTTTTGCTCAATTCGCTCGATGGAATGAAGGATCGTGGTGTGGTCACGGCCACCGAACGCCACCCCGATGCTTTTCAATGAGCACGAGGTGAATTCACGGCACAGATAGATCGCGACCTGTCGGGCCAATAGGATATCGGTGTCTCGGCGGGCGCTCCGCAAATGATCGGGCGGTACGCCGAAGCTTTCGGAAACCTTTTGGATTACCAAATCGCAAGTGATGGTGACGGAGCTGGCCGGACGAGTGATTAGGTACTCGGAGAGGATTCGCTGCGTCAGCTCGATATCGATCGGTTTCGACATCACCGAGGCGTAGGTCACCAGTTTAACGAGCGCGCCCTCGAGAGCACGGACATTTGATTGAATGGCAGAAGCCAGCTCATTGAGCACCTCATTGGGGATGTCGTAACGATTTTCCTTGCAATGATGCTTTAAAATGCGAAGTCGGGTGTCGAATTCCGGCATCTGGATGTCGGCAATCAACCCGCATTCAAAGCGTGAGCGGAGCCTTTCGTCCATCTCCCGCAATTCACGGGGACTGCGATCGCTGCAGATCACGATCTGCTTACCGGACTGGTGCAGCGTATTAAAAGTGTGAAAAAACTCCTCCTTGGTGGATGTTTTTCCAGCGATGAACTGCACATCGTCTACCAGCCAAACATCAACCCCGCGCATTCGCCGGCGAAGCTCATTCGTCCGGTTTTCACGAAGGGCTAGCAGATAATGTTGGGTGAAATGCTCCCCCGATACGTAGGCAACCCGGATGTCGGGCTTGTGCTCGAAACAGGAGTGGGCGATTGCGTGGAGCAGGTGTGTCTTACCGACACCAGGCGGCCCATAAAGAAAGAGCGGGTTGTAGGCTTTACCTGGTTCCACTGAAACGGCGATGGATCCGGCTTGAGCCAGACGATTGGAATCCCCCACCACGAAATGGTCGAATGTAAATTTCTCGTTCAGCGGCAGCGAGGGAGCATCCGGGGTAGCACGCGCCGCCCGCCGAGGGACCCGCCGCTCAACGCTTGGCGCTGGGTCGGGGTCCTCGGTGATCACAAAACGCAACTTGATCGTCTGCTCAAATAGCGATTCCAAAACGGCACGGATGCCGTTGCTATACCGCTTTTCGATCCATTCACGCGCAAATGGACTGGGAGCACCCAAAACCACTTCGGTGCCGTTCCAAGAGATTGGGTGGATGGGACGCAGATAACTTTCGTAGGTAACTATGCTGACCTTGGCCGATAAAAGCTGTAGCGCACGCTCCCATGTACGACGCAGAGCAATCGAAAAATCATCATCATCAATGCGAAGCTGTTCGCTCATACAGCCCTCCAACAACCCAACCGATCGCCCATTATAACATGGCTGACGACGTCATTCAACCGCCCAGCCTACCAATTCACGAGGAAGCCGGTTAACATTTCTTTGCCTGCTATATTACAGCTAAGATGTCACCTTTCAGCGCACAACCGGCATACTACCCCTTTTTGGGGGACATGCCACGCCGTGACCCTGCCAAAAAGATTTCAATTCTGCGGGAGTGATTCATCTCGGCCTGTTGGTAGGGAAAGGTTAATATTTTATGTACGACGATTTATTGGAGTGTCTTTCGGCTTACCCGTTTAGTCACTGATTAAGTGAGTAAACCCATCATTGCCGACCATCACCTCCCGCACACACAATTATTGTTCCCGGAAGACTGAACTGTTGCTCGTGCCGATATTGCACGCCTTGGCGGTCACCGTTATTTCAAGTAAGCCTTAAAAAACTCCACCGTGAGCGCCCAGGATTGAATCGCGGCGTCCGGATTATAAGAGGGGCGGACATCGCAAAAAAAGCCGTGCTGTGCATCGGAGAACTCCACCGCCACGTACTTTTTTCCCGCATCACAAAGCGCATCGCTTACCGCGCGTCTCTGCTCCGGCCCGATGTGTTGATCCATGCCGCCCCAAAACAGCAGAATCGGCCCTTGCATGGCCGGGGCGCGACCCAGCAGGCCTGGCGCGATGCCGCCTCCGTAATATGATACTGCCGCCTTTAATGGCAATACCGAATTGCAGAGGAAAGCCGCACGCCCTCCCATGCAGAACCCCACCGCGCCTACCATCTCACAATCCACCGCTTCCTGTCCCCGAATCCAGTTGTAAACCCCAGTAAAATCAGCCGACATTCCCTCCTCGGTGAGTGCTCGCACGTGTTCCATAACGCCGGTGAAATCGTTGTAATCCCCTTCAATACCGGGCGCGGTTCGATGAAACAGCTCCGGCGCGATCGCCAGGTAGCCCAGTCCGGCCGCGAAACGTTCCGCGACCTGGCGGATGTGAGCGTTCACCCCAAACGCCTCCTGAAGCACAAGCAGCACCGGAAGCACCCCTCTCCCGACCGGCCTGGCCATATAAGCTCTCACTGCCGAGCCATCCGCTGAAGGGATATCCAAATATTTGCAATCCAAGTTGGACATTGAATTTTAACCTCCTCAATCTCGACCTATGTCGTCCGCGACGAATTCCCGGTACCTACATTAAACCTCACTACCAAGCCTAAAACCGATCGTGCAACCGGGGCGATTCTTGTGTCGCCCCTACCAAAATTCAACCTACGCCGATATGACTGCGTGAATTCGTATTTAGCCTACCGTTCTATAATAGCAGTAAAGCGATGGCGGTACGGGTCACTGAGTGGCAAAAATATCCGTAATATAACTGAACGGATTATGGTACACTAGATCACCTGGATTTGGGGCAGGAATAGCAGAGCAGGATCACTAACAATTTGAAAGGTACACAGTGGAGGTAGCACACGACAAATGAAATTGAGATTGGTTGCTTGGTTGATGGCTCTCGGCTCAATGCTGGCACTGGCTGCAGTCGCGTCAGCAAGTCAATCGAACACAGCTGGGCGATTGGCGTTTGATGGGAGAGAGATACTGACCTTTCGGGCGACGGTGGCTGGATTTTCCCCAAAGCAACGTGAAGGTATAATCGAAGAACGGATTACCAACATCCTTTCAGAGACCGAACATCCACCGCTTCGGGCACACGACATCCGCCTAGTCCGGCTTAATAACCAGGTCCTCATCACCGTGCGGGGTCACCTGCTCGTCACGGTGAGTAAGCTGGATGCACGAGCCAACTCCGGCACGAGGCAAACGGTCGGCTTGATCTGGCTGCGCCATTTCAGGACGGTGCTGCCGGGTGCGTCACCGGTTCCAAAGAAAAACGCCCTTTAGCGAACCTGCGTTGCAGACAGGTGAGTACACGGAAAGCAGTATGGCGCATCCTTAACCAGCGAGCGCCATACTACTTTCTCTTTAATACGGAATCGAGGCGCTTTTAAATGGAAATTCGAAAATCATCAATAAGTATCTTGCTTTGCGTAGGGGCATTGACCTTTATTCCAGCAGTGTCGTTCGCCCTCGGCCCTGTTTCTAATTCCGCTGCGGTCATCAGCCGATATGTTGCGCTTCAGGCGAAATCTCATGACGGCTATCTCGTGGTAAAGGACGCCGTAAACGGTGGGGTGCTTAAGCTCATCCCCAACACGCTGAAAATATCCCCCTCCAAACGCAATCTGCCAAAAGGCAATTATGCGTTGGGCGCCCAATTGAATGCGAAAGGTGGCGAGACGGCGGTACTAGATTTTTTCTTCCAGCACCAGCGCGGCGGTTACAAGCTGCTGGGCACGAAATTACACAAGTTAAATCGGCACCCCCTCTATGTCTGGGTGCAGACCGGCAAGGTATGGAGCATGGAGCCGCCCATTCCGATCGGCATCGCCGATCCATGGAAACCGAACCAGCTCATCACGGTACCGGTGTTGTACTACTGGCTCTCTTCGTCGGACCGCCCGATCATTTATCACGTGGGAGTGCCATTTCTGTACAAAATGGAGCACATTCCGGACTCCATTCACGTCGGCCATGCAGCTACCCCGGATGGTATCGCCTCAATCGGCAGAGCATTGGCAAAACTGCCTCGAGATCGCAACATCGTGATCTACTGCGGGTGCTGCCCCTGGCTGCACTGCCCCAACATTCGACCCGCATTCGCTTTGCTGAAGAAGATGGGGTTTACCCGCCTCAAGGCGCTCTATCTCCCGGACAGCTTCGATAAAGACTGGGCGAAGCGCGGATACCCGATTCAAAAGGGCGACTAGCGATTAGACCGGTATGCCATTAACGGGCAGCCCGAACTACCAATTTTTTTAAATATCTCCGGCTGGTACCAGGCATAACCGCCTGGAATTTATTTCACAGTCTCTTGCATCGATCTTGCTATTGCTTTTATGGTATCATAATTGTAGATATGTTCATAGGTTAATAACAAAATGGCAATTACATCATCCAACATCGATGCCAATGAGATAGGCATCGTGGACGAAGAGCAAGTTGTCCGGACGAAGGCTGCAATCATCAGCGAGACGGTTGCGCAGGATATGGCTGAATTTTACGCCGCTTTGGCCGATAGCACCCGTCTGCGCCTGCTCCACTGCCTCTCCATCGCCGAGCTATGCGTCTGTGATCTCTCGGCGGCGGCCGGAATCTCTCAATCCACCGTTTCACATCACCTACGCATGCTTCGCAACTTGAGGCTGGTCAAACATCGCCGCAGCGGTCGTCTGGTCTACTACTCATTGGATGATCAACATATCAAGGACTTGTTGGAACAGGGGCTGGAGCACCTGCTTGAGGGAGGGCGCCGTTGAGCGATACCCAATTGAATGGACACCAGCGGCGATTAAAATTACCGATATCCTTACCCAGCGGTGAGAACTGTCAAAAGTGCGTGGCGGATCTCCAGAATGGCATTCGACGCATCAAGGGCGTGGACGATGTCTCCGTCAGCAATACTCGCACCGAGATTTCAGTTACCTTTGACCCCAATTTAATTTCAGTGTCTCGTATCGAGAGTGAGATCCGCAAGATCGGCGCGTCGTTGGATAGCCGAATCGCCCATCGGACCTTCGGTCTAAGTGAGATGGATTGCCCCGATTGCCTCCACACGGTGGAAAAGGCGGTTGCCAGCATGCCGGGAGTCCTATGGGTGGGGGCTAACTTTGCTGCGGCCAAAATCCACGTGGAATATGAGCGGGATGTTACTCGCCCCTCTAAAATCGAGGAGGAGATCGAGAGGCACGGTATTCGCGCCTGTACACTCAAGCCCCAAGAAAATCGAGATATAGCGACTTCAACCAGACCATCCCGTACTGTCACGCCGCCCTGGCTTCACAACCGCCGGTTGATCAGCACCGTGCTGGCCGCTGGGATCGCTCTCTTAGGTGCTTTAAGTGCGCATCGAGGGTATGGTGCGATATCGGACTGGCTATTCCTGCTAGCGATCGTGTTCGGCGGCTGGCAGATCCAGCGTAGCGCCGTTTTTGCGCTCCGTGACGGTTCGATTGATATGAACGTGCTGATGACCTTCGCCGTTATCGGGGCCGGAGTTATCGGACAGTGGGAAGATGCGGTAGGCGTCGTTATACTTTACGATATCGGAACCCTGCTGCAATCCGCGGCGATGGAACGAACGCGGCGCTCGATCCGACAACTACTGGAAACCACACCCAGCAAGGTGCTGGTGAGGAGGGGACGCGGTGATTTTGAGATCGCGCCGGAAAATGTACGGCTGGATGAAGTGGTTATCGTTCGACCTGGTGAGCGAATCGCGCTGGACGGCGATGTGATTGCTGGCGAAACGGAGGTCAATCAGGCGCCGATCACCGGAGAGAGTTTGCCGGTGCACAAATCGAGCGGAGATCGGGTTTATGCGGGCAGCATAAACGGCTCCGGTGCGATTGAGGTCAGGGTTCGGAAAATTTTCAGCCAGACATCACTGGCCAATATAGTAAAGCTGGTGGATCAGGCGCAAGCTCAAAAGGCGCCGTATGAGGAGCTGGTGGACCGATTTGCGCGGCGCTATACGCCTCTCGTGGTGATCTTGGCGATCATCATTGCATTTCTGGTGCCGCTGTGCATCTCGCTGCGGATACAATGGGCCGGCCAACTGGCCACCAGCTCCCTCTGGATTGCCTGGTTGCACCGGGGCTTAAGCTTGTTGTTAATCGCTTGCCCGTGCGCGCTGGTTATCTCCACCCCGGTGGCGGTCGTTGCGGCGATTGGGCAAGCCTCCAGAATGGGAGCACTAATTAAAGGCGGCGCCTATCTGGAGCAGCTCGGTCGGATTGACGCGATCGTCTATGATAAAACCGGCACTCTCACCGAAGGCAGGCCGGTTGTGGAGAACGTCGTTCCACTGGATACGCTACCCTGTAACGAAATCTTAAATATCGCGGGCGCGATCGAATCCCGCTCTGAACACCCTTTAGCCGCCGCATTTGCCAACTATCAACGAGCAACCGATCACCGGTCTCCCTTGAAGATCGTCCATTTCACGGAGCTTCCCGGCCAAGGGATCCGTGCCGAATTGGACGGAGATCCTTACTGGCTGGGCAGCATCCGTTTAGCCCACACACTCAAAGCCGATTTAAACGGAGCCGGCGAGGTGGTGGCCGTCATCGAAGCAAAGGGTAAGACCGCCCTTATACTGGGAGCGGGAAAGAAAGCAGTCGGTGTTATCGTGATCAGCGATCGCCCCAGGCAAAACGCTTCGAGTGCCATCTCTCGATTCCGATCGCTGGGAGTGAGGTACCAGACACTTCTGACCGGTGACAACGTACACTCCGCGCAAGCGGTTGCGGACATGGTCGGCCTAAAGGAAATGAAGGCAAATTTACTGCCGGAGGATAAGCTGGGAATTATACGAGAGCTTCAGAGAACGTATTCGACGGTCGCAATGGTGGGAGACGGCATCAATGACGCGCCTGCGCTTTCCGCTGCCAACGTGGGCGTCGTGATGGGCGGCATCGGCAGCGATATCGCGATTGAAGCGGCCGACGTGGTGTTGATGGGCGATAACCTCTCACAGCTCGGCGACCTCATCCGGTTGAGTCGACGCACTTTAAACATCATCCGGCAAAACGTGGCGTTCAGCCTGGTGACCAAAGGGGTGGTGCTTGCGGTAGCGGTGATCATTCCCATTCCGCTCTGGATCGCCGTAATGAGCGATACCGGTGTCTCACTGCTGGTAACCACCAACGCGCTCCGACTCATTCGCAAAATGCCTTCGCCCGCATAATGCGGCCCGTCATTATGCTCCCCTTACCCCGTCCGCCGACACCCAGCCCACAATGAGGCTGGGGAAAATGATGTTTCCTCCAAACAATATCAGCGAAACCTGGCTGCCCGGCGAATAGACCAAGGCGAACAATACGATAAGTATCATAGCGGCTGCGATGGTCAGGGCAACGCTGCGTGAGTACGACTCCTGCATCACACTGGCGATAAAATAGACCAGTGCCGCCCCATAAAAAAATATGAGGGAAGCCGCCAATATTATCGCCGCAAAGGATACTACCGCCTTTCTGGGGCCGCCTGCGGTGAACCAAAAGGTCTCCTTGATCGGCGCCAACCGCCCGACGAAGGAGAGTGACGCGCCGGTTGCCAGCCCAGAGCCGGCCAAGCATAACAGCAACCTTTCGTCCCATCCGACCAGCCACGGCAGATACTCGGCGATCCATCGTGAAGGATTGCCCGGCGCCTGATGCGCTCCCACCAAGGAGATTATTATGACAAACAGGCAGATCACGAGGGCAAAAGCACGGCCTGCCAATTGAACCGAGCGGTGATCGAACACGGAGAGCGGTGATGAATGGGATGGCCCGCCTGAATCGGGCATTGAGCGGGTTGGGCTTCGGTGGCCGGTCATACGGTTGAATTTGGCCGAAATGGAGGGGCTGGATGGATTAAGCTGCAAAGCGTAACTCAGCATGGCGATCGCTTCGTCGGTTTTACCTTGCGCGCGGTAGATATCGGCCAGCAGCTCGTAGACGGCGGCGTTGCGACGATTCAGTCGAAGCGCCTGGCGGCAGAGGCCGGCCGCCTGCAACAGTCGTCCCCTCGAGTAGGCGATTTGCGCCTGCAGCACGATCTGTTTAACCGTCTCTTCCCCAACCGGTTGTGAGTGAGGGCGGCTTGAATGCGGCGGTTGGGACGCCGGTGTGGGAGCGGGCGAGGAGGCCTTTTGCGGCCGAGTCTGCTCGGCGGTCTTGCGGGCGGCGTAACGAAGCTCCAGATCGTAGGAAGCTCGCCTTCCCGCATGAGAGAGGGTGCAATAAGCCTCGTTGATCTCCTTAAAGCGATCGGAGGCATCCGCATCCCGGTTGATATCGGGATGGTAGCGGCGAGCCAACTCGCGATAACGCCGTTTGATCTCTTCCGGCAAGGCGGTGGAGGCCAGCCCAAGCACTTCATAATAGTTTTTCGACAACGCGATACCTTAAAACCAGGGCGAATCGGTTCTGATTGCTCTAAGAGGTTGTTGAAAAAGGTGTCTCTTTGTCACTGCGAGCGGTTTTATCGCGAAGCAAACTCGTTTTCGGTGTGAAAAGTGAGATCGCCACGTCGCTGCGCTCCTCGCGATGACGCTAAAAAGAGTTTTTCAACAACGACCTAAGAGCATAACCGATTTTTGATGCCATCGTCAATCGAAATGAATCCACGTTAAGAGCATGTTCAAAAATACGGTAACATCACTGGGTCGTCATTCCGGGGTCGCAAAGCGAAACCTGGAATCCAGAAAATCAGCACATTTGGCTGCCGATGGGCAATGAACTGGATTCCCGCTTTCGCGAGAATGACGAGGTGGGGCGAAAATGACGAAGCGGCGTACTCCAGTGACTTTTTCAACAACCTCTCATAGCCATCCCATAGCATAATTCGGATGCGCCGGATCAAGAATTTCAAGCTCCGCTGCTCGCCCACTAGCAATTTTAAGTAACAACCCGGCTGGCGCTCCATCAACCAATTAAACGAAATTCATCGGTACGGCCTGTATTTTGGCTGATTGCCCTCCGGCATGGCTGGTACTTGCGATAAAATATAGTCCATATCCGATAACCTGGCTGAGTTGAATGTGCCAGGTCCGAATTGTAAAGAGGGACGTTATGCCATCTCGAAGAATCGTCATCCGCGCGGTCACCGATATGCGGGTGGAACCCGATATTCGCTCGGAAAGGATCAGCCAAGCGCTAATGGGTGAGTGGGTTGAGGCGCAATCCGAACGGAGCGGATTTTTGGAGTCTCACACCGAAGACGGTTACACCGGCTGGATTTGGGCAAGCAGCCTGGCGGAGGAAGAGGCGCCGCCCCGCCTTCCAAATCACTATATCGGTTATCCTACTATTGCCCAAATCCGGAACGCCTATGCCACGCTGTGGGAGATCGAACATCACGATCAGCCTATAACGATCCTGGCAATGGGCTCGAGGGTGATGGTGGAGTTTGAAATGGATCGAATAGCCATGGTGACGCTGCCTGACGGCCGGACCGGGCGAGTAAAGCGAAAGGATCTCGCACCGATACCCGAAACCCGCCGCCCCAATGTCCGGCGCGTGATTGAGACGGGAATGCGGCTGCTGGGAGTCCCCTATCTATGGGGTGGGGTCTCTACCTTCGGGATTGATTGTTCCGGATTTACCCAGCGCATCTACCGCCAGCATGGTATTCTCCTGCCGCGGGACGCCTATCTGCAATCCGAATGGGTGGAAGCGGCCAGCGTTCCATCGGCCGATCTGCAGGCGGGTGACCTCGTCTTTTTCGGGCCGGACCAGCCTGATTACCGCAGGCGCACCATCACCCACGTCGGAATGGCAATCGGCAGCGGCCACTTCATCCACTCCTCCGGGAATTGGGGGGTCCACATAAGCTCCTTATCGGAGGAGTACTATCAGCGGCGCTGGCGATGCAGCCGGCGGGTTCGATTGGGATCGGGCTCGGCATCGAATTCGATCTCGGAATTGAGATAAGACCGATCAAGAGCCTATTATTTCCCGCTTTTCGCTGTATTATGTGGGTATGCTAGTACTCCGGCAATGTTGTACCGTAATCTTTAAACAATGATCGCGCGTCAGATCAATAATCGCTCGCTGACGCTCGTAGCTCCGACGGTTGCGTCTTTATCGTTTCGGAAGCGTTTTACTCCGCCGGTCTCGAAACGCCCATCCGAGCCGTGAGCGTCAGCGAGCGGTAAAGAACGTTTTGGGTCACAACGGATAATCCAAACGATGTCGCAGTTTGCTCAGGCTGCATTAAATATTAACCGCCCGGTTACTCCGCCGGCAAGCCACGCCGATACGCCATGCTATTGTCGGGTTAATAGTATCAGCGAAGGATGCTAATCGTCATTCCCAGCGAAGTGGAAATCCAGATTCGGGGGACGTTGCAACGTGCCCCTACATCGGGGAGGATTTTTCAAATACTCTGCCGATAACTCAGACTATTCTTAATCGGTGATGGTTCTCTCGAGGGTCGAGCCTACTTCACGATCGCATACCACAGCGTCCGGTAGCTCTGGCCGGCCGTAAACGTGATGTCGCCGTTCTGATAGGTGCTTGGAACTTCCTGGCCTAACGCCCCGGTATCCGTCAATGCGTAGACCTTTCGTAGACCGCTCACCGGCATGGTGATCGCCACCGGCACGCCATCGGCGAGGGAGGGCGCGGTTCCCCAGTTGTTATTGACGCTATTATGAGCTGCGTTCCAGACCATACCGGTGTTTTCCACCCGATCGGCCGCCGTCAGTAAAATTCGGCTGCTTTCGGATAGCGGTTTTCGGTCCATTGAGTTCAAGATCAGGGCGGCAAAGTGGTGCGGAGTGTCGCCGAATTCAAATCGCACCCTCCCCACCGTTACCGTTCGACCGCCGATAAAGCCCACCACCACCTTCGCCGCCGGTGCGTCGGCCGTGTAGAATGCGGTGGCCGGGTCGCTGTTCACGCATTCAAGCATCGAATTTCCAGACTTGCCGGATTTTCGAATCCCGGTGTCGCTGGCCATCTGGATGCCCATTCTTCGCGACAGGGTCGTTTTACGGCTTATCCCATAGTGGTCCCAGAGATCGTAGGCGGTCGGAAACTGTGCCAGCTCCGCTTCATAGCTCTCGGCTGGAATGGAGACCGTAACCGACTCGCCCGCCGGTGTGATCTCGTCATCACGAAAAATCATGGCGGCGGCCGGCATAAAGGCCCATTTTGCCGGATTGGATCCCACTCCAAAATAGCTCTGTATCTGGTCGTTGGCGGCATTGGCGCCATAGCTCCCGTAGTCAAACAGATAGATGGCATCCCAATCTTGAAAGGCGGCAAAGGAGGCATAGAGCGGGACGCACTCCGACTGATAGTCGTTGGGGGCAGGATGGTTGTACTCGCTTACGGTAAAGGGCTTGCCGGCGATCCGATACTCCGCCATTGCGGTGAGGGTATCGCTATGGCCAATGGCTGGAACCATGGAGGTATTACCGATGAACCAGTCCACCGGATCCCATGGTCGGTGCGGAAAGCTGGGATGCTCCCAATAGGCATGGTCGTCGGCGAACTCACTTGCATCTTCGCGATAAGGCCCGGACAGCCCACCATAGGAAATTTGGCTGCAGATGATGCTGGCATGCAGGTGGAGATCGTTTTTCAAGTAATCGCGCATCTGATGGTTATATGCCCGCTCGATATGAGTAAGGAAAGCGATCCAATCGGCCCACTGCTTCGGCAACCCGCCGTCCGGGATCGGGATGGTACCATTCGTCCAGGACTGGCCGGGCTGCAGATCACCGCCCTCCACGCCGGCGCTCAGCCTGACTTGAGCCAATTCCACCTCACCGGTCTGATTGCCCAGCACGAAGACGAGTCGCGAATGATCGGGCACGGTATGGCGGGCGGTAAAGAAATAGGTGTACTGCTTCCATTCAGGCGTCAGGTGGGCGGTTACCTCCAGCCCGATGTGATGCCAGTCCGGTTCATCGAGTGAAGTATAGACCGGCATCTCGCGGGCGGGGTTTGCGCGCGCCCGGAAGCGAACCGTGTAGGTGTAGCCGTCTTGTATGTTCAACTCGGCTTGGTGAAGCTGAAGGTGCCAGTCGGTGCTGTCCGTTTGAACGACATCGACCCTGAGCGCATCGCCCTCATTGCTGAGGTTAGCTTTAGTGTTGCGGTGCTGTTCGAGCGCCCAGCTTGGTAGATCGGTGACGCTTTTCAATAGATCAGGACCGGGCGGGGCGACATTTTTCAACCAGGCTGTTTGTAATTTAGCGGTGGTGCCATATCGATGTGCCAACCACCGATTCCAGAGCTGCTGCAACTCGCCCAAAAACGGCTGCGGGAGTTCCTTCAGTCCATGCCCCAACGAGGACCATGGATCGCCGACCAGCGAATCCTCGTTGGTCAGCTCCACGTTGAGCACCGCCGGCTCATCGGTATAGGCGGTATGGGTGTAGGGATTGACATGAGTCAAAAGCTGGTGGGCGTACTCCTTTTGCAACTCGATCATTCTGGGATCAAAGTAATCCACCCGCTTATCGAATGAAAAGGGGATGTCGTTGACGCTGGCCGGAAATCCGTCTGCCGGTGAGAATTGCCGCGAAACGTGCAGGTTGATATTCACATAGATGCCGTGGCGCTTCAGTTGATAGATCAGGTAGTCGAGGCGATCGAGCTGCTGGGGATTGATATGGCGATGATCCGAGTAGTTGAGATTCCAAATGGTGCCCTTTGGGTTGTTCCAGCAGTTATCCATATGGTGCAGCCGAACCAGGTTCACACCGTACTTTGCCAGCCTTCTCGCCACGATTCGGGCATCGGCGTGATTGGGAAATGCACTGCCGGCAACCAGGTTTACACCCAAAAACCGAATCCGCTTGCCGGTATCGCTTTCAACGAAGTGGCCGTTCTTCACCACGATATAGCCGTGCGAGCCGGCCGGCCCGTCATTTAGGAACGAAACGTTGGTAACCGTTTTGCTGGCATCGCTCCAAGGAATGACGAAGGGAAACATCGAATCGGTATCCGCTTCCGCAGCCGCCGCCAAAGCCAGCAGTGCAACCATCATCGCGATTGACACGATTCCCATCATAATGTCCTTTCTACCCATCGTCCGGCAACCCCCATACGGAAATTATTAGACCTACAGCTCTTCATTCGGCTCGCCTAAAAGATCGGCGTAATCATCGAGATCGTTGATATTGGTGAAGTTCAGCACGGCCGGATCCACCAGAAGCAGCTCATCGTCGCCTAAAATCACCGCATCCAGTGATTTGACGGCGATATGGAGCGCCCTATTTCCAGCCTCGAAGGAGGCGATCAGTGACGGCAGGGCTTTGTCGCGATACGCCGCTCCAAGCGGCTGCAATCCATCCCCCAGCTTAAAGAGGGCGGCATCGTGCTCACCTATTTTCGACAAGAGCAGCGAAAATACCTTCGGCTCCATCAGCGGCGTGTCGCAGGCCATTGCGATGTGAACTCCAGGGCCGGCCGCCTTCAAGCCGGTGATCAGCCCGCCCAACGGCCCTTCGCCAGGGTACCCATCGCCGATGACGGTCGCTCCATGCACATGGTAATGACCGGCTCGATTGGCCACTATCCATACCGGCCGGCTGACATCGGCCGCAATTCTCACCGCTCGCTCCAGCAGGGTCTGGCCATCAAACATCAGCATCGCCTTGTCCTGCCCCATCCGGCTGCTCACTCCTCCTGCTAAAATGATGGCTGCCATCTTACCGCACCTCCAATTCGAGATCGTATTGCAGAGGCTGATACCTCAAACTTTTGCTGTGATATTCAGCGATGAAGGCCGGGTTTTCCTCTATGGAATGGAAATAGCGAAAGTTGCTGGAGCATGCCACTTCGTCATTCCCGTCCCCCCTCGTCATTCCCGCTAAAGCGGGAATCCAGTCCCCTCCCTACCGGCAGGCCGGGATGCTGATGCGCCGACTTCCGGGTGCCGCTCCCCGCCTACGCGGGGACATGTTTGCGGCCCCGCAATGACGGCCCGAAGGTGGTTACCGTATTTTTCAACAACCACCTCATGGAGTGCCAGTATCGCAAATCCAATGAATTGAGCGTTTTTCGCCTTTTCGGTGATTTGAAAGAGGTCATCCACTTGCATTGGTCGGTAAAGTATGATATAAATCATATAGTTTAAGTTGAAGATGGCAAATGATATGATTTAAATCACGATCTGTGTTATAATTCACAATTGAAAAAATGAAATCCCTCCCGCAATAAGCGCAGCGGCTGGATTTCTGACCATAACGGCTAACGGACAACGTGGATTAATGTGAAAACCGGCATTCTCGCAATGAATCAACTGATGAATAGTGTGAAGAAGGTGATAGTATGTCGGACCGGTTGGCTTTTTTGCAGAGCGTTCCGATCCTGGCCGATATGCCGATTGAGGAGATAGCGCAGCTTGAATCACAAGTTACCGAGCGCAAATACAAGCCGGGTGTAGAGGTTTTCAGCGAAGGGAGCGAAGCCTTCGCAATCGGCGTTATCCTTCGGGGTCGCGCCAAGGTGGTCAAGCACTCAGCGCTCGGACGCGATATAACGGTCGCGATCCTGAAACCAGGCGATATTTTCGGCGAAGTTTGCCTCTTTTTGGTGGACCGGATTTACACCTCCTCGGTGGTCGCAATCACGCCGATGACCGCACTTTTCATTCCTCATAGCCAGGTGGTTAAGACCATCGATCAATCTCCTCTCTTTGCCAAGCGTCTCATTGCAGCGGTGTCACGCCGTCTCTGCTATACCCAGGAAATGCTCCGATTTTTAGTCACCGAAGCGGTGGACAAGCGCATCGCACACCTGTTGATCTACTTGGCGAAAATAACCGGCGTTCAAAGCAACGACCGCGCCTTGATTACCACTCCACTCACCCGCCACGAGATCGCCGACATGGCCGGCACCACGGTGGAAACGACCATTCGGGTGTTGAGCCGCCTGACGAAGGCAGGGTACATCTGCACCATCCACGGGAAACTGGTCCCAAAAGGCTGCCGCCTTTGCGGCATTGACTCATACTGCCACCGGTGCAATAAGATCGTCATCATGCATCTTAACGCGCTGAAATCATTCGTTGACGAAAGCTGTGATTCAGATCAGCCGCTTTGCCCGCTTCCTTCGATTGTATGACAACCGTCATACAATCGAAGGGCGCTCCTGCGATATGCTAGATCAACGAAGATTGAAGTGCATCAAACCGATCGTTACCGTGTTTTAAGACCACCACCGACTGATGCAATCCAATTTAGTGGAGGAATTGTGAAATTGAACACAATCAAACAGTTCGGTAACGGGGTGAAGTACCCCATCATTATGGGGGCGCTGATTGCCCTGGGCGCTAGCATCGCCGCCTCCAGCACGCAAACGGCCGCCACCTACAAGGGCACTAAGATTTGTATGATGTGCCACCGCACCATGGATATTTCAAAAACCATCGTCGCCTCCTACGTTCAAACCGCTCACTACTCCGCCATGCAGACGGCATCCAATGCCAGCGCAATCGTGGCCGATTTCAGCTCCGCCCCATTTACCAAAGACAAAGTGGCTTACGTTCTCGGCGTGGGACATCGGCAGCAAGCCTATCTGGATTCAAATTTCCAGCTTTTGCCGGCCGAGTGGGACGTGGCAACGAAGTCTTGGATAAAGGTGGAGCCAGTGGATGCAAAGACTCAGTGCGTGCGTTGCCATACGACCGGATTTGATGTGTCAAACGACACTTGGGTGGACATGGGGGTCGGCTGCGAGATGTGTCACGGTCCCGGCAGCAATCACCTGGCTAAGATGGTTTCCGCCCCCGACGCGCAAAAGCTGGACATCGCTAAGCAAACCATCCTGATGCCGAAGGATCTGCCTCCGCAGCGGCAGGATATGATCTGCGGCCAGTGCCATTCGGTGGGGAAGGACAAAGACGGTCATCCGTTTCCAGCCTCATTCCGGCCGGGAGATGATTTGACCGCCGCCTTCACCCTGGCTCAGGTAACCGGCCCCGGGCGCAACCAGCAGTACAACGATTACATCCAGAGTAAGCACTACGCGGCGGGCATTACCTGTATTACCTGCCACGATCCGCACGGAAATACCAATCAACCCGATCAGCTCCGGCAGCCGACCAACCAGTTGTGCTTGACCTGCCACAAAGCGCAAATTACCGACCCGGCCGCCCATATTCAACAACACAAGGGCGCCGCCGATGCAAAGTGCTCCGATTGCCATATGCCGCAAGGCCGCCATCTGTTTACTAAGCCGACAACTTAACTGATCGACCGTGAGATGACAGCGGCTTGAAATCAGTCGGCAGCCAAAACGATGGGTGCTGACCTAAATAAATACCGAGAGCCGGTGGATGGTGGGGCGGTTGAAGGCCGAACCCAGGTGGGATGATCGTTTACCAGCCGCCCCATCGGATTTGCAAGCCGGTTATTGAAGAGATTGAGTGAGTGAAAACGATGATAACCACGCACCGTACGCGGTTAGCGTGGTGGGTGCATGCACCAATTCTTTTAATGGTGATGCTGTCGGAATTGCCGGCAAGAGGTGAAACCAGCCCCTCTACCAACCGCGTCTGCTTGAGCTGTCATTCGCGAACGATCGTAAGCGGTTACATAGATCCGGCACGCTACCGCCAATCGGTTCATCGCAATTTAAAGTGCACCGATTGCCACCGTGATTTCAGCGCCAATCGCCTGCCTCACCCTGCCACCGCCCAACCGGTGAATTGTGTTAATTGTCACCTTAAAAACAGCGGACTCGCCGCTCGGTTTGCCGACATCGCTCATCGCTTTAAATTGAGCATCCACCATCAGATTGCGGTTGCGGAGCACACCACCTTGGCTCCTACCTGCGCTACCTGCCATGGCCGGCATGAAATTTTGCCGGCTTCGGACCCACGTTCGAAGGTTAACCGGCAAAACATTCCCTTTACCTGCGCTCACTGCCACAACAACCCGCGACTGGTTGACCGATTTCGCATTCCGAAGGGACATGTTTTACTAGAGTATGAAAAAAGCGTGCATGGCCAGTTGCTGTTGGGACAGGGAATGAACCGCGCCGCCGTATGCACCGATTGTCACCGTGCCCACGATATTCAACCGGCCGGCGTGTCCAGCTCATCGGTTGCCCGAAATAATATACCGCGAACCTGCGGCCGCTGCCACCCGGATAAGCTCACGCACTACTTGGCCGGGGTGCATGGTCAGGCGTTCTTAAAGGGAGTGAAGGCCGCTCCGGTGTGCACCGACTGTCATGGGGAGCATACCATCCGGGCGCCCACCGACCGCACTTCCTCCGTATATCCGACCAATATCCCCAACACCTGCGGTCGCTGCCACGCCAACAAAGCGATTGACCTGCGCTTCGGGCTGCCGACCGATCGGCTTTCGACCTTCCGAAGCTCCTACCATGGGACGGCTTTGACCTACGGGATCGTGACGGTTGCCAATTGCGCAACCTGTCACCGCGCTCACGAAATTCTGCCCGCCTCGGATCCCCGCTCATCCATCAATCCGAAGAACATACCGACTACCTGCGGCCGCTGTCATAAACACGCCGGCGCTAACTTCGCCCGGGGCGAGGTACATATGGAGGTTACTCCGGCGAGCAACCTGGGCGTTTACCTGATGACCCTCTTTTACCGAGTCGTGATCTGGTCTATGACGCTCCTTTTCTTCGGGTTGATTGGGCTGGATCTCTGGGCTCGTCGTCGCGAATCCAAGCGCAAAAGGATGGGCGCCTCCGCGCCGGCGGGACATTCCATCGATACGGACCACGCTGCGGCACGATCGGGAGCGGACGACGATGAAAGCTCACCGGCCAATACTTACGTTGAGCGAATGCCATTGCAGGTTAGAATTCAGCACGTCATCCTGTTGATCAGCGTGGGCACCCTGATGGCGAGCGGATTCTTGCTGCAGTACTCACAAACGGACTGGGCACGCTTTCTGCTCTCATTTCCGGGCGGTTTCGAGCTTCGTGCATGGCTTCACCGGGCCGGAGCGGTCTTACTGGTTACGGCCGCGATCTACCATCTCATCTACCTTGCCGTTTCAAAGTCAGCCCGGAGAGATGTTATGATGTTGATGCCAAATCGTAAGGATCTTTACGATTTCATCCATCAGTTTCGATACTACTTTGGCTTGGTCCCCGATCGCCCTCGATTCGGCCGGTTCGGCTACGCGGAGAAATTCGAGTATCTCTCCCTAACTTGGGGGACGATCGTGATGGTGATGACCGGCGCCATTCTCTGGTTCATGAGCACCGCCCTGCACTGGCTCCCGTTATGGGCATGGCAAATGGCGCTGGTCATGCACGGCTTTGAAGCGCTACTAGCCTTTATCGCGATCATTACGTGGCATCTCTATTGGGTGCATTTCAATCCTTCCGTCTTCCCGATGAGCCAAGTCTGGATTACCGGAAAAATATCACTCCATCAGATGCAGGAAGAACATCCACTGGAGTATGCGGAGCATATGAAGCAGCGGCCACCGCTAACGCGAACGGATATTCATGAAGCCGAGCCAATGAGGGACTAGGAACACGATCATGCTTGTGAGGTTATTGAAAAACCGGCGGGAGTCCGCCGCTACGATTTTCACGCGAAAGCGAGAATCCAGTCCGATGTCAATGTCTTGGATTCCGGGTTCCGCTTTGCGGCCACGGAATGACGACCCGGTGGGTGTTGCAGTATTTTTCAGCAACCACCTATACGAGCGGCGTGGGTTCGAGTTTAAGGAGGTGTAGGATGAAACACCCGAATTCAAACCATCGGAAAACGAATAGGCGGCGATTCCTCTCCTATTTGGTGGGTCTATTTGGTTTTTTACTGGTCGGCCTGCTTTCGGCCCCAATGGTCGCGCTCAGCCTATTCCCCGCGTTCAAACGGCGTAAGGAGACCTGGCTGGATATCGGCCTGCTGACCGATGTGGTGCTCGGCGTTCCCACCGCGTTTACCTACCGTTACAACCATCAGGACGGCTACCTGGATCAACTCGTTCGCGGAACCGTCTATGTGGTGGCCGAAAATCTTCAATCGTTCACCGTGTTTTCCAATGTCTGTACTCACGCCGGTTGTGCGGTGCGTTGGGAGCCCGACAAAAAGGTGTTTTACTGTCCCTGCCACAACGGGATGTACAACATCAAGGGTCAGGTGGTAGCGGGACCGCCGCCGCGCCCATTGGACCGATTTCCTTATAAGGTAGTCGGCGGCCGAATTCTGATCAAGATAAAAGGAGCCTAGAGGGGTGAAGAAGATCCTTCGCTGGATTGATGATCAGACCGGACTGGTCTCTGATATCGAACGATTTCTGGTGTATCCGCTGCCGTCCGGTATAAGCTGGCCGCAGACGATCGGGGCGGTGATCCTATTTTTGCTCGTGATCCAGTTCGTCACCGGCATCTTTCTCGCACTCTACTATGCCCCGACTCCTGACCATGCCTACGACAGCATCCAATTTATCCGCAGCGTCTATTGGGGAAGGGTGGCCTTGAGTCTTCATCACTACACCACCGATGCCATCGCCTTCTTGGTCGGGGTTCACATTTTACGGGTTTTCCTCTGGGGAGCCTACAAAAAGCCGCGCCAGATCGTTTGGGTGATTGGAATCCTGCTGCTAACCATCACGATGGCCTTCACCATAACCGGCTCGCTGCTGCCCTGGGACCAAAACGGCTATTGGGCCACCACCATCCGCATGAGCCTGGCCGGCTCGCTTCCGATTGTGGGTCACTGGCTGAAGGCGGCCATCCTGGGCGAGCCTACGGTGGGCACGCTGACCTTGACCCGGTTTTACGCGATTCACGTCTTTTTCTTGCCGACCATACTTGTGATCTTGCTTGTCTTTCATGTTTTTCAGGTGAGGGTGAAGGGTATCACGCCGCCGTGGCGCCAGGTGGATGATGAGCAGAACGTCGAAAAGCCGCTCCTGTTTCACCCGGATCATACGGTGAAGATCATGATCTGCTGCGCGGTGCTCTTTGTGATACTGATGCTGGCGACGCTGATTTTGGGATTTCACCTCACGCCTCCCGCGAATCCCAACCTCACATATCCGGCTCACACCGACTGGTATTTCCTCTACCTCTTTGAGCTGGCCCACCTTTTCACCGGCAAGTGGGAGTTCATCGGTGGCATGGTTATTCCGGGTATCACCCTGCTGGCTTTCATCCTGGTGCCCTATTTAGATCACAACCCGGAACGAAAGCTGGCTCGACGCCCCATTTCCATCTTCCTCGCCGGTAGCGTCTTCGTGGCGGTGACGGCACTTTCGCTGAGATCGCTTCCAACGATTGAAAGCGCACCCAAGTTAACCCCACTGCAGCAGGAAGGTCAAAAGCTCTTTCTCGATTTGCACTGCCAGGCCTGCCATGGGATAAACGGCGGTGGCGGTACCGCCGGGCCGGATTTGGCGACCGGCGGCAAGCTCACAAAAAAAACGATCGAGGAGGTTCTGCTCAACCCAACCCGATTCAACCCGCGTTCGATCATGCCGCCCTCTCAGTTGAATCAGCATGAGATCGTGGCGATGGTGTCATTCATTCAAAGCATCCGCCCAACCTCTACCATGCCATCCACGCCGCAGATCGGGCCGCCGGAGCCGCAATCACACCTGGAGGAAGGGTTTATGCTCAATCATCGGTTTGAGGTGATGAAAGACCCCCAATCCTGCGCCGAATGCCATCAGCCCCGGTTCTGCCAAGCCTGTCACCGCAACCGCAAACCCAATTCCCATCTCCATCACTGGTTGCGATTCCATGCCGGGGCTTCCGCCGTCAACCCCAAGTTTTGCCTGGTCTGCCACTCTCGGCAACAGTGCGATCAGTGCCATCGCAAGCTTCTGCATGGCCCCTATTGGTTGAGGATGCATCGAAATGCCGCCATCAAAAACAAGGCCACATGTTATCGTTGCCACACACCTACCTTCTGCCGAACCTGTCACCATGGGGCACGGCCGCCGTCGCATCAGCAAGCGAATTTTTTGCAAATACACGGCAAACTGACGGCGACTCACAAGTGTACCGTGTGTCATACCCCCGATTTTTGTGTCGAATGTCATCAGGGTGCGCGGCCTGTCTCACATCGGGCGCCCGATTTTATGAAGCGGCACGGAAAGCTCGCATTGAGCGGAACTTTACGGTGCAGCACCTGTCATAAACCATCCTTTTGCCAGACTTGCCATCGAACCAACATGCCGCACCCGGCGGATTGGCTAAACCGAAAGGTGTTGCCGCCGATCGGCCCGGTGAAAACGGCCCAAAGTCCCCATTCGGCCGCTGCAATGCAATCGCCGGTCTGCGCCAACTGCCATGTCCAGAACTTTTGCGTGAATTGCCATGGGATCGCCATGCCGCATCCGGCCGGTTGGATGCAGTCGGGGCATGAGCCGATTGCGCTGCAAAGCCCGTCACTCTGTAAGCGCTGCCACCGACCTTCCGAGTGCATGGCCTGCCACCAAACTCATAAGCCCGCATCGCACGATGCGAATTGGCCGAAAACCCATCCAACCGCAGCGAAAGGACAGGAAAAGGTATGCGCCATCTGTCATGGCCAAAACAGTTGCGATCGGTGCCACCAGACGCCGATGCCGCACCCGGCCGACTGGTCGATGACACACGCCAAGGTGGCCTCCTTTAAGGCTAACAGCTTTTGTTTTAAGTGCCATGATCGGCAGAAATTCTGCTCGATGTGCCACAGCAAAACCTCGCCTTGATGGTTTACAGATGAGGCGATATGAAAGATATGACCCGTGTCATACATTGGATTGCAATTGGAACGTATGATTGGGTTGATATGATTGAAATTCACTGTGATACGAAGCATCGCTCTGCGGAGCGGAGTGCGAAAGCGAGGTAAGTTAAGATGATATCAATGGGCCATTCGGCAATCTATATCGCGCTGATCGCCACACTGGTCGCCGGCTACGCCTACATCGCCGTCTTGCGGGGGCAGGCAGAGAGCCTGAAGCTGGCCCGGTTCAGCCTGGGGTTGGCCGCAACCGGCATCGTCATTGCGATGGGCAGCCTGCTGATGCTGTTTC
The DNA here is from genome assembly GCA_023481295.1 of Armatimonadota bacterium. Lineage (GTDB taxonomy): Bacteria > Armatimonadota > Chthonomonadetes > Chthonomonadales > JAMCWF01 > JAMCWF01. Next base: position 3,903 of record JAMCWF010000021.1, on the reverse strand, counting down.
TGGGTCACCATTTCGAGGTGAGCTACGTCTACGAATACAGCTCCTCCGACCTCTCGACCCCCCTGCTGATCTCCGCTCTCTGGGCCGGCCAATCGGGCAGTCTGCTCTTATGGACGCTTTTAACCGCCGTCGTCGGCATTGTGCTGGCCTTCAGCTCCGGCAAAGACGAGCCTTATCGCATGCCCTTCTTTCTCCTCGCCCAGCTCTACCTGATCGTACTGCTGATTTCCAAAAGCCCATTCGCCGTCCTTCACGGCCCGATTCCCACCGAAGGAAGCGGCCTGAATCCGTTGCTGCAAAATATCTGGATGATCATTCATCCACCGTTTTTGTTTCTGGGTTACGCACTGCTGGCGGCGCCGTTCGCGATGGCGCTCGGCTCACTGCTAAAGCGTGATTTCAATGATTGGATTACCAAGTTGATGCCGTGGGCCATTATCGGCTGGGTGGCGCTCTTTGCCGGCATCGCTCTGGGCGGATACTGGGCTTACGAAACGCTCGGCTGGGGCGGCTTCTGGGGATGGGATCCAGTTGAAAACTCCTCGCTGGTCCCCTGGCTGGTGCTGACCGCTTTGCTGCATGGCCTGATCATCCAGCGGGTGACCTCCTCCTTCCACAAGACCAACTATGCGCTGGCGGTGCTCTCCTACCTGCTGGTCCTGCTGGCCACCTACTTGACCCGCAGCGGAATACTAGGCGATACCTCGGTGCACTCGTTCAGCCAAGCTGGCTCCCAATTTAATCAGTTGATGATTGGATTCCCGTGCGCGTTTGCCGTAATTGCGCTGTTCCTCTACCGGCGGGTCGCGCGAAGCATCCGTACTCAGCCGGCGTACACCTCCCTGCTGTCGAAGGGCTTTCTGATGGTTGCCTCCGTCGTGGTATTGTTGGCGCTTGCGGTTGCGATCCTTTGCGGAACGGTCGCCCCCATTATGATGGCGCAGTTCGGCCATTCATTTGCGGTGGCGCAGAGCTACTATAATCGGGTAAGCACGCCCGCCGCCGTCATCATCTGCGTTTTAATGGCGCTCGCTCCGCTGATCGGCTGGAAACCGGTACCCCCTTCTGAAATAAAGCCCACACTGATCCCGCCGCTCTACTTCTCGCTGCTGGTTTGCGCCATTGCCTGGGGTTGTGGCGTACACTCTTGGGTATGGCTGATCTGCACCGGCGCGGCCGCATTTGCAATCAGCGGGAACTCAATCCGGCTTTACCACGGATACCGGGATAGGCAGCCGCTCCGCACCGGAGCTCAGCTCGCCCACATCGGTGCCGCCTTACTGGTAGTCGGCGCGTTTGTCTCCACCGTCTATCAGCGCGAGCAGATCATCTCGGTCGCGACAGAGCACCCAGCCACCGCGTTCGGTTATCAGCTCAACTTGCAAAGTCTGCACAATCAGCCGACCACACTGCATCAAATTAAGCGGCAGCTCAACCTGATGCTGCGCAGTGACCGGCAGTCGTACAACGCTCGGATGACGCTCACTTCCACCGCGAACGGCTGGGTCAATTCACCGGCCATTCACCGAACGGCACTCTACGATCTTTATCTGGCTCCCACACAATTAGAGAGCCATCCTTCCGTACCGACCATCCTCTTGAAGCTCGGCGTTCCGGTTCAGATCGGCCGTACAACTTGGCTGTTTAAGGGCTTTAAAATGTTCGAGCATGGCCAAACCGCCAACCAATTTCGGGTCGGGGCAGTCATCACGGTCACCGATCCGCAGGGAGTTCACACTCTGATTCCGTCAGTGAACGGCCAAAAGCAACCGATTGACGAGCCATCACTTCCCGACCAGCCCCGTATTAAGGTTGAGCTGGCCGACTTAATGGCCGATTCACAGCAGGTGGCGCTCTTATTGGTTGGAATGCCGGCCCCCTCGGCCGCGGTGAGGATTTGGATGCAGGCGATCTACAAGCCCGGCATCGGTGTGGTATGGCTGGGCGCCGTCTTGATCGTGCTTGGGGGGTTGCTGGCCGCGATTCGACGCTCGTCTGACCTGAGACGGCAACCAACTCCCATTGCCTCACCTGAAGGCAGCCGCAACGGCAGTGGGGTGGCGCCGGCCCCAACGAAAAAGAGAAAGGCGGTTGCACCGATCGCATCCAAATGATAGCATATTACAAATCCATCGAGGCGTAGACGACTGCGGATATCCTCCACTTGTCGCGGTTTCTGTACCAATTTTCGGATATTCTTATTAATCACGACATTATATACTTTACATTGCGAAGAGCTTATTATGCGTCATTCCCGCGAAAGCGGGAATCCAGTTCCCCACTGCCGGCAATCAGGGGGAAGGAACCCGCGCGCGGATAATCTATTCCCCCTCCTCCCTTTGTATAGACCGGGGACATAGGGTTCCGCAATCATCGCCAACCGCCTCTGAGAACGCGCCGAAAAAGCCGAGTAATTACCGCAGCGTTTGCTGTCAACAAACTCATTTAGGATGACGGATAAACAACCGCTTTCTGGCCAGGTATAGGCGTAATCGGATGTGACTATTAGCCGACTCCCAATACACGCAACTGGAATAGTGGGAAAGGCAGCGGTTGGCCAGCGCAAACCAGCTCTGAACGGGCGCCGGGGTGGGCTTCGGCGGTGCGTTCGATTCCATTGGCAAGCGATAGAACGCCGTGATATTGATCTGGAAGTTTTGGAGATCGGTGCTGATTTCAACGGCGATACGGCTCAACGGGTAGGAATGGGACGCCGCCTGATGAAGCCCATAATCCAAAATGGTCAGCAGCAGCATTCGATCGGTCCAGAGAGGAGGCAGGCGGGATGGTGTATCGAGATCGCAACCCACCTCGGGAGAGAGGTATGGCTGCAGCAGTCGTCGCAGTTCATGGCGGATGGCAACCCTATCCCAGCGTTGGCCATCCGCCGCCGCCTCCAAGCGAACCAGCGCACCAACCAGCCGCCATGCCCATAGCACCTGTCGCGAAGCCTGGCCGGCTGACCGGCGCATGCTTTCGGAGAGCAAACCCGTGCCATCCGGATCGCTTTTCTCGACCAGCCAGACCCATTCCAGCAGATTATTCAGCGGCTGCGCCAGGTCATGCTGGATGGTATCCCAATCTTTGGCCGATAGCGGCACCTGATTACACGACGAGTTTGCCGAAGATGGAGCGAGCGGGATCAATTTAGCTTGCCGATTGGACACAGACGTGGTTCCGGCTATTGATTTAAAGTGACCAACTTGGCTTTTTTAATTTGCTTCACCACATCATTGGTGATGTCGTGGTCACAGTAGACCAGCGAAGATACGCTGAAGACTTCCGTTAGGTGCTGAGATTTGGCAATCTTTGCGACCTCTTTACGAATTGTGTCCATCGCCTCCCGCTGCGTTTTGGTGTCTTGATCGTTCGCCATCTTCTGGTAGATCGGGGTCAACGCCTCGACCGACCCGCGCCAGGTACTCATCATACCCGCCAATTGCTGAATGCGGGCCCGATCGGCTGGGGTGAGCGAGCTATCGCTGGTCGTCTGCAGCTTGTTCATCTCCTGTGAAAGCTGCCTCGATTTTTGCTCCAAAGCTTGCATCTGAGACGTATCGGCCGGGGTTGGGTTTGGCTTTATCATCAAGTCGCTCAGCTCCTTCACCTCGGTGGGTGACAGGTAGGGTAGATTGCTGATGTCGTTGAACTGCTTCGCCAGCTCCTGGCCATAGGTCATCAGTTGCTGTTCGTTCATTTGGCGGAGGCCGCTTTCATCGTAAACTTTTTGCATATCCACCACCGCGACCACCGGCCCATTGGTTCGCTCCGATGCGTGGCTGAAATAGGCGCCGACGCCGATGATCATCGCCACTGCGAGAACCAGCACGTTAAATTTTAACACCGGATTGTCTGTTTCCTTTCAATGTTGTTGAGTTGTGATTTTTCCGCCGCGATGACCGG
>JAMCWF010000030.1 GCA_023481295.1 Armatimonadota bacterium | reverse complement strand
GACAGCGGCGGATTTCAAATTTTTAGCTTGCAGGGTTTACGACGGGTGAGCGACGAGGGGGTGGAGTTCCAGTCTCATCTGGACGGCTCTCGGCAGCTTTACACCCCGGAGACGGTCATTGATATCGAGCACCGCCTAGGCGCCGATATCATTATGGCATTTGATGAGTGTGTGCCGTACCCCAGCCCGCGCGAAACCGTACAAGAAGCGCTTGAAAGAACGCACCGGTGGGCGCAGCGATGCCTTGAAGCCCATCAGCGCTGGGAAAGTAAGGCGGCCGGCGGCTGGCTTCAGGCACTGTATGGCATCACTCAAGGTGGGGTAGAGGTGGATTTGAGAAGCTCCTGCGCGCGAACCCTCCGCGAGTTACCGTTCGATGGATATGCGATCGGCGGCCTTGCGGTCGGTGAAAGCGTTGAACAGCGTAATAATATGGTGGAGGTGAGCACCGCCATATTGCCGGAGGATAAACCGAGGTACCTGATGGGCGTTGGGACACCGGTGGACATTCTGGAGGCGGTTAAACGAGGGGTTGATCTATTCGACTGCGTCCTTCCAACTCGTAACGGCCGAAACGGGCAGGTATTCACCCGCACCGGTACCATTAACTTACGGAATGCGCGCTACGCTTCGGATTATCGGCCGATAGAAGAGGACTGCGATTGTCAAACGTGCCAAAATCAAAGTCGAAGCTTTCTGCGACACCTTTGTCAATCCAATGAGATGCTGGGACCAATACTGTCCACGATTCACAACTTGCAGTTTTACCAGCGGTTGATGGATGGGATTCGCAGCGCTATCGCGGAGGGGCGGTTTGCAGCATTTTATGAGGATTTCACCGCTCAATATGGCACATCCATAGAAGGAGAGCAATGATGGGCGCGGGTGGCGGTACCGGAAATCAGATCACGCTGCGCGAAGTGCGGAATAATCCCAAAATTCGGGCATTTATCGAAAAGGCAAATGAACAGATGATGGTGATCGGCTACACCGAGCACGGCCTTCGCCACGCCGGGCTGGTGGCCGGAATCGCTCGGAACGTCTGCCAATCAGTGGGTCACAACGATCGAGTCGCCGAGTTGGCCGCGATTGCCGGGTTTTTGCATGACATGGGCAACGTGGTGAGCCGGTTTTCCCATCCGCAGATCGGCGCCACCATGTCCTTCGTGCTGTTGAACGAGATGCAAATGGACCCGGTCGAGATCGGAGTCGTGATGGGGGCGATTGGCAACCATGAGGAGCCGGAAGGCGTACCAATAAATGTAGTGACCGCGGCTGTAATCCTGGCCGACAAGTCGGATGTCCACTTTACCCGGGTGCAGAACCCGATTCCATCCACGTTCGACATCCACGACCGGGTCAATCACGCGGTGCAGAAGTCGCATCTAGCGGTGGATGTAGAGCAGCGGTTAATTACGCTGGAGCTACAGATAGATACAGCGGCCGCCAGCGTGATGGAGTATTTCGAGATATTTGTGGATCGTATGGTGATGTGTCGCAAGGCCGCGGCGGTGCTTGACTGCCGCTTCCGGTTGATGGTCAACGGATTGGAGATGTAGTACAGCAACTCGAAAAAATATTCATCCCGATTCGGAAAATGAGTGTTACTTGATCCGGCGCTGAGGGTTGGGATGGTCTAGGCGGCAAACTTTGTTGACACCCGCAGATGGTGCCGGTATAATACGCACTGAGCAAAATGGGTGGGCTGAAATTCAACTAAATTCCCGAGTCGTATTATTGGTATCCATGCAACGGTTCATGTCTGAAGCAACGCGCGGCGCCACGAGGTAAGTGATCATGTTTTGTAAATGGTGTGGGCTGGAGAGCGAAACCAGCGACATCTGCAGTTGGTGCCGCCATCCCTTCACCACAAGCTCCAAACCGGCCGATGAAGAGTCGAAGCAGGGTGCAGGCGCGCCCGCTCAACCCATTGAGGGGAATGCCGCTTCTCCACCAAAGCAGTCGGGCGCTCCGGTTGAGCTGGGTGAGGCGTTTGATGACGATCTGAACCCATTTCCGTTTTTAGGCGGGATTTCAGCCTCGCCGGTTGCTCCGCCGCCGACCGAGACCGCTCCCCCCAACCCGGCCGCGCCCACAAAGCCCCCCGTAGCAGGCAGCGGCGAACCACGAGTGGTAGAGAGGCCGGTTGAGGAGGCCATCCAGCCGCCGGAGCCTTCGCCGATTAAGGAGAGCCAGGCTCAAGCGCCTCCGCCGCCGATCGGGCTGATTCCATTAAAGGATTTCAGAAAACCGCTCGCGCCATCGGCGAAGCCGCCCGCTGAAACGACACCTAAACCATCTCCGGTGACGCCGCCGATCCCCATCGCGATTCGAAGGCCGGGGCCGACCCCACCAGCTAATGAGGTGAAATCCCCGCCGCCGGCTGAGGCTTCACCGGCAATCCGACCGGAGGTATCAATTCCACCGATCCAAAAGTCGATCGAGGTGCCGCCGCCCGTTGTAAAGCCGCCGGCCAGCCAGCCGGTCAGCGCGATTCCAATGCCCAAGACCGATTTCGCACCGAAAGTGCCGATCAGCCCGCCTCCGGTTCCGCCCAGAACGGCTGGGCCTGCCACTACGGTGGTGCCGCGGGCGAGAACCGGAGGCCGGACCACACTGTGTCGCTACTGCGGGCTGGAGAGCGAAACCGCCAACGTTTGCAGTTGGTGCCACAAGCCATTGTCGACGACCGGCTCAGCGGTGGAAGCACCGCGCTCGGTGGTGATAACCTCTCACCGAACCGGCCATTTAACCCGCCACCCGGTGCTGAAAGCGCCGGAAGCACCGCAGATGAACACCGTGAAGGCACCAAGTAACAACGTCAACTCAGCGGCGCTCGCCCCGGATAAGCACGTTCCGCAAATGGGGACTTTTCAGGCGGTTAAATCGAAATACTACTCCGGCATGGTGTACGATCCAGTGTCGGGGGCCCATTTCGATGCCGATTCGGGAAAGACCACCGATACCTCCACCATTGTGCTCGATTTTGACGAACCCGATATTTTGGCGCAGATCGTTAAATACATTCCGGCTTTGATCGGGATCATTTTCCTGGCCGTCATCGCTACAAAAGCGGCGCCGGGGTTCTATTTGGGAACTTTATTCCTGGCGAATTTTGGTGCGGCAATCCTTTTACCGCTTATGAAGGTAGCCCCGTTCGCCGACGACGATGCCGATGACCTGGCGCTGGCCATCGGTCTGTTTTTAATCGCCGGGCCGTTCGTAGGCGCCATCCTTTATGGAATCGTGATCGTTATGCGCCAGGATGGGAACCCGGCCATCGGCGCCCTTTTCGTGCTCTATCTGCTCATCCGGATACCGATGGACATCGCGATGGGGAACTTTACGTTTACCGCAATGATGCCTTTCGCCAGATTTACGGTATCCGCATTCGCCGCCAACTGGATGACCCTTGCCGGCCTGGCTGGTTGGTACTGCGCCAGCTTTTTCCACAAACTCGACGAATAGCGACACAATCAGACCATCGGGTCAATTTTCTGGCAAATGGATTTGACATCAAGATGGGGATCGGTCCAAGCGGTTTCTTCCATCACTTTCTGCACCGATGCCGACAGCGAGAGGCGCCAGCGATTGACGAAAAGCGGGGTTAAGTCCTTTTTCGCCGACGCACTGGCCGCGATCATCCAGTTGGCGCACTGTCGGAGCGCCGCTTTTTCGGTCTTGGGTGCCTCGCGCGGACAGCGCTTCAGCGCGGCATAAAACCGCTTGAGCCACTCATTACCGCCGTTGTCGCGATAGAGCTTGAGCATCGCAGAGGCGTACATGCAGGGCTGATCGGAGGGCTGAATTTCCAATCGGGGCTTTTTTTCATCGAGGCCGGTGACGGTGGTAAATGCGTCGAGGAAAGGCATACTGGTCTGGGAATAAAGCTCCTCGCAGCGCTCGATCGTCTTTCGGGTGGCGATGTCCGGATCTTGGCAATGGAGATTATCCATGCATACGTATCGCATAAAGACGGCGTAACCGGTTATGAAGAGGCTGTGGCGATTGCCGAAGAGGTAGTAGTTCCGCCCCATCTCATAAAAGTAGTAATGCGGAAATTCATCGGGATGATTGCGAACCATCGGGTAGTCGTTGCTGTAGAAGCCGCAGACTTCGATACCGGTGGCGCCGATGTACCCGCAGCCGTAGCCGCAAGTCAGATCATCGTCCGGAATGGCCGCGATGGTCGGTTTGTCGGTATACAGCTTGAAAGGGCGGGGCTTGGCGCCGGTTAGATCGGAATAGAGCGCCCAGCCGGAATCGAGTCGATCCAGAAATATGCCCAGGGTAGGTAGATCGAGATCGCTGGTTGTCGTGAAAAAGATGAGCCGGCGGCCGATCCAAGGATACATCTGGGTTGAGAGGCCCTTCTTTGCCCAGCGATCCGGGTAAAAGGCAAGCGATTTGTAGTCCGTTGTGGCGGCCGGCTTGGTGACCGCCTCTGATGGTATGACGGCGCTGACCGCTAAAAAGGCGGCTGATTTCAAAAACTCACGGCGGGTCGTTTTTGTGGCCGGCTCTTCACTTTTCATAGAGGTTCACCCTCTTTATGATTGATGGGCTGCTTCAACGCGCTGGGATGATCGTCGGCTCGCCTATTGGCCGCCCCGCGTCCGCTGGTTCTGGGCCTCGGTTACCGTCGGCTGGATGACGGCGGTCGCCCCCAGCTCCCGCAGTCGCCGCCGGATCGCATCGGCTTTACGCTCGGGGATGTTGCGCACCACCGTTAATGGCAGCTCCTGCAGCAGGCGGCGCGCCTCGGCCAGGGTCATGATCATGATGGATTCCAGCGCCAGCGCGACATCGTTGGGACTACGGCCGGCCGAGGTCAGGATCACATCGTAGTTACGAAGGACTTCACTATCGCCCTCCACATTGATTTCAGTGGCCGGCCCATCGCCGGATACGTTCAACGGCCGCTGGCAGTTGTCGCAGATATAGCGGCGCGCGTCCACCGAAACCTTATGTTCGGTGCGGCATACCGGGCAGGTTACCGTTTTGATGGATACGACCTGCCCATCTTTAATCGCGACCGGACGATTGCACCCTTCGCAGTCAAAGCCGTTTTCCGGCATGGTGGGGAAGCGCATTTCATGACTACAATACGGGCACTGAAGTGAGACCGTTTTGACGCTGAGCGCCCGGTAAACCTTCCAGCCACCCCAGAATCCAAGGCCGACTGCCGCCGTTACGCCCAGCAAGCCGATGTCGAGAAGCGGTCTCACTACATGCAGGCTGCCGAAAAACCAGACCAAAAGCAGTGAAACGATCAGCACAATGCCGCTTCGAACCAGAATGAGGATAGCTTTGGTATATTCTCGCTCAAGGATGTCGGAGCGTGAAGTTGCACCTTTAGCCACTGGTATCTACCCTCCTTTGGCGGTGCCGCGAGATCAGCCGATTGACTTATCGCGGGTAGTGTTCAGTATATCGCGGGCACCGTCGAGTGTCAAGATGGTATTAGTTCAGTTCTGCGGGAATCATTCTCGATTACACCATCCACCCCCACCCCATCCTTCCCCCTCAGAGGGGGAGGGAGTTAATATATTTACCATGCTCGGCATCCTTCCCCCTCTCAGGGGGAAGGTCGGGATGGGGGTACGCCTGATAATCGGGCGAAAATCGGTCAGGATGGGGGTCGTCGGCTGTACTTCAAGGCTTGAGCTTCCCTTTTCCCTCCTCCCCGGAGGAAGATCAGGATAGGGTGAACTCTAGCACCCTTAAAAACCCTCGTAAAACTGAACTGTTACTCAAGATGGCAGGGGGATAGGGTACGGATGGGGATGGATTGTGTATTCGAGAATAATTTCTGTAGAACTGAACTCATACGAGGGCAGGGCGGCACCGATTGCTCCCATTCAAAATGGCGTGAGGGTGTTTTCTTCATGGCTCGTTACCGGTAATGGACGGTCTCTTCGGCGCGCCATCACATCGGCTCGCTCGAATATGTCCAGGTATCGAGACTCAAATGGGCCGCCGCCGATTCGGCCGATGAGCCGGTAATGAGACAAAAACCAGCGACTACGCAGCACGCCGTTTTTAATAAACGTATCGAATGAGACAAAAAAGGTGGGACGCAGGGTGCGTATCAGCTTGGGAGGAACGGCATAATTGACATTATGATCCAGGTATTGGCGGGAGGTTGGATAAAATCGGTCGCATTGTGGTGAAACCAGCCCTACCGCATCGAGGATACGCACTGGACAATAGTAACCCAGCACCCCGATTTCAGTTGCGCATAGGATGTCGTTTGGATGCATTCGGGCGTCAAGCACCTTGGCGATCTGCCGGTACTTCTGTTCGCGGCTGAGCCAAATACCGGGGGGAGCCACCCCGATGTGGCCGTTGACCGGGCGTATCAGTGAGTTTGCATCCCGAACAGCGAATATTGAAAAGAGTATGGCGGCAGCAATAGCCCCGCCCACCCGAACCGCCGGTTCCTGCCAGCTTTGGGGTAAATCGCCACGCATTCGTACGAGCAAGAAGGCAGCCGCTTGCGTAAGCCGGGTCACGCCGGTCAGGGCGCAAACGGTGAAGATCGGTTCAATTGGCGCTAAATACCAGAAGAATATAGGCGGGTTTGCGATTATCAGCCCACCGGCAACCAGAAATGGGTGTAATATGATCGGCCAGAAGCGGGGGTTCTTTCTCACCAACTGAGCCGCACCGATAAGCCATAATCCCATCAGGGCGAAGAGGCCAGCAAGGCTGGAGATAGGGGCAACAGCGAAAAGATGGGCTAGGGAGTTCGTGTCGGGATTGATGAGCCCGAGTAGGTATCGAGAGATCACTAGAAAAGCTTGATCGGGTGGGAGGAAGTAGGCGTGCCATTTTGCAATTGCTGTATGGGGAATTATGGTGCCATAAAATCGTTGAGCATAAATAACCCACGGTGAAACGGTGACCAGAAATACGATGGCAAATCCTAATAAGCCTCGCCATGACCGCTGAAATAGCAGCCCGGCCAACAACAAGCATGGTAACAGCGCTCCGTCAATCCTAGTAAGCACGGCGATGCCACCGGCCAGTCCCGCCAACGCCGGTCTGTCGGCGAGATAACACCAGTAAGCGGCAATGAGGGCGCTCAGGTAAAGCGGGGTTTCCATCCCCGAGATGCTTGCCAGCACACCGATCGAGCTAAAGGCTAACAAACTTGCCGAGGCAAGCGCAATTATGGAGCTATCGGCCAAGCGACGGGCTGCAAGGCCGAGGAACACGCAGCTTATACCGCCGAGCAATGCGTTTAGAAACCATGCCAGTCGGATGTATCCGACTCCGGTAACCTTGTGAGCCAGCGCCAGAGTGATTGCCCATAGCGGTGAGGTTGTGCCGTAAACCGCCTCACCCCGATTGTACACCAGTCCATATCCGTCCGCCAGGTTGCGAGCGTAGCGAAAGGTTATATAGGCATCGTCAATGATCTTGGGACCGGGGGCCAGCCTAAAAATGATGGCGGCCAGCGCGATTAAACCGAGCCAAGTGCTAAACTGTAATCTGGACATTCCAAGTTAAGGGCATATTGTTGTTGTAGTTTGCTGCGAAACGAGTAAGAATATCCGCGCTCCGAAAGCCGGGTACGGTTATGAAGCAAACCGGAAACAGCATTCTTTTATTCAATACTTATTATTGGCAACCTTTTTGGAAAAGCTTGGGCGACCATGAAGTGCATTGAAACCGTAATTCGTCCGATCAAGCTAGACCAGGTGAAGCTGGCGCTCGATGGCATCGGGGTGGCGGGTCTCACCGTCAGCGATGTGGTGGGGTTCGGCGGCGCCGAGAGCGATTATTCCACCCGCCGATCCGGTGATTTTTTGCTCGATCTATCGCCCGGAATCAAGCTTGAGATGATCGTCAGTGATGGGATGGTGGAGGAAATCATTGAAACCATCGTTCGACACGCCTACACCGGGGAGCCGGGAGATGGTGTTATCTTTGTTTTGCCGGCCGATGACGCAATCCGCATTCGAACCGGCGAGCGAGGCGATGAGGTTTTATGATACAACGATCTCCAAACCGGCGTTTAACCATTGCCATTGACGGGCCAAGCGGGGCCGGAAAAAGCACCGTTGCCAAGCGGGTCGCCGATGCGCTGGGCTACACCTATATTGATACCGGCGCGATGTACCGCGCCGTTGCGCTGGCCGCAAACAGGCAGGGCGTTTCACTGGATAATGTTGAGGCGATGGCCCACCTATCGGAGACGATAGAGATTAATTTCCATCTCAGCCCGCAAGGCCAACGAGTTATCGTGAATGGGCTCGATGCCACCGAGATGATCCGCTCGCCGGAGATAACCCGCCTCTCATCACCGGTATCGGCAATACCCGGCGTGCGCCGCAATATGGTCGTCCAGCAGCAGCGGATGGGCGCCGGCGGTGGTGTGGTGATGGAAGGTAGGGACATCGGCTCGGTCGTTTTTCCAAATGCGGAGGTGAAGGTTTTTTTGACCGCCTCACCACGAGAGCGTGCCCGACGTCGCTGTAATCAACTCTCCCGCGAGGGCTACAAGATGGTTGGATCAAATATTAAAGGAGCAAGCTGAGCGGGATGAGCGGGACAGCAGTCGTTCCGATTCTCCATTGCGTCAGATGCCGGACGCGATATATATCAACTCCGACCATCTAACCGTCGATGGCGTGGTGGAATTAATTCTCAAGCGTTGTGCTGAAGTTACAGATTCTTCGCCATGATTTATAATCTCATTCGATTATTTTTTCGTCTGTTTTTTCGATTCTACGGGCGATGGGAAATCCAGGGCATAAGCCATGTACCGACCAGCGGTCCGGCATTGATAGCCCCGAACCATGTCAGCTATCTAGACGCTCCACTTGCCGTATCGCCGCTGGAGCGCAAGGTATGGTTTATAGCGAAAGAGGAGCTTTGGAAGGTGCCGGTGCTGAAATGGCTGTTGTCCGTTTGTCATGCTTTTCCGATTAAACCCGGCACTCCCGACCGCAATGCATTACGCCGGGCGCTGGCTGAGCTAAGCGCCGGACATCTCCTCTGCATATTTCCGGAAGGAGCCCGCAGCGATGACGGAAATCTACTGCCCGGCGAGGCTGGGATTACCCTGTTGGTCAAACGATCAGGAGCGCCGGTAATTCCGGTGGCCGTAATCGGTACCGAGAAGATGCTCCCTCCCAATGCTGGATGGATTCATCGCGCAAAGCTAAAGGTTGTTTATGGAGACCCGATCTTTTTCACCCCCGATTCCTCACGAGAGGAGATCGTAGGCGGCGTTATGCAAGCTATCGCCGATCTATTGACCGCGAACGGTCGGCCGTCTACCCCGGCAAAGAGGACCCCGGCCCCAGATGCCGGTTATCAATTTAAGGCTTAGCTCGGACGTTAAGACCGGAGGCGGTATCGTCTCCGATAATTGCCGTTGAGGAGTGCTTTTGCCAAATGCCGATCACGGCGCCGATGCAGGCCCACTGCAGCATGATTCCGCGGCCCCAGTAAAGGTCTATCGCTGCGTGCACCCAATAGCAGACCGTCACCGCGGCCGCGATTGCGATGAGCCGCCGCTCCACTGAATCGGTGCCGGCGATGCGATGAGCCGCTCGATACATCTTAAAGGTGGAAATTATCAGCCAGCCGAACAGAATTAAACCCGGCAAGCCCGACTCGGCCAATATCATCAGGTAGAGGCTGTTAAATCCGGAGGATTCCTTGCCGATTCCGGGTCCCTGGCCGAAAATCGGCGATGAGGTGAATGCGAGCCACCCCTCGCGATAAGTATCCATCCTTATTGTCAGGTTCTGGTGCGGCCCCTGCCCGAACGTGAGGTAGTTGAACGAGCGCTCCGGCAAGAGTAAAAACATCCACAGGCAAAGTAAGAAGATGGCCGCCGCCAGAAGGCTAAGGCGCCGATCGTAGCCCTTAATGGAAATCAGGATGCCTAGACCGGCGGCTGCCCCCAGCCAGGCGCCTCGCGAGAGCGTTGCAAATAGAGCGGCTCCGATCATCAGAGCGCCGAAGGCATAAATCCGCTTTCGGTTATGATCCTCGCAACTCATGGTGATGAACAAAATCAGCCCCGCCGCCAACGATGAGCCGACCGAATTTTTATGCAGGCCGAACAGGAAAACCCCCTGCCGCTCTCCCATCAGAAACAGCGCTAAAACGCCGATCCCGATGCAAAGATCCATCACCGCCAGCAGCTTCAGCCCTCGCCAGATAGTAAGCGCTCCGCCTCGTAAATCGGCGAAGAGAACCGGCACGACCCAAAGATACAGCGCCATTTGAACGAGCACCAGCGCTGTTTGGGGGTACCAATGATGGACCGCCGTTACCAGCGACCAGCCAAGAAACAGGAAAATCGGGAGGTTGAGCGGGCCGGCTGAGAGCGCGCGCCGGTTCAGGAGAGAACGGGGAAAGCTGGCCATCGCGAAGGCACCCAGGCATAATTCGCTGATCCCGAAGCGGATGGGTGAGTTCTCGCCGGTTAATGACCAGGTAAGCGGACTGAGGCCGATGATGAGGATCGGCAACCAGGCCGGCCGTGTCCAACCCAGCACAAAAAGCACCGCTGCTCCGGCGATGCCGGCGGCGAGCAGGGGCGGGAGCGTAACCGCAATTATGCCGGCCGCCAGGCACAACGCTGCCCAGGCCATTCGAAACGGCGCCCAGTGGCCCTGAAAGCGATTTCGTGCGAAATCGTGGAAAGTTACTGCGAGACGACGGTTCATCAGTTTATCAGCCAGTAAAACAGCGATACGGTCTCGTTTATCGTCTATTCAGTTAATGTAAAAGGTTGTAACGGTCTACCGGTAACACTAGAGCCCCAGCATCTCCTTTGCTTCAGCCACCGATTCGGAAAAGGCGCTCACCACTCGATCCACCTGATCGGCGGTAATGATCAGCGGCGGCTCGAAGCGGATGACTTTCGGATTATTCAGCGTATAGGCGGCAATCACGCCGCGCCGCGCCATTCCGTTGATGCAAAGCTCGGCTACATCTTTTACTGCAAATTCCGCGCCAACCATTAACCCCATTCCCCGTACCTCGACCAGCGCATCGGGGTGGGTGGTTTGAACCTGCCGCAATCCTTTCATCAAACGATCGCCCATTTCAGCGGCGCGAACAGGCAGCTTTTCCTCAATCGTTACGTTCAGCGCGGCGAGCCCGGCTGAGCATGCCAGTGGGTTGCCGCCGAAGGTGCTGGTATGAATCAGCGGGTTCTCAGAAAAGGCGCGCTCCCAAATGGCCGGCGTACCCATCACCGCGCCGATCGGCATCACGCCGCCGCCCAGCGCCTTGGCCAGGGTCATCATATCGGGTTTGACGCTCCGATGTTCAACCGCAAAAAGCTTGCCGGTGCGCCCCAGGCCGGTCTGCACCTCGTCCACGATCAGCAGTGCGCCGCAATTATCGCATATCTCTCTCAGCGCCGGCAAGTAATCGGGCGATGGTACCCGAATCCCTCCTTCGCCCTGGATCGGCTCCACGATGATGCCGGCAGTGCGATCATCCATCGCTGCGGCGGCCTCTTTAACATCATTGAAGGAAATGTGCGTAAACCCAGGCACCAGCGGTTCGAAGGCGGTCTTATACTGATCGCGACCGGTTGCCGAAAGTCCGCCCATACTTTTGCCATGAAAGCCGCCGACCATGCAGATAAAATTGGTCTTTCCGGTTGCGATCCGGGCGATTTTAATGGCGCCCTCGATCGCTTCGGTGCCGCTGTTACAAAAGAAGGAGTATTGCAGGTCTCCGGGAGCAAGCTCAGCCAATCGCGCCGCCAGCTCGGCTTGAGGCTGGCTGAAAAAGGTTCGACTGGAGAGCGGCATGCGATTGAGTTGATTTTTAACCGCCTCGATCACTTTCGGGTGGCGGTGGCCCAGGCTGAAGACGCCGTAACCGCCCAAGCAGTCCAGATACTCTTCTCCGGAGGCGGTGCGGACGATGCAGCCCTCCGCTTCCATTTCAACATCGCCGAATCCGCCGAATTTCATCAGACTGGCGAGCCAGGGGTTGACGTAGATCTGGTAGTTTTCGATGACGGCGTTTATTTGGGCGTCATTCCATAGAATTATGGCCATTTACCTCTATTTTTTCAGAATTGGTTGCTATAGAAGCATAATAACAACGATACCCAATTGTAATTAAGCGCTGCTCATTTGAACCTTTCAAACGCTTTATCAATCTCAGGACGCAGTTTAATGCCTACCTTCTCGAAAACATCGAGTAATTCATCGAATGTCCCATTCCCCCCGAGAAAATTCCAAAATTCTTCGGCAACTTTAATTTCATTGGGTATATCGAACATTCCTTGAAATGTCCAACGATCATATGGTTTTGGCTCGTATGGGTTATACGGAATTGCAAGCCCCGTATAAATATTGGGCGTTGGATTTATAGCACCCCGTATGGCAACCCATTCGAGCATTTTCCGCTTGAACCCGATGATATCATCAACGTTAGGTTTAGCAGTCTTGAGGTCAAAATAGTATTCAGTGCCATCCTTTGCCTCCAAGAACAAGTCAATACGAGGTTGCTTTATTTTCTTGATTATGCCTGATTTCGCTACTAGGAGTATTGCTGCTATTTCGTCATTTTTATTAGGCTTTGATCTTATATCACGCAATTCATCTACGATGCGCTGAATTTCTAATTGCGCATTTTCGCTAATCGTATTGTTGAACTCCTTATACTGGTTGACAGCGTGTTTGAAGTGCGGCTTTGCAATGATGACGGCAACTTGCTCAAAAACCGATGTTCCGAGTGTCGTATTGATGGACTGGATGAATGAAAACAAAGCCATTCGATCCCGACCAAGTAAGCGCACATGGAACGGCATATTTGTGGTTTCAGGGGAATAGTTAGATAATTTACGATTGATTTGGTCTATGAGCAAATCAGCTATCTGGTCGGATTGATCCCTCGTTAGCCCCATGCTATATATCTTTCATCATCATAAAAATCGTTTCCTGATACGGGGCATCGCCTTGCTCTGTACGTTTAGTAACTGCGCGATGGAATTCTTCTACAATTTTAAATCCACATAATCTTGCAATTTCCGGATAAAGTTGAAAACGATCATTGGCAACGATAAACACTTTAGCATCTTGCTTTAGAATTGGGGATATATTACGGAAAGCTGCTGCAATTCCATTAATATAATTTCGCTGCGCTTGCATAGATTTTCCGCGCTTTTTCGGTCCTATTTCGGATTCATCTTGGCGGGGAAAACCAAAAAGTTCGTAAGCGTAAGTGTGCTGGTCATGATAGTCAATCTGTCCAACATAGGGTGGCGAGGTAAATATGCCGTCAACCTTACAATTAGAGATTGATGTATTTGACAACTCTTCGTTCAGATTCACTTCTCGTGAGTCGGCTTGCAAAATTAGTATTGTCTTATCTGAGCGCAACTTATCAAATACAGCCAAACGACGCGCTGTATCTTCACTGTAACTATGAATCTTTTCCAAACAGTTGTCTATTGGCATGCAATAACGATTATGCTTTCTGCACCAATATTCCTCACCTACTGGAAGCGGAGCCTTGGGTGTAGCTAAATCATAATGCGTTATAAGTCGCGATGAGCGTACCGCTCGACTAAGAATCACACGCAACAAATCCTGATACTCGTAATTGGGAATTAGGTGTCGGTAGTATAACATTTCAAGTAACGCACGCGGGGCAAACCACGTTTTGAGATATTCACTATTGCATTCAAATAATAACTTTGCTGTAAGGTTATCCATTTTACTGTGTGGGAAAAGATTCATAGTTACAGTGAAGATACA
>JAMCWF010000053.1 GCA_023481295.1 Armatimonadota bacterium | reverse complement strand
GGGCGCTGAAGAAGCTGCTCCGCATCGAATATGAGACCTTCATCAATTCAGCCTATCTTCAGCAGGGGAAGGCCGATGCTTTCACGCTGCAAACCCCGGATAAGCGCAAGCAGATACTATCCGACATTTTAGGTTTGGATCGGTATGAAATGCTGGAAAAGCTGGCGAAACAGCATCGAGATGAGGTTCGAAATCAGGCTGAAATAGCCCGGCACGACCTCGAAAAGCTGGAGGGCCTGATTGCAAACGAGGAGAGCGTTCGGGAAGAGCATCGGGTTGCAGTGGATATTTTGGAGCGGGCGGAGCAAGAGTACCTCACTGCCGATGCCGAATGGCTCAAGGCGAAGGAGAAGGTCGCTCAGATGGAGGAGCAGAAGCGAACGATCGAGGCGAGAAAGAATCACCTGAAGGATATTTCGGATCAGATAGGCTCCACGAAGAAAGAACGGGAAATCACCGAGCAGCGGCTTGCATATATCTATCGAATCCTTGACGAACGCAGCTCAATCGAGCAAAAGTATCGGCAGCTCGCTGAGCTTCGAAAGGAGCTGACCGCTTTGGAGCCGAAGCTGGAGGATCTGGGCGGGGCGGAAACGGAACGGCAGCGGTTAAGAGGGGCGATACAGGTCGAGGAGACAAAGCTGAAGGGCGAGCTGGATCGGTCGAGCCATCATCGAATGGAGCTTCAGCGTGATCAGCAGGAGCGCGCGCGGTACGCCTCCCGCTTGAGCGCGATTCCGGCTGAGCTGGAAAAAATCAAAGCCGAGCTAACGAACTATTCGACCGACCAATTGGAACGGGATCTAGGCGAAGAAATGGAGCGTTTCGGCAACTTGAAATCGCGGGCGGACCGGACCAGGACGGACCTGGCCGATCTAGAGGACAAGATCAAGCTGTTGAGCTCCGATACGGCGGACTGCCCGTTATGTCACTCTCCGCTGACACCTGACCGCATTCGGGAACTGCGGATTGAGCACGAGCAAAAACGAAATGACTTACAGTTAGAGGATCAGCGGCTGAGAAGTGAGGGTAAGGTCAGTAAAGCAAAACAGGAGGAGCTGAAAGCTGAGATAAGCCGCTTGCAGGAGGGCTGGCAAAAATATAGCCGAGCGGCGAGCGGGCTGGAAACCGAGCTCAAAGAGAAAAAGGAGCGGGTCGAGCAGTTGGATGGAAAGCTCAGCGGGCTGCTCCAAATAGAATCCCGGATTCAGACCCTGCAGGATGACATCGAGCAGAATCGGTTTGCCGGGAGGGAGCGGGCCGAACTGCAGCGGATCGAGGCCGTCATTCAACAACTGACCCCCCTCCGTGAAAGGCAGAAGGAGCTGCGGGGAGGAATTGAGGCGCTGGCTGACGCTGATGCGCGGAAAAGTGAGCTTGATCGCGCCGAAAAGGAGCTGCCAGAGCTGGAAAGGAGGGTGGAGGATCTGAAAACCGGCGCCCTTGAGTTAGAGCAAAAGCGACTCCAGATGGAAAAGGAACTGGTGCAGGAGGAGGCCCGACTGCGGGAGGCGGTCGAACACCGGCAGCGATTGGTTGAGGCGGAGAGGAGGCGAAGTCAGAGGGAAAACGAGCGGAACAGCGCCCGTCGCGAGCTGGACCGCATCGAGGCAGGCCTCAAGGTGATTGAGCAGAGCAAGGCGGAGCGGGAGAAGCGCCTGGCCGACCTAACTGCACTGAATCGCAAGGAGTGGCTTTACGATGCGTTGGTCATCGCGTTCGGGCGTCGCGGTGTGCCCGCGCTCATCATTGACGATCTGCTGCCCCAAATTCAAGATGAGGCGAACATGCTGCTGGCCCGCATGACCGGCAACGCGCTGGCGGTACAGCTTACGACCCAAAGGCCGAGGCAAACCGGCAACCAGGAAATGATCGAGACGCTGGATATCCTCATTAGCGACGGCGGCACGCCACGCCCGTATGAGATGTTCAGCGGCGGCGAAGCCTTCCGGGTCAACTTCGCGCTGCGGGTTGCTCTCTCCAAGCTGCTGGCGCGCCGAGCTGGCACCCGCCTGCAGACCCTTATCATTGATGAGGGTTTCGGCACCCAGGATGGGAAGGGGCGCGAGCGGTTGATTGATACCATCAACGCGATCAAAAACGATTTCGATCTGATTCTGGTCATCACCCACATCGAGGAGCTGAAGGATCAGTTCCCGGCGCGGCTGGAGGTGACAAAAACGGCCACCGGCTCTCAAGTTGCACTAATCGCATAGGACTAGCTCCAATTGCGGATTTCTCCCTCGGGGTAACCGTTCAGTTTTGCGAGAATTTTTGGAGGGCGCCAGATTTCACCCCATCCTGACTTTCCTTCGGGGATGAAGAAAAAGAGAAGGTCATGCCTTAAAGGACAACCGACGCCCCTCATCCTTACCTTGTATGATTTAGGGCGTCGGCGGTGGACAATGAATAGCAAAGCCGCCTCTAACTATGCTTCCCCCTAGGAGGGGGAATGGATTCACGCATGGATAATCTACCCTCCCTCTCCCTTATGAGGAGGAAGGTCAGGGTGGGGGTGGATGGTGTAATCGAGACTGATTCCCGCAAGACTGAAATCTTACCCCCGGCAAAACCCGTTACCGTCATGCTATTATTAAGAGGATAAGTGGTAACAGGTCAGTTTTGCGAGAATTTTTGGAGAGCGTCAGATTTCACCTCATCCTGACTTTCCTCCGGGGATGAGGAAAAAGAGAAGGTCAAGCATTGAAGGACAGCCGACGATCCCCATCCTTACTTCCCCCTCCTAGGGGGTGAATGGTGTAATCGAGACTGATTCCCGCAGGAGTGAACTCATACGATGAGCATTTTTTGCTTTTCAGGGCCAGGGGGATACGTCGTGTTTCGGACGGGCTACGCGAAAGATCGGTTGTGGGCGCCGAAAGAAAGAGATATCGTCGAGCGATAGGCGAGGGCGCAACCGGCTTTATACAATGGCGGCCTGAAACCGTCACTCGCATCTACACGAGAACGGTCATCTTAACCGACGGCACAATCTATTTTAGTTGCGACGACAATAATCTATACGCCATTTCGAAGCGGCCGGACGGGTCGAGCCGCCGGCGAAATCGTTAAAACCGCGACACAATGCAAGTTGAACATGAAGCGATAAGGAGTAACCGATATTGCCGCAACGTTTGATAACGTCTGAACTCATTTCTTGGATTGCGCTGGGAGGCGTTGTCTTGGTGGCCATTCTTATGGTTTGGCTGACCAGCGCCAGCCGCCGCCATTGGCGCCTCTTTCGGCAGCTTATCCGAAGGGCTGACGGCGCTAACCTGGAAAAAGTGTTAGAGAGCCTAATCAATGACCAGGATCAAGTTAACCAGCGATTGGCCCAGCTCGATCAGCGCGCGGATGCGCTCGGCCGGACGGTTCAGGGCTGCTATCAACACGTTGGGTTCGTCCGTTTCGATGCCTTTGAGGAGGTGGGCGGCGCGCAGAGCTTTGCCATCGCACTGCTCGATTCGAATAATAACGGCCTGGTGCTCAGCAGCGTCTATGGAAGAAGCGACGTCCGCGTTTACGCAAAGGCGATACAGCAGGGGCGGCCAAGCCATATTTTAACTCAAGAAGAGAAACAGGCGATTTCACAGGCGATGGGGAAATAGATGTATGCCCAACCGATTCCAGTCGCCGGGGGACGAACGATCCTCCGTAAAGGGAAGAAACGAACTCGATTCGGAGATACTGCAGAGATGCCGTCAGGGAGATCGGGACGCATTTGACCAGCTCTTCCGGCGCTACCAGCAGTCCATCTACAACTTTGCCTACCGCCTGACCGGCGACGCCGACGAGGCGAGCGACATCACTTCGGATGCCTTCCTGCGCGTTTTCAATGCCATCAATACCTTTCGGGGCGATGCCAGCTTTACCACCTGGCTTTTTCGAATCGTGACCAACGTCTTCCTGGATGAAAAGAAGCGGCAGCGAGTTCGCGCTCACAGTTCCCTGGATGAGTACCAAAGCGATGTCGAGAGCGGTTATGAGCGGCAGGTCACTGACCCTTCTCCCACCCCATCGGAGATCGTTGAGTCGGAGGAGCGCTCCGAGCTGATACAAAACGCGATCAACCAACTGCCGGAATACCAGCGCGTTATGGTGGTGCTGTTTCATATTGAAGGCAAGAGCTATGAAGAAATCTCTCACATCATGCAGATGCCGATCGGCACCGTCAAATCACGATTAAACCGCGCTCGGCTTGCCTTGCGTGAGATCATGGAGCCGCAAAAGGAACTTTTCCTCCCATAAATTCGTCCAACCGACGGATTTATATTATAACCGGCCAATGAAATCAGCCGGTAGAACGAGTAAAACGGTGCGTTGCGAACAGGCTAAAGAGCTATTTTCCGATTCGGTGGAGCATCAGCTCAGCACTCCCCTATCGTTGAAATTAGAGCAGCATCTGGATCAGTGCGAAGGCTGCCGGCAAAGCTACCTCACTTTTGAGCGCCTCTGGCTCGATCTCAGCAAGATGCCGACCGTTGCGGCGCCGGGCAACCTTTTGGCTCGGGTATGGCGGCGGGTGGATGAGCAAGCGGTGGCTCGGCGAAGATCCTGGCGACCGGAGATGGTCTGGCGCGGAGCGCTGGCCTTTTCGGCGGCGGCTGCCCTGCTCCTTATTACCATGTTCAGCGCCACCCACACCGAGCACGCAGGACTGGTTCCGTTTGCCGGCCTGCTTCGGCATACTCGATCCAATGCGCCGGTTCCGAACGTTCAAGTGGAGCTGGTTTCCAACCGATTGGAAACCGGGCCGAGCGGCCGGGTATTGGTGGTTGGATTGCGTCTGGTGAACACGCTCGTGCCGGAAAGAGTGAACATCTATGTCCGCAATCAGGCCAATCTCACCATGCCGCCCGGCGACTCACCGGTTTGGCACGGCTATCTAACCAGCCGATCGGTTACCGAGATTCCCCTTTCCGTCGGTGAAAAGGCGCCCAATTTGATCGCAGTCTACGTCTCCTGGAACGCGGGCGGACGGCTCCAGAGCAACACCTTTCTCATCTCCACCGGCTCACAGTAACCCTAGAGTTTTAATAAACCTCACCGGTGGCGCTTCGGTACAGTCGGTCGCTTCAACCCCCTCACTCCTGTTTTGATCGTGATGCGGGTGGCCTGCTCAACCAACGCTCCGGTTCGATGAAAGTGAACGGTCACCCGGGTTCCAACGCCAAGCGCGGAGGCGGCTGCCTGCTTACTGCTGTCGGTGATTGAGGTGGATTGGTTCAGCTTAAAGCGGCGGACGGCGCCGGCAATCGTCTTCAACGTCAGGAAAGAGTTGGCGGCATCCCAAGCGGTGACGTTACCGGTGACGATGGTGCGAGAGCGCTCTTTCAGCAGGGCGATGTCGGCCGCATTATCGGTTACCGCGAGCGCCATTACGCCTCCGCCGGGCAGCGGTCGGGGAACAACCACCACACTATCGCCCGGTTTATATGCGGAATCGCGCACCGCGGCACCCTTCCGGTTCCACTGAGTTCGCGGCGTAATCCGGTATTCGAACGGCTTCATGTCCTCCGAATTGATCACCGTTAGGAAGTCGTCGGTCAGCTCTTTAACCACTCCATGCATCGGCTGGCGCCGGATTCGCTCGAGCCAGCCCCAAGACTGCGAATTGATGCACTCCAGCACCAGCGGCTCCGCGCTGGGTGATCGCCGCACGCGCAACTTCACCGAATCTCCAATCCGAAACTGAGTGGGATCACTTGACGACTTCTGGCGGTAGAAATGGCTGTGGGCGCCGATCCGGGCGGTGAAATCACCGGCTGCGGTCTTTAGGACGAGCAGCCCCTTAGCCGGATCAAGCTGGGTGATCACGCCGGAGATCGGGTTTTGAATCCGTGTCCGGCTCGGATTGTTAGAGGGGCTGGCGGCCGGCGCCACCGAGATGGCGACCGCCAGTAATAGAACGGCGAAAACGATTTTCACTGGCTTCCTCTCCTTTCTGCGAAAAACTACGGTTTCAGCTCGACGTTAATCAGCCAATAGAAGCCATAATCAGGCAGCCTAACGATGTGGTGCCGCGCTAATGATCTGTGCGAAATCAGTTGCCTTCAGGCTGGCGCCGCCTACCAGCGCGCCATCAATCTGCTCCTTGCTGAGCAGTTCCACCGCGTTGGAGGGCTTGACGCTGCCGCCGTATTGGATGCGAACCCGCTCGGCGGCGGTATGGCCGAAAAGCCGCTCGATGGTCGCCCGGATCAATCCGCAGACCCGGTTAGCTTCCAGCGCATCGCACACCTCACCGGTCCCGATCGCCCAGACCGGCTCGTAGGCCATTACCAGTGTGGCGACCTGCTCGATGGTCAAGCCTTGAAGTGCCCGTTCGGTCTGGCCGATGACGGTGGCATCGGTGCGGCCCGCTTTTCGCTCGGCCAGCGTTTCGCCCACGCAGCAGATCGGTGTAAGACCAAATTGAAACAGGGCGGCCACCTTGCGGCGAACCGTTTCGTCGCTGTCCCCAAAGTGGCGCAGCATCGTTTCATTGAAATCGGGTTCCGGCACGCCAAAGCGGCCCCGGCTCTCCGAGTGCCCAACGATGCAGTACCGCACGCCGGCATCAACCAGCATGGCGGGCGAAATCTGACCGGTGTAGGCGCCGCTACGCTCCCAGAAGACGTTCTGGGCGGCCAGTGAAATCGTCGAGGTGGCCAGCTCCTGCCTAGCGGCGGCCAGCGCGGTGAAGGGCGGCGCCACCACCATCTCAACCTGGTCGGCAAGGCCGTCCGAGGAGACCAGCGGCAACAGCTCGCGGATTAATTGAATGGATTCCGGCTGGGTGCAGTTCATCTTCCAGTTACCGGCTATGATTGGTTTCCGAGGCAATGAAGAATTCCTTTCTAATTCCGTTACATCGGTTAACGCTAAACCGTCTCCATAAAGTTCGTTATTCTCAACACGAACTCTCTGGCGATGGCGTAAGAGTCGGGCGCAACGTGCTCGATAACGGCCGGTATGTCACCCGGGACCGCTTCATGCACCGCATTCATAAAGGCGGGGTAGTTTAATTTCCCCTCGCCCGGACCCGGCAGCGCTGCCTCCCCGTCCGGCGGCATGATGCAGTCCTTCAGATGGACGACGCCGGCGATTTGCGCCATCCGACGCACGATGCGGGAGACCGCTTCATCCCGCTTTTCATAACGGGCGGGCGTGATTAAATTGGGCGGATCGAGCACGAAGCGGACATGCTCGGCGACATCGGGCGGTAGGGTGCGGTAAAATCCGGTGCAGGCGTCCTCCGTATCGAGCACGTGGGTGTGCCAGGGCTCAATCACCAGATAGTAGTGCCGGGCGCGAACTCCCCGCACAATCTCCGCCAACCGATCACGAAGCTGAGCTTTGCACTCGGGGCCGGCGTTTCGTTCATCCGACTCCAGCAGGGTGTCGGCATAGGTTCCGCTCCACATCACAACGCGCCGTGCGCCGATCACGTCCAGGTTCTGAAGCAGGACGCGCAGGTCATTCTGATTGACCCCCATCAAGCCGGCATCATCGGGGCGCATGGGGTTCCAGTAGCATCCCAGTCCGACCGGCCGCATATCGCGGTCGGCCATCTGGTTCGCGACGGCGGCCAGATCGTTGCGGGTAAAACCGGACCAGAGAAAATTGATCTGGCACAGCGAAAAGCCGGCATCATGGGCCTGGTCGAGCACCGAATCCAGGCCAGCCAGCGCACGCGCGGCCAGCATTACCCCGAGTTTCAAGGCGCATTCCTCTTAATTTTTCGTGATAATGATCGGTTCCACCGAAATGGGAACCGTCGCCCGAACGATATTCGAGATAAAGCATTGTTTCTCCGCGCTGGCCGCCAATTCCTCCGCCAGTTGCTTTTCATTAGGGTTTGAAATGAAAATGGTCGGCCGCAGCGTAATCTGGGTGAATTTCAGCGAGCGATCCGGCTGCCGCTCCACCTGGCCGAAAGCATCCAGCTCCAGGTCGGGAGCGGTCAAACCATCGCGCTCATAGATGAGGGAGAGCGTAATCGTGTAGCAGGCGGAAACCGCGCTTAGTAGCAGCTCTTCCGGATCGGTGCGCTGTGGAGCGCCGCCCATTTGGGCCGGCACACCGAAACCGATGGGGGCCACCAAGCTGGTCTTAATCAAGCCTTCGCCGTCGCTACCCCCGTTCAGCCGTGCACAGACTTTAAATTGATATGTTAAGCCGGACATAGGGACCTCCTTGTTACGGTAGTTATATAAGTTTATTAATATTTTAGCATAAAAAATGATTACAGTAAACCGCGCCGTTTAATCTCGAGGTAGCGATTGACCAGCGAGGCGGAGAGCTGGTGGGCGGGGGCGTCCACCACCAAAATCCCTCTCTGGCGTAGGGCGGCCAGCGCCAGCTCCCGATCCGCGATGACCTGCAGCGCCACCCCTTTTTGATAGACATCATCCGGCACTTGGGGCTCCGCGTCAACCGCCCTTAAAACGTTGGTGTCCATCGCGGTTACGCAACAGACGAGGTGCTGGGGCTGCATGGCGGCCAGCTCAATCATGGTGCGGCGGGAGGAATCGGGATCCCAAAGATCAGTGAAGACGACGATCAGCGAGCGCTTGCGCCAACGGGTGCGGAGGTAGCTGGCCGCCAGGTGGTACTCCGGCTCGGTAAGGCTCGCCCGGCTGTCATACAGCTCCTCCAATATCCGATAGACTTGAGCGCGGCCGCGATGGGGTGCCACATAGGAATGGATCGTGTTGCTGAAGGTGAGCAGACCCACGTTGTCATCCTGTAATGCGGCCACAAACGCCAGCATCAAGGCGGCGTTTACCGCGTAATCCAGCTTGGCCACCCCGTCAATGGTGGCCAGCATCGTTCGACCGACATCCAGCGCCAAAATCACGTTCTGGCTCCGCTCCAATTCGTACTGGCGGACGGTCAGCTTACCGCGGCGCGCCGATGCCTTCCAATCAATGCTGCGGTATTCATCATCGGGTAGGTAGTCACGCAGCGATTCAAATTCCCGCCCGGCACCCTTTACACGGGAGACGTGAATGCCCATTTGTTGGAGGCGATCGCGGCGGGCAAGCAGCGTAAATTTTTCGGTTTGCTGGAGGTTTGGATAGACGTCCACTTGCTGCCCGGCCGGGATGCGTAATTGGCGGACCAGCAAGCCGAGCGGCCCGGTAATCCGCAAATAAATATCGCCGAATTGAAATTGACCGCGCTCGGCCGGCACCGCGGTGTAGCGGCAGACCTTCTCGGAGTGAGGCGCCAGCTCCAGTTCAAAGATCGTGTTTTCGCAATGAAAGGCAGCCGGGGGTATATCTCGTGCGATGAGGTGAACGGGGCGTCGGCCGCGGTTTGTAAAAAGCAGCGATACCGGGTTTGTCTCCGTCACCGAAAATCGCTTATGCAGTCGGCGGGAAACCAGCAATAGTCTTGGGTCCTCAAACAAAAGATAATCGGCGATCAGCAGACTGATCAGCACTCCATCAAAGGCGACGCCCAAAGCAACAAAGGCGGGGATGTATCCGGACAAGAGAAAAAGCGCCGATCCTCCGGCAAATAGATAGAGCCATCGGCTAGTAAAGGTCATTGCGGGCGGCAGGGGCTTCCTATGGCCTGCATCGGGGATGGTTGCGGGTCATTCAATCGGCGATTAAAACCAATTTGAACTAACGACTGCATATTATTTTAGGAAAGCGAATAGAGCGGTCGGCGGCGATAAACGTCGGATGGCGGTAACTAACCGCCTATATCGGGAATTTTTTCGAGTTTTTCCAATTGAAAATGGAAATCCAGCATCTCCTCGGCGCTGATGGGTCCCATCGCCGAGAATCGGTTCTCTTCAACCGGACTAAGTTCGGACAGCGAATCTTGGAGCAGCCCCTCCTCCCAATCCTCCTGCTTGATAAAGTGCTCCCCCAGCTTTTTGCAGCGGGAACAGCGGTACTTGATGTAGACGTAGCTGGGGCCGAATTGCCTCACGTAATAACCTCTCTGCATCACATCCCGCGCAAAAATCCGCTGACCGCAGTTACACTTAATCGTGGATTTCATATCAACCCCCTCCCTGCCAGCAGCAGGCAGGCACCTGTCAAAGTCCGCTGAAATCTGCTGCCAATCATCACCCGCCTCGTGTAAATTATACCCGAATTTCGGCATTTTCCGATTTTGGGCCGGGTATGTAATAGTTCAGTCTTGGGTAATCGAGAATGATTCCCGCAGAACTGAACTCATACTCCGATTCGCACCGGTTGACTTGAGTTACTTTGGGGTGCTATACTTCTGCGAAAAATTGCACAAATCCATTTTCACTGAGGCAAGGTGGTCCGGAGTCCAGAAGATGAGGGAGACGACACTGAGCCGCGACACGCCGGTGACGTTCGAGCGGGGACGCGGTGTGCAGGCGGTTAAAGTGCAACGAAATATCGCCCACTTTATCGTTGCGGTTGGTTCGGATGCGCATCGTTCACAACGGATTTTGAGCGTATTTAAGGCGATGGCCGCGCAGCATATCCCAATTTTCCTTATCAAACTGCACCGCACGGTGATCACTTTCGCCGTTCGAGGAGAGTTCGCGGCCGTTGCCAATGAAGCAATACAACCGCTCGCCTTTGAGGTTACCACCCGGAACGATCTGGTGCTGGTTACGGTGGAAGCGACCCAGATGCGCGACCTGTTCGGCGTGATGGCCCAGATCGCCGAGGCGATCTACAGCGCCGACGCCCGCCTGATTGAAACCGGTGACTCGCACAACACGGTTCAGTGCTTGATCGACTCCAGTCATCTGGTGGAAGCGGTTGAGGCGCTGCGCAACGTTTTTCACCTGGCCACGTCGCAGATCGAGGGAATCGCTCAGCGATGAAAATCGTGGTGTTGAAATTCGGGGGCACCTCGGTTGACAGCCACGAGCATCGCCTGCTGGCCGCTCGTAAAGTGCTGGAAGTCAAAGAGGCCGGCTTCACTCCGGTGGTCGTCGTCTCCGCGATTGGACGGGCGGGTGCGCCGTACGCCACCGACACCCTAGTCAATGAATTAAATCGGATTGATCATCATATCCAGCCCAACAAGCGGGAGCTGGATATGATGATGGCCTGCGGTGAAATTATATCGGCGGTCGTGATGGCGCACACCCTGAAAACGATCGGCTGCCAGGCGATCGCTCTTTCAGGCGGTCAGGCCGGCATCATTACCGACTGGGATTACGGCAATGCCCGAATTACGAGCATACGACCCCATCCGGTCATTCAAAAATTGGAGCAGGGGATTGTCCCGGTGGTCACCGGTTTTCAGGGCGTAACGGCGACAAGCCCCGGTCAAGACCACGGGGATATCACCACCCTGGGTCGCGGCGGCAGCGATACCACCGCATCGGCTCTGGGCGCCGCTTTGAAGGCGGAAGCAGTGCATATCTACACCGATGTGGATGGCGTGAAGACGGCCGATCCCGACATGGTGCCCGAAGCCCGTACACTGGAGTATTGCAGCTACGAAGAGGTGGCTGAGATCGCCCATCAGGGCGCCAAGGTGGTCCATCCCCGCGCGGCCGAGATCGCGATGGATTACGGCATCCCACTTTGGGTGAAGAATACATTCAGCGATCACAGCGGGACATGCATTACAACTGAAGAGAAGACATCGTGCACAAGCCAGCGCATTACCGGCATCACCCATACCGGCAAAATCGTCTACATTCGGTTCGAAATGGGGGATACGCCAGCCAAGCCCGAAATCGAGTTGGCAATCTATCGGATGCTGGCCCGCGCCGGTGTCAATATCTATCTGGTCACGTTCAGCCGGCGGGCGCTCTCTTTTGCGGTGCCACGCGATCTCTATCCGACGGTTAAACAGCTCTTCGACGGGTTGATCGTGCCGGTCGGTTTTCAGCGGTTTGGAGAGGACAAAACCGATATTGCGATGAATAAGGACTTGAAGTTCTTCATCTTCCGGTTTGACGATGGAACCGCCCCCGCCTACTTGGCTCAACGG
The DNA here is from genome assembly GCA_023481295.1 of Armatimonadota bacterium. Lineage (GTDB taxonomy): Bacteria > Armatimonadota > Chthonomonadetes > Chthonomonadales > JAMCWF01 > JAMCWF01. The sequence continues at coordinate 1,982 of JAMCWF010000053.1, read as the reverse complement.
GAGCTGATGCGAAACGCGGAAGATGTATGCGGGGTCAAAGATATTCAGGCGATCGTGGTCGAAAATTGCACCATGATTTCCGTGATCGCCGGCCATCATCGCGATGTACCCGGCGTGATGGCCGAGATATATGAAGCGCTGTACGACGCCGGAATTCCGGTTTTACAGACGGCCGATTCGGATTCATCGGTTTCATGTCTAGTGTCGGAAAACGAAGTGGAGAAGGCGGTGAGGGTGCTGCATCAAAAGCTTGAGCTGGCTAACGGTAAGCCGGAAGCCGGCTAGCCGGTTGCAGCGCCTCTAATTCAGCCGGGGAGTGGAGTAGTGTCGCCCCAGGAGCCAAATTCGGATAGGCCGCCCGAAACATCGCCGGACCTGCCCGAAGTTCCCGAATTTAAACCGAGCAACCCCCCACCGCTAAAGCGTGTGGAAGGAGCAAGGGATAATCGTAACATCGGATTGGCTGCCTCGATTGGGGCCGCCATGATCGGGCCGGTCGTACTCGGATTGATCATCGGCTTGTGGCTGGATCACCACTTCCATACAAACTGGATATCGCTGGTCGGGTTGGTGCTCGGGATTATCGTGGGCTTCATTCAGCTTTATGAGATCACAATAAAGCTGTCAAAGGATGATTGAAATGCCGGATGAGAAGCTGGCGAGTCGCTCGTTGAAAACGGCAGTGGCGGTGGCGCTGTTGGGGCTCGGCTGGGGGCTGGCCGCCGCGCGTCCCGATTGGTGCTGGGGCTGGATGATCGGTTCCGGCATCGGCCTTTCCAGCCTGTGGAGCCTGCTCTACGTCGTTCCCAAGCTGGTCGGTCCCGGGCCGAAAAAAGGTAAATTTTGGTTGGGCGCGCTGGCTGTTATCAAGCTGCCGATCTATTTAATGTTACTTTATTACGCCATGACCTCCCACTCGGTGAACCCGATCGCGGTTGTGGCCGGAGTGGGGGTTGTGCCGGGGGTAATCTTACTAAAGGTGCTTGGATTTATGCTGGTTGAAGCGATGAACAACGCTCCAATGAGGAGAAATTAGGCTTGCCACATCAACAAACCTTGGGGTACGCGGGCGCAACGATATCGCCCAGTACGCACAAGATGGCAGTCCATACGGTGGCAAAGCCCGATCCGCAGCCGAATCTGGGTGAGATACCCAGCCCCCGCCTCTGCTTCTACAACTCGCTGGGGGTCATCGTGGTGCTGGTTGCGGTAGGCATTCTGGCAACCCGCAATCTGAAAATGATCCCCGGGCGATTGCAGAATGTCGCCGAGGTGGCGGTTGAATCGCTCAGCGGCATGGCGCGGAACGTGATCGGACCCGGATATGAAAAGCACGTTCCGCTGATCGGCACCGTGTTTTTATACATCCTCACCATGAATTTGATCGGACTGATCCCGATCTTTAAATCGCCGACCAGCAACTTGAGCATCACGCTGGCGTTGGGGCTGACCGTTTTCGTCTACGTGCAGTATATCGGCATACGCAGCAACGGTCTGTGGGGATATATCAAACATTTCGCCGGCCCCATTCCAGCGGTGGCTTTCTTGATGTTTCCGATCGAGCTGGTGAGCGAGTTGGCAAAGCCCTTCACGCTGGCGGTTCGTCTTTTCGGCAACATCTTCGGCGAAGACACCGTCATCGTGGTTTTAGCCTATCTTTCGGCCACCCTGCTACCGAAGTGGCTGCCGATACCGTTTCAGTTTCCCATTTTGCTGCTCGATCTACTGATTTATTTCGTTCAGGCGCTCGTCTTTGCGATGCTGACTTGCGTCTATCTCTCCTTGATGAGCCATCATGAGGAGGAACGCAGCGTCGAGCCGACTCATTGATCGCACGATTCAAAGAGAAGTAAAATAATCCGTCTCAATTAAGAAAGGAGCACAATCGCGAAATGCTTTATTTCATGGGCTTGGGGCTAGGGCTTGGTCTTGGTCTCCCGATCGCCGTCTTGGGCGCCGGCCTCGGACAGGGGCGTGCGGCG
>JAMCWF010000035.1:14581-50898 GCA_023481295.1 Armatimonadota bacterium | reverse complement strand
CGTACCAGATTGGTCTCAATGATCAGCTTATCGAGGCGGAAGCAAATCAGGCCACAGCGGAATACCACCTTGGCAGTTGGGATAAAAGCGTTTATCATTCCCGACGCGCCATTGATATCTGCCATTTCGCGGGGGATCGAGCACGAGACAGCTCGATGCGCGCCTGGCTCCTCCCTGTCCTATCGCTCACCGAAGGGGTTGATAAGGCGAAACAGGAAGGAGTCGAGGCTTTGAAATCAGCCTTGCAAACCAATAACAAAATAGGCCAGTTGATCGCTTACTGGCAATTGGGGCGGCTGCAAGGCGCGCAGGAGGACGCGGGAGAGTGCCTCTACTACCTTGATAAAGCGCGCACGCTGGCCTCGGAGTTAAAGGCGGTACCGCTGCTGGCGGCCGTCCAGATCGCCAGAACAACCTTGCTCGTAAAGTCAAAACGCCATTCGGAAGCGATTGCCGAGGGGGAAGCGGGCCTCACCAGCGCCGAAAATATCGGCGCCCGCCACCTTGAAGCGGAGGCACTATGCGTTCTGTCGGATATTCCTAGAGCAAACGGTCGACCGGAGGACGCGCACCGACTGGCTGAACGGTCGCTTCGGCTTGCCCAAGAGCTCGAAATGCCGGAGCTGGAAGCGATGGCCCACACCGCAATCGGTAACGCGATTGGTGATTGGGACCTGGAACGGGCATTGGAACACTTTAGGCAAGCGGTAAATATTATGGAGAATTTGCGATCAAAGCTAAGACAGGCCGGATTGATGGATGCTTCATTGGAAGAAGAGACAAAATATAGCTACTATCGCCGGTTAATAACCGCCCTTTTGGATTCCAATCAGGCTGACGAGGCGGAAGCGATCGCACTCAAGAGCAATTGGTCTCCCCTGCTCTCTATTATTTCGCATTCAAAGGACTGATGGATACCTTGATACGCAGATCACGCATCCCCAAATTGTGCCGATCCCTTCTGTTATTTTTCGCCCTCACCGGGTGCGGTGCCGATGCTCCGTTGAGCATCACCGGTGGAAGTATCCCGATCGGCCGTGCGGTTCCGATAACCGGCCAAGCGGTGTTGCCCGGCAATCAGCCGGCTGCAAACGCCACCGTCCAAGTTACGCTGGCCAATTCCAGCACCAACCTGCTCCCGACACCGGTGGTCACGAACGGCCAGGGCCGGTTTCAGACGCCGCCAATATCCTTTGACCCCAGCTTAATCGTCATCGTCCAAACCATCGGCACGAACGGCTATCGAATGCTGGCCCCGATGCCGGTGAACCCCACTCTGGTTGGCGGCCAGCCGCTCAATACCGGAACCGTTGATGCACGGTCCTCAGTAGTGGCCCGTGCGGTACAACTGGAACAGGCCTCGGGTATATCGAGTTCGATCACCTCGCCGAATTTGGAGAGCCGCCTGTTGAACACTGCCAGCAGTGAAACGGAGAGTGAATCGGAAGAAAACGATGATATTCATAACTCACACCACCTCGATACGCACGCCGCTCAATTGATTACCGACACCGCCAACGACGCGGTTGGAGACATGGCTCAACCACAGCAGCCACTATCAGACCTGGTGGTGAGTATGCAGTGTATCATCGCGTATGGGCATGTCAATCATGGTTGGACGGTATCGGTTTCCGATACAACCGTCAATCGGTTGGCAAAAGCCCAGCTCAATCACACCATCATTACTCCGGCCGCATTGAAAAGTGCGATGATGATGGCTGGGATTATGGGAGTCCATCAATCCGGCATCATGGGCGGCTCGGTTGCAATCCGGCGTGAGCTTGGGAAAATGAGCACTCTATCGGGAAGCGGCCTATCTCCGGCCGAAGTACTGGCCATTATGACCGTTTCACCCAGCACCACCGGCTTTGTGATCTCGTCATCTCAGCTCGATGCGGTGATCTCTAACCTCTACGGTCCATAATATTAATCCGGCGATTAAATACCGTCATGCCAGACTTGATCCGGCATCCAGAGCCGTCTGGATTCCCGCTTTCGCGGGAATGACAAATTCGGGATATTTATCTGCCGGGTTAATAATTGAAGTAGATACCACGAGGCACCGCTCTGGTGGTAATATCTTTTCATGCTCGAACAAACTTCACGCCAATACTACGAGTCCGCCCTCTCTCAACTTCAGCCCAGCCACTCCTACAAGGCATGGGGGCGCAGTCAGTGGGCAAACTGGCGGGATGAGCTGACCTTCGTCTTGAAAAAGTTGCTCACCATGGAGCAGGTAGAGGTGGTACCGCTCGCACCTCAAACGGTGCATCAGGAGGAGTGGGCCGCCGTTTTTTTCGAGCGGATACTGATATCCACCGAAGCCATGGTCAGAATGCCGGTCAACCTTTATCGCCCTAAAAGTGGCTATCCCCCCTACCCCGCCCTGCTGTTTTTACACGGACACAAGGCTTCATTAAATGTTGCCGCCACATTTGCAAGCTACGGCTATCTGGTTATCGCTCCGATGCAGCGTGGATTCGATAAACGCTCGCTATCCGGCCAATCTGGCACCGTAACCTGTTCTCAAGAGTTCCAGTTGCTGGGCCAGTTGGGCATGAATTTAACTGGATTGCGGCTTTTCGATGCACAATGTGCGGTTGACTACCTCTTAAGCCGCTCCGATGTCGTTTCCGATCAGATCGGCGTGATCGGGTGGGAGCTCGGCGGGGATATCGCACTCTTTTTGGCTGGCTTCGACACCCGAATAATGGTTACCATCGCAAACGGCGCGCTCACCTCACCCGCCGGTCACCTGAACTCTGAAAAACGTTGTGTATGCGATACTGTACCCGGTCTCTTCCTTTACGCCGACCCGGCCGACATCGCCGGCCTTATCGCGCCCCGTCCCCTCTTGATTGAAACGCCGCAGTCCTCATTCGAGCTACCGCTGGACGAGGTACTATCCTCATTTAAGTCGGTAGGCACCATATACGCAAGCCTAGATTCGGCCGCCAACCTCGATCTGGATGTCTATCCGGGCCAAGAGATTCGCTACTCCGACAAAAAAGCGATAAAATTTCTTTACAAATTTCTTATCAACCGAGCTTTCACATGAAGAATGATATGCCACCATTAACCAGCCTCGTTTCGGAGCACCGGTGTCTGGAAACCAATGAATTGGTAATCCGTATCATTATATAGTCGTAAAATAAACCGATCGTTGAGAGGTCCTTTGATGACATTTGCGCTGACGGATGAAGGCATTGAGCGTGGTACCCAACGTTTTGGTCGCCGCATTCTTGAAATATCCTCGAAAATCGCTTCTACATCGGGGCGCGTCAATCGTTTCAACCAGATGGTTATGGATTGGGTTACCCGAGATGAGCAGCTCAAAACTCAGCTTCTTCGCTTTATTGATGTGGTTCCAGCCCTTCGCTCGCCCGAAGAAATAGCAACCCATATCCGAGAATACCTCCTGCAACCGAAACTTCCCATTCCTGATGTCGGCCGGGTCGGATTGGGCGTCGCTTCTAGCAACCCGCTGGCGTCAAAGGCTGCCGCTACGATAGTCAGGGCTAATATCGTGCATCTGGCGCGCCGATTTATCGCCGGTGAATCCATATCGGAGGTCATATCCTCCACACGTGAATTGAGGAAAAATCGGTACGCCGCTACGGTTGATATCTTGGGGGAGGCCACCGTCAGCGATGAAGAAGCCACCGCTTACGAGCAGCAATATCTCAATCTGCTCCACAATCTGGTAAATGAAACCGACCACTGGAAACCGAATCCGCTACTGGATGAGGTCGACGGTGACCCACTCCCTCGCACCAATATCTCGGTTAAGCTGTCCTCTTTACATCCATTGATTGATCCCATTGCGCCGTCGGAAAGCAGCGAAGCAGTTCGCCGGCGTTTGCGCCCAATTCTGCATCAAGCGGTGGATCGCCAGGCGGCGGTGAACATTGATATGGAGCAATTCGAGCTCAAAAGTATGACTCTTCGTATCTTTCGTGACATCTTGGCGGAGGCCGAGTTCCAAAAATGGAAAGATTGCGGCATTGCCATTCAGGCCTATCTAAAAGAGACGGTCAGTGATTTAAATGACTTGATCCAGTGGGCAAAGAACCGCAGCGCTCCCATCACGGTTCGTTTGGTGCGCGGCGCTTATTGGGATTATGAGACCACTATCGCCCGTCAGCGGCACTGGCCGATACCTGTCTTTACTGAAAAGTGGGAAACCGACCGATCCTATGAAACCTGTTTGCTTATGTTGCTGGATGCCTACCCGAACGTGCGAACCGCAGTAGCCACTCACAATATTCGCAGCATCGCACTGGCGATGGCGATACAGCAGCGGCTTGGGTTGCCCGAGAACGCAGTCGAATTTCAAATGCTCTACGGAATGGCCGATCCGGTTAAACGGGCCATAGCCGATATGGGATGGAGGCTGCGTGTCTACACTCCTTATGGCGAACTCATCCCCGGTATGGCCTACCTGGTCCGCCGATTGCTTGAAAATGCAAGTAACTCCTCGATGGTGCGGCTTCGCTGGGTTGAAGACCGCTCCGCCGAAGAGGTGCTGGCGCCACCGGAGCGACCGTCATCCGAAACCATGTCAATTGAACCTGAGAACCAATCCGCACACTTTTCGAATGAGCCGGATCGCGATTTTTCTCAGCCTGACCTAAGAAATGCTTTCTTAAACGCAATTGAACGAGTCCGTGGCCTACTGGGTCAAGATTACCCACTCTATATCGCCGATCAGCCCGTTTATACCGATGACTGGCTGGTCTCGCTCGATCCTTCCCACAATAAGGCGGTGGTTGGGCGGGTGGCCGCCGCTGGTACCTCCCATATCGAGCAGGCAATTCAGTCGGCAACCGTTGCCCTCAAATCCTGGCGTGAAACCGAAGCAATTAAAAGAACGGAAATTTTGCATCGTGCCGCCGAACTGATCCGAACGCGCCGCGATGAATTGTCCGCCTGGGAGGTGTTCGAGGCGGGAAAACAGTGGCGCGAGGCCGACGCCGATGTCACCGAAAGTATTGACTATTTGGAGTACTATTCGCAACAAATGCTGAATATGGAGACGTCTGAGACAGTCGAGAGCTTGCCCGGCGAAGACAACCGAATAGTCTACGAGCCTCGTGGAGTCGTTTCGGTAATTCCGCCCTGGAATTTCCCGCTGGCCATCCTCACCAGCATGACATCGGCCGCGCTGGTTACCGGAAATACGGTGGTGCTGAAGCCCGCCCCGCAAACGCCGGTGATCGGGGCCCTATTTGCCCAAATTATGGGTGCGGCAGGCTTGCCCGCCGGCGTTTTAAACTTTGTCGCCGGGCGGAACGCGGTGATCGGCGATTACCTGGTGGATCATCCAAATATCGCTATGGTAGCCTTCACCGGCTCGCGTAAGACCGGGGAAAGAATCTATCAACGGGCATCTCTCGTTCACGAAGGGCAGAATGTGCTAAAGCACGTGATCGCCGAAATGGGTGGGAAAAACGCAACCATCATCGATTCCGACGCCGACCTGGATGAGGTGGTCAGTGGGGTGGTTGACTCGGCATTTGGCTATCAAGGCCAAAAATGCTCAGCATGCTCCCGAGTGATATGCGTGGGATCGGTCTACGAACCATTCTTGAAGCGATTAGCAGAAGCAACGAAAACCCTCCCAATAGGCCCCGCCGATGACCCTTACTACCGGACTGGGCCGGTGATTGATGAAGTGGCAAGGGATCGCATCCTCGAAGCGATAGATCGAGGAAAGAAAGAGGCTGCGATCGCGATCGAGGTTCCTGCTACAAATATGGACGAGGGATACTATGTCGGCCCGGTCATCTTCCGCGATGTTGACCCGAGCTCGTCCATCGCTCAGGAAGAAATATTCGGGCCGGTTTTGTGTGTGATACCGGCGAAAGATCTCGAGACTGCGGTTCGGATCGCCAATCAAAGCGCTTACGCCTTGACTGGGGGCATCTATTCCCGAAGCCCTTCTCATATAGATTTTGTGCGGCGAAATTTTAAAGTTGGAAACCTTTACATCAATCGAAAAATCACCGGCGCCCTGGTTGGCCGGCAACCGTTCGGCGGGTACAAATTCTCTGGCACTGGCAGCAAGGCGGGAGGCCCAGATTACTTGAAACATTTTATGGTGATGCGTGTCGTTACCGAAAACACGATCCGCCGCGGTTATGCGCCGCCGCCGAAATCACTCGATTAAATGTTCAGCCAGTCGCCTATTTAATTTGCGCTCTTTTTTTGCTCCTTTCGATCTTTGCGCCCTCCCTTTCCCGGCGTTTTGTTATGGAATGGATAAACGCGGCATAACGGATCGCCGACCACCACATCCTTCCAATGGAGATAGGGTGAGGCGATATAAAAGCTCTCGGCCAGGTTAAATCCCTCCGCGTAGCGCTCAAACAAGAGATCGGCGTGGCATAGGGCATCCACATACGGCTCCGATACATAACCCTTGACACCGGTAACACCGTCGTGGATGAGGTCGGCGATCAGTGACTGGCCGCCCGAGGTTTTTTGAAAGGTCCTGGCGCTGGTCGAAACGGCGGTCTCCGCGATGGCGCCGGGCATAAATCGCAGACTTAAGAAGGCCTTCTCGCTGAAATGATAGTCGTTGCTGCCCCACGAGTAGTACCCGATAATATTTTTTATCCCACCCAGGAAATGGCCGGTTTTATCCAGCATGACCGGCAAACCCATTCCTTTCAGGTGATGAGCGGCTGATATCATCTCATCGTTGATATCTTTGTAGCCGCCCCAGTTTCTTCCGGGATCCACATCGAGCACGAACAACCCGCTCTCAGAATGCGGTTCAACCGCATGCCGGATCAATGCGTTCACATCGGCCAGCGTGTATCCATCCAGACGGGTCACCAGGTAGATCGAATAGCGCCGGTGACTGAAGGGCCGGTCAGCCCCGAAATAGGGGTTATCCTGCTTGCCCGTCAGACCCTGGATATCCATCACCGTAAGCAGACTGTCAACTGACCAGGTATCTCGGCTCCCCTGATGTACGATTAATGGCACCCCCTTGGTCAGCACGATGTAATCAATTTGGCGGCTGAGATGTCTCTCTTGTAAAAATCGTTGGATCGGCTTTTCAATGGCATCCTGATACTCGGCGTAAGAAATCTGCTCCGTATCGGGAGCCAACACAAGGCAGCGGTACTTTGGATCAATGCGGTGGGCATGCATGTAATCGTTTGCAATTTCCATCGAGATACGACTGTTTATGTTGGCGACCACCAGCACATCGCTCGGGCGGCTAACGGCATGCTTTGCAACTGCAGCCCGGGCCGGCGCGACGGCCACCGTAAGGAAGACCGGCAGTAGCAAAGTCTCACACAAAAGCGGCAATGATCGAATGAACTTCCGGCACTGAGCGGTGAATTGTGTTTTCATACAGTAGTGTGCTTGGAGATTTGGCCTAGATTCGGGATGTAATTGGCCGGCTCAAATTGAAAATCCTGCAAGCGGGAAGATTCGCTGCAATATGAGGAACAAAAACGACCCGCCGCGCAACAAGGATGGGCTCTCATTGCACGGCGGACCGGGAGCCGATACGACCAGGAGGCGACCCCTTTTGGTACATCCGCACTGATCGTACGCTCACGAAGCATATTCTGGCAGCGCCGCCCCGTTTCATCAGGGCGAATAATCGGTTCAAGGATAAAACCGGCAATGTAACGGGCAGCGCCTTTTCCGTCTCAAAACGAGTCTTTCAACTGTCAAATCATATGTGAAGATGGCGTGGATTCATGGCAAAACTTACACGGAGAAGCAGCCGACTCTCCAATGGCATCAAGGAAAGGGGATTAGCGATCGTCATTGCTGGATTGCGGATTGGATTGTACCATCATTCCATCGCGATGCGACACCTTCAAAGTCTCCCAAAACACCGCTCCACATAAGAATCTCTTAAGGGCAGTAGGGCCTAAGGAGCATTCACTGTGTAAGGAGCTTACAATGCGAATGCATTAAACCCAGGAGCCAGCGGCCGGGGATGTCTCACCCGGATGCGCTCTACTTGCGGAGACAAAGGGAGATGCTAAACAATGGCAAAATCAGCGCGGAACGGCGCTTTGCGGATCCATGTGACAAGCCAATCGTCCTGCGATCAGGTTGAAACCACCAATACCTCCGCTTCGCGGGTAGAGAGGCTTGAAGAAACGCTGGATCGCCGCATCAATGGCGCAATTGAGGATATCCGGTCCGAGATTATCCGCCGGGTGTTCGAAAACTCGGACAGTTCCCCAAGCGGGAACACAACCGATCCAAATTCCTAATTCCAAAGTAGCCATTTCAGGCAGTGCCTGGTGCATCACCAGCAGTGGAGATGCACCAGGCTCATTGTTTAGCGGTTGTTTAAAAAGTTCTGGTGCCTACCGCTTTGTCATTCCCACCCCACCTCATCATTCCGCGAAAGCGGGAATCCAGTCCCCTCCTAGCAGCATGCAGGAATCCAGATGCGCTGTATCCCGGGTTCCGCTTTTCAGCCTCGGAATGACGACCCGAAGGATGTCACCGGATTTATTAATATCCGCTTAAGCGGTCAACACAATTTTTCCGAATTGCTCTTGTGCCAGTAACCGACGTTGCGCATCGGCCGCCTCGTCCAACGGGAAAGTGCGATCGATCGTAGGCTTCAGCTTACCACCGGCCACCAAAGACATCACGGTGGCAAACTCAGAGCGCGTGCCCAACATCCCGCCGATCAGCGATAGCTCGCGGCCGAACAGGGTCCGCAAGGTGAACTCGGTGGTTGGTCCGGTGGTTGAGCCGCAGGTCACTAACCTCCCACCGCGACGCAAGCTCGCAACACTTTGGGAAAAGGTGGCCGGGCCGACGTGTTCCACCACCACATCCACGCCCTGCCCACCGGTTATTGCCATAATCGTCTCCGCAAAATTACCACCGCTATCCACCGCTTCATCGGCGCCGATTTGAAGCGCCTGGTTTCGTTTGACTTCGGTTCGCGATGCCGCAATGACCCGTGCGCCGGCCAGCTTCGCGATCGGAATTGCGGCGGCGCCCACCCCGCTGCCGGCACCCAGCACCAATACCGTTTCTCCCGGCCTGACGGCGGCCCGATTTACAAGCAGGTGCCAGGCGGTTAAAAACGTAATGGGAACGGCGGCCGCCTCAACGAATGAGAAGGAATCGTGAATCGGCACCACGTTTCGGGCCGGCACCACCACGTACTCCGCATATCCTCCCCATACATGAGCGCCGAGTATCTTAGCCGAGCTGCAGCGATTGTCCCTCCCAGCTAGGCATTCGCTGCAATTACCGCAGGAGATACCGGGCGCTATCACAACCCGAGTTCCGACCGGCGGCCCTTCAACCTCGTTTCCCAAAATGGCGATTTCACCGGCAACATCGCCGCCCAGCACGTGAGGCAGTGGCGGCCCATAGGCCCCACCTCCCAGTCGAACCCAAATATCCACGTGGTTTAAAGCGCAGGCCCTGACCTGGACCAGCACCTCTCCCCGCGCCGGCTCCGGTGTCTCGACCTCAGCCAGTTGCAGGCGATCCACATCGCCGTGCTCGTAAAAGACAATCGCTTTCATCGTCCCTCATCCCCTATCCCTGTGTTGATCGGTGGAGATAGTACTCCGACTTTACCGTTAAACTCTCGAGTGGGTTTTTGTAAACTCAATCAACTCATCCACCAGGGCGAAGGCAAGTCCGGTCACGGTGTCGGCGCAGCCGTAGTAGATGGCAATCCGGCCAGTTGACGCATCGGTTAAGGCGGCGCAGGGAAACACCACGTTCGGCACATCCCCTACGCATTCGTATAGCTCCTGCGGGGATATGATGTAAGGCTCGGTGCGGTATCGGACTTTCCATGGCTCGTCGAGGTCTAGTATCGCGGCTCCCGCGCTATATACGAAGCCGTTGCACGAGGTCAACACACCGTGATAGATCATCAACCAGCCTTCGGTGGTTTCGATAGGAATCGGGCCGGCGCCGATCTTGGTGGCCTGCCAGCCGCCGTTCGGGCGCATCACGTGGCGGTGATGGCCCCAATGCTCCAGGTCGAGGCTTTCAGAGTAGAAAATATCACCGAACGGAGTATGCCCGTTATCGCTAGGGCGAGAGAGTATCGCATACTTGCCCCTGATCTTGCGGGGAAAGAGGACGCCGTTGCGGTTAAACGGCAAGAACGAATTCTCGAGCTTATTAAAGGTCTCGAAGTCTCGTGTCCAGGCGATGCCGATGGTTGGACCGTGGTAGCCGTTACACCAGGTCACGTAGTACCGATCCTCCAGCCACACCACTCGAGGATCATACCCATACTCCCAACGCAAGACTTCCGGATCATCCCCCTGAAACTGGATTCGTTCCGGGCTGACTTTCCAGTTAATGCCGTCCCGACTGAATCCAACATGCAACTGCATAAACCGCCGTGTATCGTCACACCGGAAAACGCCTGCGAACTCACCGTTGAACGGCACCACCGCACTGTTAAAGATGGAATTTGAGTTTGGATTGAGGTTTCTGGGGATCATCGGGTTGTGAGAGTACCGCCATACAACACCAGGACACCCAGCCGGCTTATCCTCCCACGGAATATTGGGCAGGGGATCTCCAACTATCAAAGTCGATCTGCTCGTCAAATTAAAACCTCTCTGATTTAGTTTATTGAACGACCGTAATCGTCACTGGTGGGCCAATGACATCATCACCCGTTGGTGATACCATGTTGGTCAAGGTTAAATTCGTTCGTGGGTAGATGTGATAGGTGCCCGGGGCCAGCTCATTCAAAGAGTCGTTGAGACCGGGAGCTATGCTTTGTGGAAAGGTCAGGGAGTAATGGATCGTTTGGCCGGGGTTCCAGTCTTGCGGCACGATTTGCTGAGTTGTTACCAGCTTATGACCTGGCCACCACTCCCAGGTGACCACCCGTCCGTTTTGAACGACCGCATATCCCCACCAAATAGTGGGCGGCGGCGTGGGATAGTTTACATGGATCAAGGAGGAGGTGGGATTGGTGACTGCGACGTCTATTTGAATGGCTTCACCGCTATGATAAACCGTTTTATCGGTGGATAGCTTAACTTGCAAGCCATAGGGCGCCGTTACTTGGTTAATGGAACGTCCAATCGCACTATCGCGGGTGGTGGATTGATTCAAACCGGAGTTCGATCCCCCGCATCCCCACAGGAATGCGGTCAGGGTTAATAATGAAAGCGAAACCATCCATTTCATTTTTCATGCTCCGCTTTTCCTGCTGTCAGAGCTCAAACCGTGAATTGGAAAGTGTTTGATCTTTATTTCCTTTACGGTTGCGTTGGCGGTGGTTTTTGCAATTGAAATTAAGGCATCCGGGATTTGAACAGGCTCCGGATCCAGCATCGCTCTATTTTCAGTACCGATCTTCCAATCCGGTGGCAGCTCTTTCGGTAGAGGCTTACTAAAGACCACAGCGCTTGCCAACGCCCACATTCGAGGCACATTGTCAAGATTGTACCCTCCCCCGCCGAGCGCCAGCACCGGAACTCCCATTGCCGCCACCGCTTCGATCGGTTTCAGCCAACCCTGAACCGTCAGGCAAACATGCGCCAAAGGATCGGTGTAGTGAGCGTCGGCACCCATTTGAAGGCAGATCGCTTCCGGTTGAAATGCACGCAAGATGGGCAACGCCGCTTCTTGAAATACATAATTCCAGCTCTCATCATCGGTATAAGGTGCGACCGGAAGGTTGACCGCAAAGCCCTTCCCCGCTTCTTTTCCCATCTCAGCGACCCAGCCAGTGCCTGGAAAGAGATGGCGACCCGATTCATGAATGGAGAGCGTCAAAACGGTTGGGTCATCATAGAACGCTTCCTGCACCCCGTCGCCGTGATGGACATCAACGTCTACATAGGCGACTTTCTTAAATGCTTGTCGAAGCCGCTTGATGGCTACAACCGGGTCGTTGAAAACGCAAAAACCGGCCGCCCGTGCCCAGTGCGCATGGTGTTGGCCGCCGGACAGGTTGACCACCCGCTTTGCTCCACCGATAATGGCTTCCGCCCCTTGAAGCGAAGCGCCGGTGTACAGTGCCGATGCCTCGTACATATTTGGAAAGATGGGGTTGTCGCCGCCACCGAAGCCATACCGAGCTGCCTCTTTGGGTTCATCGTCATCGGTATCTCGGGAAAGGCGTTTGACGGCATTCAGATAATCGGCACTGTGAGCGGTGTTTAACTCCTCAAAGCCAGCCTCCCTCGGCCTGATGACGGGAACGTCATCCAAGATTCCTAAACGTTCGGTCAACTTTACGGCCAACTCCAACCGCCGCGGGTTGAGCGGGTGTTCCGCCCCCAGGTTATAGCCCAACAGGTCAGCGTGATAGATGAATAGGTGCCCGGAATTTTTCGAGTTTACCATCGCGTTTTTATTCCCAACGCACGAATTGCACACCAGCCGATAAGTCCCTCATAAAGACTGAAGGTGCCACCAGCCGCCAGCAAAACGACCAGGGTGACACGGAGATCATAGAGTTTTGGGAGATGCAACAAAAATAGAGTGCCCCCCATTAAGAGCGAAATGACCCCACCCCCCAGCCGTATGAAACGACCACGGTGATCTATATTACAGGCAGGCAATCCGGCCCTCCTTTCGAGGATCCCCGCCCGAATTCGAAGTGATTAACGACGAGGCTTTCCGGTTTAGTGGAATTACTGAAAATCGCGCAGTTTCTTGCTTCGGCTGGGATGTTTCAATTTTTTCAGTGCTTTAGATTCGATTTGGCGGATCCGCTCACGAGTCACCTTAAAATGACGTCCTACTTCTTCCAGTGTCTTTGAACAGCCGTCATCCAGGCCAAAACGCAATATGAGCACCTCTCGCTCTCGTTGGGTCAGTTGATCGAGTGCCTCGTCAATCTTTTGGCGAAGCAGCAGGTAGTTGGCTGCATCTGAGGGATTCAGGGAATCTCGGTCCTCGATGAAATCGGCGAGATGGCTCTCTTCCTCTTCGCCTACCGGCGTCTCCAGTGAGACCGGTTCCGATGCCACCCTCAGTATTTCAGACACCCGCTCAACCTTGATATGCAGCTCATCGGCAATTTCACACAGCGAGGGCTCGCGGCCCAGCTTCTGTCTCAATTGGGTGGAGGTCTTGACCAAGCGGTTGATCGTTTCCACCATATGAACCGGCACCCGAATGGTGCGCGCCTGATCGGCAATTGCACGGGTAATGGCCTGTCGAATCCACCAGGTTGCGTAGGTGCTGAATTTATATCCGCGGCGATAGTCGAATTTTTCCACCGCCCTGATCAGTCCGAGATTACCCTCCTGGATGAGATCTGGAAACGACATTCCGCGTCCACTGTAACGTTTGGCGATCGAGACAACCAGCCTCAAGTTCGATTCGCAGAGGAGCTGTTTTGCCGCCCAATCGCCTCCTTCAATTCGTTGTGCCAGCTCGATCTCGCGTTCTAAGGTCAGCAGAGGGGTCTTACCGATCTCACGGAGCCACATCCTCACCGAATCGTCCAGTGAAGCGCCCTCAACCGCTGCAAGCTCCAGATCGGTGACTTCAATTTCGTGAGTATCCGCTCTCTGTTCGTATTGGACCGGTTCACCTACCGCGGTGGCAAGATCACTCTGTTTCCCCAAAATCGAGATGTTTTCTTCTTCCAACTGGCAAAGCAAATCATCAATCTGATCAGGATCCACTCCATCCGGCGGCAGCGAATCGTTGATCTCATCGTAGGTGATGAAACCTTTTTGCTGCCCTTGCTGTATAAGCTGAGGGAACGGGGCCGATCCACTGGGCAGATGATCCCCTGCAAGATGATGGCTCATTGAAACACCACTGTTCAAATCAGCACCCTCCGATATCGGGCTGAACACCATCCGAATCTTTTAACTCACTCGATAGACGATGATATTCCCGCACGATCTCACTCTCTTCCGCCGTTAAAACCGGCTGCTTCCGCACCATTTCCGATACACGCCTGCGCAGCTCCTCGCGATGCTGCCGGCGGATGCGATCTCTACAGTCTAAAATTGAAGCCTGCGTTAATGGCATATTCCCCGCCTGTTCTACTATTTCCTGCAAGGTTATCCGAATGTTGGATGAAAATTCGGCATCGTCTAATTTTCCGATGACATCGAGCACATCAACGCTTGCATGGAGCTCCGTCGCGTTACGGATTACATCGTAAAGTCGCCTGAAGGCAGGGGTTTGAAAATCCTCCTCAGTGACCTGATCGAGCACGAATTGACGCCATTCAGAGGCTATCAAGGCGCGCACCAATTCGCGTTCAGCCAGTTCAGTGGGCAACTTAACTTTTACCGACGCTCTTAAATCGCGGTTATCGGCCGATCGGACCACTTTCGTGGAGGTATGTCTTGGGGCGAGTTGAGGCAATTTCCACTCCCGCCCTTTTCCGACTGTCTGTTGGGGGCGCCTTCCCTCAATGTCGGCCCTTATTTGGGACTCGGCAACCGTAATTCCGCTCGAGTAGCGGGGATGGTAGGGCGCCAGCATCCCCACAAACCGCTCGCGCTCGATGGCGCTGTTCAGCCGCGCCACAATGGGCAGCGCCCGACGGAAAAAGGCCTCTTTACCCGTTTCTTGACTGAGATCGCTTGACGAGATTAAATTTTCGATCTGGAAAGTCGTCGAATCCACCGCTTTTTGAATCGCGGTTTGGAATACCTCTGATTTTCCATCCCTTAGCAGCGAATCGGGATCTTCACCAGCCCGAATTCGGGCGATCTTCACCTCCAGGCCGGCTCCGGTCAAAACCTCAGCCGCTCGAACGGCCGCCTTTCGACCCGCTTCATCCCCGTCATAACAGGCCACCACCCGGCTGCAGTATCTTGCCAGTAGCGCTCCGTGCTCCGGAGTTAAGGCGGTACCCAAACCGGCCACCGCCTGACTAAAGCCCGCTTGATGAGCGGCGACCACATCGATATATCCTTCCATCAGTAAGGCATAGTCGGCCCTTGCGATGGATTTTCGGGATTGTGACAGGCCGTAAAGCGTTTTACCTTTATCGAATAGGGCGGTTTGAGATGAGTTGAGATATTTCGGTGTCTCCACACCCAGGGCACGCCCGCCGAAGCCCACTATCCGATCTTGAGCGTCAATAATGGGAAACATAAGCCGACTGCGGAAGACATCGCTCAACTCGCCGTTTCGATTTTTGCGGATCAACCCGGCGCTGATCGCAACCGCATCGGAGACCCCCTTCCGCCGCAACGCTTCCGCCAACGCACTCCAACTCTCGGGGGAGTAGCCGATCTGAAATTTCTCCTGGCTTTCAAGCGAAATGCGCCGAGTTTTTAAATACTGCTTTGCAACGTCGCTCTCAGCCAGGAATTCACGAAATAATCGGGCGGCTACTTGATTGACTTGCGCAATTTGATCGCGCTCGCTGGTGGCTCCTTGTTTACCTTTACGCTCGAAGTCAAGGCCTACCCTCCGCGCCAGCTTTTCGGCTGCTTCCACAAAGGATAGGTTTTCCATTCGCTCAATGAAATCGAAGACATCCCCACCTAGTCCGCAACCAAAACATTTCCAAGACTGAAACGTAGGATCCACGTGAAACGACGCCGTCTTCTCCTCGTGAAACGGGCAGAGCGCTTTATAGACCCTTCCCGCTTTTTTAAGACGAATATACTCTCCAATTACAGACACAACGTCGTTTTTGTCTCGTATCTCCTCCCGATCGGCCGCCAATTTCCGCCTGCTCTCCGGTTAGGGCTGGGTAGGGTGGCTGTTTTACGACAGCCCCATAGCCGAGACCTTTATTCGGTGATGGCGATCGTTATCCCCACCACTCGAAATCCTTTACCGTTGGGGAGATCCAATAGGTTAAATGCAGCGTGCGCCGATTCGCGATAATCAACGTAAAGAGTGTCGCCGGTCTGCTGCACGTGCGATGTCCAACCGTAGAGCTTAAACACTTTGGACAGTGGATCTCCCAGCCGCACGCCGCGCTCGGTTTCACCCGGCCCGCTGTAACCGAATACCTGTATCTGGATCACTCGGCCATCTTTATTAAAGAGAAACCGCTTTTCGTACTGATCGTTTTTGGTCTTATAGATCCAGGTCTGCTCACCCGGCTCGGTACCGGTCGTGCTAGCCGACATTGAACCGAAGATCGAAGCGCCCGATTTTTGCGCACCATAGGCCGTACCGGGCATTCCCGGCAGTCCATAGGGCGTGCTGCCGGTCGTCATATACGGAGGCATACCAGGCATCGCGGAGCTGGCACCCATTATGGATGGGGGCAGCCCAGGAATTCCGCCCATCCCGATACCGCCTCTCTTGGCGCCACCGGGTACATAGCTCAATCCTCCACCGCCCATGGTCGTTCCCGGCATCGTAGGCATTCCCGGAATGGTACCTGGGCCGCCCAATCCCGGCAAGGTGGGTAATGAGCTGCCGCCCATATATGGCGCGCTACCCGGCATCGTGGGGTATCCACCCGGCATCATCGGATATCCACCTGGCATCCCGGGCGTCATACCGGTCATGCCCATGCCAGGATACATATTGCCTTGCTGCACCGCACCGCCCGAAATGATTTCTGAAGGGGAGCCGAACTTGTCGAGCACCGAACGAAAGTTGCGTAAAAGGTAGATGCCCAGTAACGATCGCTCCACATGCAGCCCGGCCGCCTGTGCAGGCATCAAGCCCCCCATCGCTAGGACGCCCGTTATTAAAATACACAGTGAACTCCGCCTCATAGGATTTCCTCCTCCCGATCCATTGATCCGTAAAGGTAACGCATCTATGCCCCTGTTCCGTAAAAGGTTAAACCACTTCTCTATTATGTATGAGTTCGGTTTTGCGGGAATCATTCTCGATTACACAATCCACCCCCACCCAAACCCTCCCCCTCTGAGGGGGAGGGAGTCAATCTATTCACCGCGCGGGCCCCTTCTCCTTGTAAGGGGGAGGGCTGGGATGGGGGTGAATTCCAACGCCCTTCAAAAATTCCCGTAAAACTGAACTATTGTTCTATTATACATGACTTAACCGAATTCCTTCTGTAATTTTGAAGGAGTTTCAAAAATTAAATTCTCCGCATTTCAATACGGGTTAACTTCGATTATCGGTTAATTTCGCTTCCTCGTGTTAACTGTGTCCGATTTTCCGCCGTTGCAACTAACTGCCGGAGCAAGACGAATCGAAATCCGCGTGCTTTCAGGCCGGCGATAATCTCCGGCAATGCCTGCACCGTGGCAGAGCGGCCGTTGTGCAGCAAAATGATCGCGCCATCGCGAGCCTTATTCACGATGTAGTGAGCCAACCGCTCAATGGGCGGATACTCCATCTTCTCGGCGTCAACCGTCCAGAAAACCGGCGTCAGTCCCCAACGGTCGGCTTCCCGTATAACCATGGGGCTAATATCCCCGCCGGGCGGCCTGAAAAATTGAGGGCGGGGCGCTCCGGCCGCCTGTATGGCAACATTCGCTTTAAGGAGCTCCTGGTCCACCCCGTCAGGGGTCAAAAGCGCCAGATCGGGATGGCTGTAGCTGTGGTTTTCCACCTCCATCCCATCCTGAACCATCATTTTGACCAAATTCGGATGTTTCACCACGTGGCGGCCGATTACGAAAAAGGTGGCGGGTGTCCCGTTGGCGTCTAAAATCGCCAGCAGAGCAGGCGTAATGCCCGGTTTCGGCCCATCATCAAAGGTCAGCGCGACCCCCTTGTCTTTCGGGTCTCCCTTCCAAAGCGCCAACTCAGCCTCATTCGAATCGGCCATCAGCTCTTTTCGAGCAAGACGGCGGCTCGGATCCAGCGCAATGGAACGCTCTAGCCATTTACTCACAACCCGGCTTTTGTCGCCCAATTCTTGGGCGACTTGAGCGATTCGGTCGCTCAACACGGCACGACTTGGCTGAAGGGCGACTAACTGCCACAACTCCGCCTTAACCATCGCCGCTTCGTCGTCCAGTTGGCTGGCGGCCGGCGGAGCATCCGGATTCAAGGTATAGGCTTGCCGGGTTGAGCGACCGATAACTTGCGCATTGGCACCATAGGTGATCAGTTCAATCGTATGGGATCCATTCGCCTCCTTACTGGTATCCCAAAGATACTGATAAGGGGGGCGGTTCAAAATGGTAAGGGGGTGGCCATCAATCCGGAAGACAAGGTACTGAAAATCGCCGCCAAGGTTTCCAGGTGTCAACGATACCACGCCGTGCAAGGCATCTTTACGGCTTGGAAAGCGGACGGTCGGCTTTGGAATGGGGAGCGATTGTGAAAATCCGGTTGCGAGTGGTAGCTTGGGGTTCAAAGTCATTAAGATGCCGATTGGTTCACTGGTTGGGTTTGTGCCGAGCAGCCAGAAGGCCTTGCGGTACTGCTTGTAGGCCTCCGACCAGTTTTTTTGGTGCTCCGCCGATAGTCCATTAAAAAAATCGACCTGCGCCTCATAAACATCCGGAAGAGCCAGCCCGCTTGCCCCGTTGACGTTTCCCAATAAATAGTACAGGTATTTACGAGCGATGCTGAGGGTCGCCACGTCGCCGTTTTGTATCCGATTCAGCCGCAAAAGCGCCTGTTGAAAGCGGCCTTCTGAGATTAGGTGTAAAACCAGCCCATAATTTGCAATCGCATCGTTTGGATTTTCGGCCCGCGCCGCATTGAAATACCAATTTGCCCGGTGATCGGCTCCAACCATCGTCCACAGCGCACCGGTCATATCGTTGATCAACCGGTCGTTCGGGTCGGCCAACCGTGCCTGATTGATCTCAACCGCCGCACCGCGTATATCCCCCGATTTTAAGCGTGAAATAGATTGGACCACATCGAATGCAACCGACCGGGATGCCGCCTTCGCCTGAAAAGTCGTCCATGTGCTGAAAATCGCTAAAACAAGAACGGTTTTACCCATCCTACATGCATGACCTTTAAGATCGTGAACAAAAAATACCCTCAAGTTTCGCTCCCTGTCCTATTGACTCTTTTCCGCGGCGCGCTTCCCCGCTTTGCCAAGTCAATCCGGTACTGGCTGCACCAACCTGCGAACTCGTGGGTTACTTGCGCCTCGACGATGATTGCCTCATCTTGATACTCGGCTCGGATCACTCGACCGTACTCATAGCATTGCGCCACCAGGTCGCTGCGATGGTAGGGTATTTTTATCAACACCGGGACCAGTAGCGACTTCAATGTCTTGGTGACCCTATCCATCAGGTAACTGATCCCCTCCGCCTTGAGTGCCGAGAGATAGACTGAGTTCGGAGTGTCGGCGACCAGTTCTCTCAGGCTGGAGGCGTCTTCAACCTGGTCACTCTTGTTATACACGGTGATGATGGGCTTGCCGCCGGCACCCAGCTCATCGAGAATCTGGATCACAACTTGGCACTGCAGCTCACGCATCGGATGTGAAACATCCACTACATGAACCAGTATGTCGGCTTCAACCACCTCCTCAAGCGTCGCCCGGAAGGCGGCCACCAGATCTAAGGGTAAGTTGCGGATAAAACCAACCGTATCGGTCAACAGCAGCGCCCAGCCGTCCGGCAAAGCAACGCGTCGGGTCGTGGGGTCAAGCGTGGCGAACAGCTTGGGATCCGCATAGACATCAGATCCCGATAGGACGTTTAGCAGGGTGGATTTGCCGGAGCTGGTATAGCCCACCAGGGCGGCGGTCGGGAACGGCAATTTACGTCGGAGCGCCCTCTGTTGACGGCGCTGGCTGCGGACCTCGGCTAGTTCCTCGCCCAGCTCAGCGATGCGATCCCTTAATTTACGGCGGTCGGTTTCCAGTTTCGTCTCACCGAACCCACCGCGGATTCCGATGCCACCCTGCTGCCGCTCGAACCGAGTGTAGAGATTTGAAATGCGCGGTAGTAGATAGGTATTCCGCGCCAGTTCGACCTGAAGTTTACCCTCACGAGTATGAGCGCGCTGGGCAAAAATATCCAAAATGAGCTGGGTTCGATCAATGACCCGGCACTCCGTTATATCCTGCAAATTCCGCTGCTGGGTTGGAGATAGCTCACAGTCCACGATCACCAGATCCACACCCAACTCCTTTACAACCATAAATATTTCCTCCGCCTTGCCCCGTCCCACATAAAACGCGCTGACCGACTGGGATCGGTGCTGATGTAGAGCTCCCACCACCTCCGCGCCGGCCATCGTTGCCAGTGAGATCAGCTCATTCATGCTATAGGGTTCAACGGCCTCATCGCTTTCTACGCAAACCACCAGTGCCCGCTCTACGTTCCCAACCGTATGACCGGATGTTTTCATTTGTAGATCAATTCATCGCTTTCGATTTTACATTTCATCAGCAATAAGGGACGTTGGCCTCCAAACGTTTCACCACCTCAGTCAATCGCTCGCCGTTTTGATCTCCTGGCACGGTGAGCGACATTCGGACATATCCCTCTCCATAGTTTCCATAGCCGATTCCCGGGATTACCAGCACGCCAGCCCGCTCCAGCAGACGCTTGGCGAAGGCAATGGAGCTTTCTCCACTTGGAGTGGGAGTCCAGACATAAAAGGTCGCTTTCGGCGGCTCAACCGGCCAGCCCAGCGATTTAAGTCCGGCAACCAATATATTGCGCCGATGTCGGTAGAGCTCGATCGTCTCCGAGTTATCCCCGTGGCGAATGGCGTAGGCAGCCGCCCGTGATATGGCTGAAAACTGCTTACTGTCCACGTTCGATTTCAGCTTATTCAAATGTGAAAGCGCTTCCCCGTTGCCGACCGCCATCGCGATGCGCCAGCCGGTCATATTAAACATTTTCGAGAGCGAGTGAAGCTCGATGGCAACCTCTTTGGCGCCCTCTGTCTGCAAAATGGAGGGCGGACGATAGCCGTCGTACGCACATTCGGAGTAGGCCAAATCACTGATAATCAGTAACTGATAGCGGTGTGCAAACTCCACCGCTTGCCGATAAAACGCTTCATTGGCCACTGCACCGGTCGGATTATTGGGATAATTGAGCCAGAGTAGTTTCGCCTTATTTGCAACTTCAGGTGCCACCTCATCCAGTACCGGCAGAAATCCGTTTTCCTTTCGCAGTGGCAAGGGATAGACCTCTCCGTCGGCCAGCCACGTTCCAACCTTATATACGGTATAGGCCGGATCAGGAACGAGCGAAATGTCTCCCCGATCAATGAAAGTCCACGCGGTATGCGCCAGTCCCTCTTTGGAGCCGATCAATAGCAGCACCTCCGAGCCGGGATCCAACTCCACCCCAAATCGCTTCCGATACCAGTCCGCCACCGCCTGCAAAAATACCGGTTCGCCGGCCGGCGATTCGTCATATCGGTGGGTAATCGGATCATGTGCAGCCCGATCCAGCTCCTCAATGATATCCGATGGAGTCGGACGATCCGGATCCCCAATTCCAAGGTCTATCACATCCATCCCCTCGGCGAATGCTTTTCGCTTGGCGGCTGCAATCTCACCAAAAAGATAGGGCGGGATTCGATCCAACCGCTTCGCTCTTGATATCACGATATGCTTGCCTCCTTCATCGTAACGGTCCGAATAACCTGAATGTAGAAAATTTCCCTATGCCCCCCACGCATTCTCCCGAATGGTGATGTGGATCGCGCTACACCCTATGAATGCCGGGAATAACCATATCATACCCCTGCTCTGGTCTGCCCACTTAACACCGGTACTGGTTCAATTCCCATCTCAGCGAGACAATCGTCGGTTTTGTGACCGAGTTGCCTGACAGGGTTTCTTGTTCCGCTTATTGGCACGAGTTGTGCAACAAGTAGGTGGGAACTTGACTCAGAGCTTGTCCCATAAAGAAAGATCAAACGATTGGCAACAATGATAATGGCGATCATCTTGACCCAAAGAAATGTACGATTTCAAATGGGGCGATGAACAAAGCATTCATAAATTTGACCGGTACACTGAATCTCGGTTATACTCCAGATAAGGGGCTGTGAATTCCCGGTAGGGGGCAGCAACACCAATTGATGAAGGAAGTTTACCCACTATGACGGTAAAATGGTGCCGATTGGCATTGGCTTATCCGCTTCTTGCGGTGCTACTGATTAGCATGGCTGGTTGCCATCAGTCAAAACCCGATTTGAAAGTGACCACCGCTCGCGATGCCAAAATAACCTTCAGCGGCTACCAAATGCCGATTCAAAATTATCCTCCCACGAGCGATCCACGCATCATACTGAATCGCGTTAGCGCCGCTTATCATAAGTTAAACAGCTTTCAATCCCAGTCCAGCGCTAAAATCCAACTGGGCTTCGCATCGGCCGTGCCATATTATCAAACGACGGTATTCCGATTTCAACGCCCCAATCGAGTCTATTTAAAGAGCAATGACCCCCAGGAAGGTGAGATACTGGTTGAATGTGACGGAAATACCATCGCCTACTACTATGGCGCCCATGACAGCTACACGCGCGAGGTGGCGCCGAAAACGCTGGAGGAAGTTTGCGCAAAGATCACTCATGACGCTCCACAGCTCCTCGATGCGATCGTATTTATGGCTAACACTAACATTCCTATGGAGATCGCGCATCCAGTCTTGGCTGGAAGCTCCCAAGTCAACGGGCGCAAAGCGCTGGTCATCCGAAGCGACATCTCGACATCTTGGTTGCAATCCATCGCAAAAGCGGCCGGCCTCCCAAATAAAGGCTATCGGCTGATGAAGGCGATCGTCACTGCCTACGTAGACCAGCAGACCTATTGCTTATTGAGAGTTACTCACGATCTCGAGTGGGCGCCTGCTTCAGGAACTCCGGCTGCACAGTCACGCTCAATCATCCTTAAAACCGATGAGACTTTCTCCGCCGTGGTCGCAAATCCACCATTTCCGCCGGATGCCTTTCGATACATCCCCAAACCAGGCACCCATGAAATCATTCAGGAGCCACAGAGTTGAACGAACGACTAAAACGGATCGAACTCGTCGCTGCGGTTGCCTTCGCTCTGCTGCAGCCCATAATGGCCTGTGGACAGACTGCACAGGATATCGTGAACCAGATGCTGGCCACCTATCGAAGCGTGCAATCCCTTCAATTGGTGGGCAATGCCGAAACATACACCGTAACTGGGAACAAGGTAACGATCATTGCAAACTCATCACGGATAATCTGGCAACCTCCCAATCACCTCCTATTGGTTTTGCAAAATCCGATTGCCGGCTCGACTACTATCGCTTCCGACGGAAGCCAGGTCATCGTCTATTATGGCTTGCACAGCCTCTATAGACGGTATCCGGCGCCGAGCACGCCACAAGCCCTCTATGGCTTGCTTTCAGGGGAGGCGAGAGTAATAGAACCCATTCCTGACAACTTGCTCTTAGCCCTGGAGGGTGCTTTACCGCCCAATATCGGTTCCCTAACGTTGGTTGGGAGTGAAAAGTTGAATGGAAGTGATTGCTCTGTAGTTAAAGGCTCGCTGAAAATGATCCACCAAAACGCCGGAGCCGTTTTGAAAATGTGGATCGACAAGCAAACCCATCTGTTGATGAAAATATCGCTTAAGCTTCCCCCTGCTCCCGTAAAAGTGCTCATTCCACAAAAGAATCATCATTATCTTACTCAAACAGTCAGTCAGCGCTCCATCATACGCGAATGGGTCGTGAGCGATCAGATCAATCAACCGATCCCTTCAAAAACTTTCGACCTGAAACTGCCTAAAGGCGCGATCTTGCAGACTTATTGAAAACAATGGCTTTCAAACGATTGTAGCTACATGCAATGTCTTGGTATGACCGTGTGTACTGCGCCTTTGCGTAAGGCAACGAGTTTACGAATAGTACCGGACGATACTGATGCGTTTTTGGTATGAAACGGTGGCGATCATGGTTGGAAGGATTGACATCAAGAAGGTGATTTTGTGCCTTGCGGCTGTCCTCTTTTTGGCGCCCAACTGGGTTGGAGATGCCAGGGCGGAGAGGGGTCGGGCGGCGGCCGGGGTCGGCAATCCCTATGGCTTTTCGGTCTGGGGGCTGACGTCAAAGACGGTGCAGCAGATCAAAGCGGCCGGCGTCGGCTGGATTCGCTACCAGCGGGACTGGCAGACCATCGAGCCGGAGAGAGGCCATTTTCACTGGACCGAACTCGACAAAGTCGTCCAGATCGCCAATCAGGCGGGGTTGAAGGTTAGTTTTCCGCTACAAGACGCGCCGAACTGGGCGAAGACCCAGGTGTGTGATGGCAAACGCCTCTTCGCCGGTCCGCAGCAGATGGCGGCTTACGCCGGTGCCGTCGCCACCCGCTATGACGGCAAGCATGGGCATGGCAAGATTGACGCTTTCGAGGTTGGAAATGAGGAGTACGACAACTACTGGGGCGGATACTGGGAAAACTCACTCCCATGCCGGCAGCCCAAATACTACGGCCCGGTGCTGGCGGCGGCCGCAAGGGCCATCCGTGCTGCGAATCCGGCTGCGCTCGTTGGCTTTCAAGGCATGTGGTGGCTCGACCTGGGTCATTTCCGTAGCTTTTACGAATGGATCTACAACCATGGCTATGGCAACGATTTCGATTTTGCCAACTTTCATTATTACCCTTGCTGGCAAAGCCCATCGTCCGATCACCCAAATCCCTCCTTCGATCAGGTTTGGCGCACGATTCACGACGTGATGGCCGCTCACGATCAGGCTGACAAGCCGATCTGGGTGACCGAGTTCGGCTGGAACATCAACTCAACCAACCAAAATCCCTCCTGCCAGGTTTCGCCCGCGAAGCAGTCAAATTACCTGAGACAGGTCCTCGAGAGAGCGCGGCGATCGGGCGTCATGCGGCGTGTCTTCTGGTATACGATCGGTATGGGTCACGACGGTATGAGCCTCACCCAGGACGGCAAACCGGTGCCGGCATATTACACGCTCCAATCGTATGCCCGCAAGTATCCTGGTTGGTCCATCAGCTCTTGGATCGGCAACTCATTTTCCGGTGACGCTGAGTAGGTTCAACAGGATATTGCCGATATCTATGTCACCCGGAATGGCACGATGCGCTCTACCATTAATTGGGACGAAAATGGAGGCGAGGAGCCTGTCCGAAAAACCTATAATAAAAAGCATTGAGATAAATTGAGATTATAAGGGATAATAGCAACATAAGATGGCGGGGAGGAGAACTCTAGTGCCCCATAACTTTATACCCTATGATTGATAACAGACGTATCTGATGCCCCCTTCGATCATTGATTGGATCGTTTCAGTATAATCATCTTGCCTTTTCTAGATACGATCTTATATAAACCATATTTAACTGCTGCTTTAAGCAACGATTTATACTGGCCTGAGTCGGTTGCTACGATATAATCTATTGGGTGCTTTGCCAACAAGGGTTTTAATTTTGTCGGTAGCGGGGGGTGATAGTTCAAATCCTCTTGTCGGATAACTGCGGTTCCGGGTCCATACCAAGCCTTAATGAATGGATTTGGAAACATATAGATTTGATTCCGATGATCGAGCGGGACCACAAAGTCCCAACCAGCGGATACTGAAGCCGCTGCCGGTATTTTGGACAGTAATGCTTCCCGCTCTTGCAACACGGTTTCAGTCAAATAACCGGACCAAATTTCATGAAAGATGTCCCTGGGGCCGTAACTCCAAAAACAGAAACCTACTAACAGAACAAAAATCAGGCCCGCCAATGACTCGGTTATTTGTGGAACCAGTTCAAAACGGTGTAGCGCCGCCATCAAACGTCCTAAACCAACGGCGGCCGCTGCATAAACAAATGGAAGAATTGCCGGGGTATATTGAGCGCGAATCGTCTGCATAATCCAGCGGTCACTAAGAATATCCATTGCAAGTTCTGGAAGCGTCACCATTAATATTTCTGGGCACAAAAGACAAAGACCAGCGGTTGGTAGAATAAGTTGTAATATAAAATCAGCCGTTGCAGGATTGGAAACATAGGAAATCGTTCGGATTGGATGCAGTGTAACGTTTTCAATGATCTGAAGCGGTGTACGACCGAAATGACTATAGAGAGCAACATAACCTGTCACATGACCGGATACCAGGGTAATCATATACATACTGCCCATTAACCATAAAATACCGGCCAGCATCGTTAAGATACCCGCTATGAATCGAGCGCGTCGGCGTCTTGCCACTCGTTGATCGTTTATGAGATCGGGTTCATCATGATAATGATTATTTCCTCGAATCGAGAAGGTTCTTAGGATGATAGCCAACCCAAGCACCGCCACACTTAAAGCAATGTCTTGGCGACATAGCAAAGCCAGCGTTATCCAAACTACAAATATTCGGTAGTTTTCACGTTCCACCGAATCGATTGCAAATAACAACAAGGGTGCGGCGAGCACGTTCGGATGAAAGTCGAAGAGGGGAGGATAGGCAAGGGCCGGCGCCATCAAGTAAGATAGAGCAAGTCCGGTAGCCAGGAAAGGAGATACAGAATGCCGCCGGGCAATTCGGTATATCGGCCATGCACCAAGGGCTAGCGCGATGGCTTGAAAAACGACCAACCCCTGCGGCTCCGGGAAGAACCAGTACAATGGAGCCAATAGAAATAGAATTGGAGTGAAATGATCGCCGAAAAGGTTCATCCCCCGCACGGTGCTGAATAGATGCTGAAAATGGGCTATTTGCCAGATTGCTTGGTCATAAATTCCGAGATCGAAGGCGCCGGCTTCTAATCGGATTACCCGTCTTACTGATAGAAACCCGTAGAATACAGCGTAAGCTAAAATGCCGGTACAGACGATAAGATCGGCAGCCCTTTCTGCCTTGTCGGGTGCTTTCACCGTAACATTATTTTTGACATTATTTCCTTCAACTGGATCTAATTGCTTAGACTCAAAAATTTTATTATTGGATTCTTTCATATTGGCTTATCTTACGCAAAGGATGTCATACGTTATATTCTGAATCTATTGATCCTCGGATGAGCAAATCAGTTAACGCATCGGTGATCTTTAATCCGGTTAAGTGCTCAATCCATCCCCATTGACCGGCCGTATTTACTTCTAAAAAAACATATTCACCATTCGGTGTTAATATCATATCTACGCATCCAAAAACAAGGTTTAATTCTTTCATCAATTTCATAAGTTTAGCACTGATATCATCAGGCAACTTATGGACCTCATGGTGAAGAAATTGAGAGGTTTCTAGCAGAGTTTGCGCACGAAAATCAACTTTAGTATCTTCACGATCCTGAGAATGTATTTCTACTGGGAACATATCGTTACCAATAATTGTAATTCGTATTTCGACACGCTTTTTTATATATTCTTGGAATATTGCTGGGCAACCAGCGATAGTATTAAGGTGTTTAATTTTATCATCGTCTAAGACTTGAGAGAATAATGCCCTAACTTCCGAGCCACGGGATTCCGGTATAGCAGGTGGGATATTGAATTTACCATCATACGTGGCTTGGATTTCAGCCGAAAAATTGGGTGGCCCGCCGGTCGTTAACCCAATAACAGGTTTAAACAACACTGGCACTGGCAAAGATCTTGCGAATTCTTTAACCGCATCGGGATCATTGGTGATTAGTGTTCGCGAAACCGTCAGTCCAACCTGCTTTGCTATCTCATATTGATAAGGTTTTACATTTGCTCGGTAATCACTCATAAAATGATTAACCCATGAACAACGCATACTTTCAAAAGCACCGTGAAGCATGCTGGCGGATTCGTGCCTGATAAACCCACGTTCCTGTGCGCATGAAACGTTCGGGTAAACGAACTCTCCATTTCGGCGTCGCCATACCGATGTAATGCAGCGCGTGTCAACCTGCTTGCCATCACATGAAATTATCGTGTATAATTCCTCGGCGCCTTCATAAAGACTTATAGTCGTAATTAGTGGAATTGTCTCGGTGTTTAATCGAAAATATGACACACCGCGTTGGTTTAATCTGGAGATCACCGCATCAACGTTTGGCTCGAAAAATTGTGAAATAATAAAAACATACGGCTTTTTCATGCGGTTGCACCTATTTATTACATGCCTTAATCGCGGCCCGTATCTCTTTGGCTACGACAGGGTTCTTCTCAACTTTCAGCGCAGATTGCAATGCCGGAACTGCCCTCTTCAAATGTTGAACATCCACAATGTGTGCGGCTTCCCACCGAATCACCGGCAGAGGGTGTTCTATGAAATCGTTTACAACTTTTACCATCCACGCCCTCTCATACTGCCTTAAAGCAGGATCATTCTTCGGAAGATGTACAAAATATAATGTGCCTACCCCTGTACCATTTACCATCCAATCGCCAGGTGACTTGTCGGGGTAGTAGATATATGAAAGAAGTTTGTCGAATTCCGGACGGTTATAATGTGTCTTCTGTGGTCCTACACCTGGTCTAACACCAATAAAGGCATTGAGCTGCTGGCATACCTGCACTGTCTGCGGTGTTAGGTGTAGTACTCTAGGGACGAGTTGTTGCGGGAATCCATTGACTGAACCACCGAATCTCCCTCCAACCCATCCTGTAAGATAAATAATGCCTCCTAGAAAACAGCAAACAAGGATTGAAAATAAGATCCTCTTTTTTATTCGGTTCATAAATCAATTCCTTCGTCTCCATCTTGCCATAGAGGATATTTTACGGCAAGATGGAGATAGTTTCTTCAATCGTGAGCATTCCCTACCTGTCACAATGATATGGAATTCGCTATGTTTTTTTCCATATCACCAAGTGTACGAAATGCTCGACTCAATGTGATGTGTGTTTTCATTGCTATTTTCGGCGTCCGTATCTTCCGGATCGATGCGAAATCCGCCGCTCGCCTCCGAAAACTGAGCCTGGGGCCCGTAAAACGATCCCGCCGGCACGCTTTTTGCCCAGAGCATCACGAATGGGGTAAAGCATTCCTGCGTTTGTGATGGGTTTAAACTTTCCATTCCGACGCTTACTTTCTCCGGATTTAGTCCGGTAACTGATTATTGATCATATTACCGAACCATCAGCGATATTCTACGATATGTCCGATTGGCTTGTGAATACCTCAATTGAGGTATTTTTTCGTAAATCGGCAGGGTTCAAGATCCATCATCCTGCGGGGGGGGCGGCTTCACCCAACCTTTTTGGACTGCGATCAATATCGCCTCAAAGAGGGTTTTGGCGCCTAGCTTTTCCCTGATCTGAGCAAACTCGGTGCGCACCGTCTCCGATGACTTGCAGAGTTGCGCTGCGAGGTCACGGTGGTTGGTGGTTCGCCTATCCAGGCTGGCTTGAATTAACTCCAGCAATGCCCGGCTGAGGATCAAACCTCTAGGTGGTTGCTTCATTGCCAGTTCTCCTCGCGATCCAAATGTGGGTTCACAGCCATTATTGCAATAAAACAACGTTGCAAGACACTCGGATAGAACGGCTCAGCGTCTGTTATTATCGCACGAGCGGTCTGAATTGTCAAGGCAACGAATGCATTTCGTGTGGATTTCTACAATGTCAATACGAGGACGATTTCCCAGACGGGTGATCCGTTTCCCTGGAGGAAATCGACCGGATTTCGGTTAAATACCGACGGAAGCGAATATAAACTCGTTTGATGGGTTCGCCGATCGCAGCCGCTGAATTTCATCCGAGTGACGAAAGACCGACTATCAAGCGTCGTATAGGCGGCAGGCTGAAGGTTAGCAACCGCTGAAATAGATCTAGTCAAATACCGAGAAAGGGAGGTCAATGCGTTTTCTGGAAAAATCCGAAATCCCGCAAATTTCGTTTCGCTATGGTGGAAAAGATGCCGGAGATATGCTCGTCGGGTGGCCGGCCGTGATTTCCACCGAAACCAATGCTGGCGGAGAGCTGACCCACCGGAGTACAAAAGACCCCGCAACCGGCCTGAAAGTCACTGTGCATACTCAAAGGTTTAATGACTTTTCCGCCATAGATTGGGTGGCAGAAATTGAAAACACCGGCGCGATGGATACGCCCCTCATTGAGGACATCCTGGCTTTGGATATTTCGGTTCCGATCGCGGATCAGGAGCGATTGCGGCTTCACTACGCCAACGGCAGCTCCTGCCGAATGGATGACTTCCTTCCGCAAACGGTGGAGCTCTCCCCCCACGTTCGGCAATCGCTGAAACCCTTCGGAGGCCGATCGTCCAACGGCGTCTTTCCATTCATGAATCTGCAGCGGAAGGATTGCGGGCTGGTTCTTGCCGTCGGATGGTCAGGGCAGTGGCAGGCGATATTCGAGAGGGAGAGCGGCTCTCTGCGGGTCGCGGCGGGGATGGAGCGCACGCGCCTGAGATTGCATCCGGGTGAGAAGATCCGCACGCCGCGAATCCTGCTGGTCTCTTGGGAAGGAAACGATGCTGAGATTGGAAACAACCAGATGCGCCGGATACTGCTGTCGCACTATCTTCCACGCATAAATGGTCAACTCGTCACTCCGCCGACCGCGCAGTGTCTGCAGGCCTACTTTTATCTGACCGGACAGGCGTCGGAACAATTTGAAATGAAGGCGCTGCCGAAGGTGGCGGCAGTCGGCGCCGACGCGTACTGGATTGACGCCTGCTGGTATGGTGAACAGTCGCAGCAGTGGTGGGAAGCGGTCGGCTCCTGGGTCATCAACCGGGAAAGGTTTCCTCACGGTTTAAAGCCGATCAGTGACGCCGTTCATAAGGCGGGTATGAAATTCGTGCTGTGGTTCGAGCCGGAGCGGGTGCGGCCCAATTCGAAGTTGCACCGGGAGCATCCGGAATACCTGATTGGCTGTGATCAGGATGCCACCAATCTGCTATATAACCTCGGCTTGCTCGAGGCGCGGAAGTACCTCACCGATCTTATATCCAATCTTATCGTTGAAAATGGAGTGGATGTCTACCGACAGGATTTCAATTTCGACCCGCTGCCTTACTGGCAGGCGGCCGACGAGGAGGACCGGATCGGTATAACCGAGATTCGCTATGTAGAGGGGCTTTACGACTTCTGGGATGAGATTCGCCGTCGCCATCCGGCAGTATGGATAGACAACTGCGCCAGCGGCGGCAGGCGAATTGACCTCGAAACCCTCTCGCGCTCATTGCCGCTGTGGCCGAGCGATTTCCACGATGTGGTTGGGCTGCCGTTCGGAGGAGGACTGGACGTGGGCAATCAATGCATCAACGCGGGGCTGGCGAGGTGGGTTCCACTGTTCGGTGGCGGTGTTTGGAACTTCACGCCCTACAGGGTACGGAGTGGAATTATCGGCGGATTCAACTTCGGCTTTCATATAGGGCATGCGGATTTTCCTCCCGACGATGTTTCCACCATCGTAAGCCACACCGAGGTGCTGGCCAAAGGCAAAACGATGCTCGATGACGACTTCCCGCTGGAAGACGCCCGGGCGGCCATCGCGGAATGGCGGAGCATTCGGCCCTTCTTCCTGGGAGATTTCCACCTGCTGTTGCCACTCACCGTGTCTTACCACGACTGGTGTGCCTATCAGTTTCACCGGCGCGATATGGAAGCGGGTTTCGCGCTGTTCTTTCGCCGTCATCGCAGCCCGTTTTCGACCATGGAGATCGGATTGAAGTCCATCATTGAGAATGCGCAATATGAGGTGAGCCTGAGCTCCACCTATGAGGAAGCCTCACGTCAACGGCTCAGTGGAAAGCAATTGATGGAAATGGTAATCGTAATTTCCGAGGCGCCGGGCAGCCTGTTGGTGCGGTATGCTCGGGTTGGTGAGAAATAAAAAATAAAAGGATGATGATATTGAAAAAGAGATCGATCGGGCGGAGGGAGTTCATCGTGTCATCGTTGGCTGCGGTTGCATCCACGATGACGGAGAAGGCTTCATACGGCGCCGGATTTGCGCCGATCGCTATAAATCCGGCGCGATTCAAGCAAGATCGCTTCTGTATCAGTTTTTGGGCAGATCCACCGGCTGATGCGCACATGGACGAACACTACGCTCAAATCGCGGCGGCGAACTTTACGGTGGTGATGGGCGGATTCGGGGCGAATACGCCGGAAACGGACCGGCGCCAATTGGATCTGTGCCAAAAGCACGGGCTCAAGGCGCTGGTGTATCTGCCGGGCTATGAAGACGGCGCCGCGTATGGCTCATCGAAAATTGATGAAATTATGCAGGCAGACCGATTCCCCAATCATCCCGCCTGTTGGGGATATATGCTGCATGACGAGCCGAACTCATCGATTTTTCCGTCTCTGCGGTTTATGGTTGATCATCTGCGGGAAAAACGACCGGGCAAGCTGGGATTCATCAACCTGTTTCCCACCTATGCGAACGAGGGGCAATTGGGTGAGCCGACGTATGAGGAGTACGTCAGTCGGTTTGTGAGTGAGGTAAATCCGGACGTGCTCTGTATGGACCATTATCCGATGATGCAGCCCAACCAAGACACGCGGGACGCCTATTGCGACAATTTGGCCGTTTTACGTAAATATGCGCTCGCCCAAAACATCCCATTCTGGAACTTTTTCAACGACATGCCGTTCGATCAGCACTACGATCCCACCGAAGCCCAATTACGCTGGCAGATAAGCACCTCGCTGGCATACGGAGCTAAAGGGGTCCTCTATTTTTGCTATTGGACGCCAACGGGCTTTCAGAAAGGCGGTGCTATCATCGCTCAGGATGGGCGTCCCACGCATCATTACAATCAGGCACGCCGAATCAATAATAAACTAAAACATTGGGGACCTACTTTGATGCAATTGGCCAGTGAAGCGGTCTATCGTGTGCCACGAGGATCCGACCCTGCGAAGATATTGAACGGAGCGCCGATCCAGTTGACTCCCGGCGATTACCTGGTCGGCGTATTTAAACACGCTGATGGGCGAACCGCGGTGTTATTGAATAACTACAGCTATACTTACACCGCTTGGCCGACCGTGAAATTCGCGACAGATATTGAAAACGTCGTTGAAGTTGATCCCACAAACGGTAAGGAGACATCGGTAGTGGACGACAGTCCAGCTATGGCCGGATTGCAAATTTCGTTGGGATCGGCGGAAGGACGGTTATTCTTAATACGAAGATGACGGCTACCGATCAGCCTGGATATTGGGCAGCCGCTAGATGTTATTCGATGGCCATTCTTGAAAATTCTTTTAAGATTCTTTGACTGATATTCCAGTAAGACCGAAACGTTACCGGGTTACGATATCGTAATGAAGCCCAAACATGGGTTAATATCACCCCGCATCGTGCTGTCGGGCCTTCATCGGCTGGTCAGCGACCACATCGTTACTACCGGCCTATCGGCCTTGAGCTTGAAAGATGATGGAGGAGATGACCGCATTGTTGCCGGGAATCAAGTTTTGTGCGCGGATGTAGATTCTCCCGCGCGTCGTTTCCGCCGGTGTAATGGGGATTTCCACCCATCGACCCTCATAAAAGTTACTGAAGTCACCGATATCGCGGCCGTCCACCCAAATCCGCTCCTTCCGGCCGCCCATAAACCGGTCGCCGTCCAGCAGGTAGAGCCTGAGCACGCCCTGCACGTTTTTGGGGCAGGCTATCGTCACCTTTAGGTTATGATAGTCGGCCCAGCAGTGGGTCACCTCGCGCTGGAAGCCATTGTAGCTGTATCCATGAGATAACATGCAGCTCCAGCCGTTATCCGCAAATTCGATCATATCATTGGGGGCTCCGCAGTTCACCACCAGCGTTTCATGTTTATCGCGATACTTTTTCGCCTTCTTTTCCCACTGGGCTTGCTGGGCTAAATCCCGAGCCGGCCGGCGTTCGGCGAGCAAGGGGAATTTACCCCAGGGCAAGTGAGGCTCGGTCTGATACCAGTAACAGCAGCTACTGAACTGCAAGACGTGATCCGAGCGGCTGAATATACGGCGGAACGAGGGGTCATCACGCGGCCCAAAACCGATTGCCACCTTCAGGCTTTTATGAAAGGTGATGGCGTCGTTCACGAAAAAACGATAGGCGGAGGCGCCTTGGTAATAAGGATGCCAGCCTGTGTATAAGAACCGGCTCGCCTTTTCCGGAAATCCCCAGGAAAATCCGAATGAATCCTCCAGTCCCATAAACTGAATGGTGGGGTTCCGCGCACCATCCACGTAAAACTTTTCGTTTTCATCCACCGGATAGCCCATATCCCCCGGTGCAACGCCGCGAACCGTTACGTTCCAACCGATAAAGCGCCCGGCGCCGGCCGCATGCAATGCAATATAATCTTGTTTACCGAGCAACAATGTCTGCTGTCGCCAATGAGCGCAAAAATAGAGCACGTCTTTGGGAAGATTGGGTGCATTATGCCAGATCACATAAGCGTAGCAAGGTGAGAGCTGCCAGAGCCCTTGCCCAACCGGGTCAGGCGCATCGTTGGTCAAGGTAATGAGCGCTCGGCGACGAAACGGCATCGGAAAATAACAGTTCCAGCCTCGATTTTTATTCAGGAAAATGGTGTTCACTCGGTCTAACTGTCCGTTCGGGTCACAGAAAAAGTCCACCAAGGGGGCTTCGACGCTGGGATGCTTTTCATTGTCCCAATAGATCCTAAGCACCACCTCTCGGCCCAGATGCAGGGTGGCCGGCATAGCGAAGTGGATCATCGTGATCACTCCCGGACCTTTGATATCAGCGATGGTGACGGTACGCCGGGTGGTAAACTGCCGGTCTTTCGGGGTCTCAATCCACAGCGAGTTCACCATATGAGTGTCATTGAGGCGGGGGCTGTAGAGCTGGGAAAAGGTGGTGGAGCCTGGAATGGGAGCAGCCGAAAGCTCACCCGATGCGGTGAGTAATAGGTAAACCGCGGCGATCACGATCCTGAAGATGCAACCTCTCATTTGAAGCGCTCTATGATAGTTTCGGTATGCCTACCTTGTTTCAAGGTAAGCATACCGCGGATAGCGATCAGAACGATGGTACGATCGGGTCGGCTCTGACCCGGAATAAACTCCTCCGGATTCTTGCGATATCCGGGCATCAATAGTTTACAGATCGGAAATTAATTCATTAACATCGGGGCTTCCCAACCCGGTGTAAAAATCATAACCGAAACCTGAGTTCGTGATATCTCTGAAATATGCGTTGTAATTCGAGGTCGCGGCGGAATACAGGTCTGATCCCGCCCCTCCCCCGAGTGGTGATATCTTCTGGTTAGCTTGGTTAACGAGCGCAACAATCGCCGACCACTGGGGCGCGCCGCAACTGGTGCCGCCTACTACGTACCAAGTACGATTATAGAATACCAGCAAACCGGTATTCGGGTTTGCATCATAGCTCACATCTGGAACACCGCGCATATTCCCCGTTTCGCCCAGCCGTGTTCCGTCCCCACTACTAACGAAATTTAATTGGTAGCCCGGTTCACTCTCGTACGCGCTAATGCCGCCCCCGCTGTCAGACCAGGCCGTTTCGCTGATGGTTGTTCTCTTCATCTCCAGTGTCGTGCCGCCCACACCGATCACGTCGGGCGAAGCGGCAGGCCAATAAACACTGTGTGAATCGCCGGACGCAGCGACAAAAGTCACGCTGGAACTACTAAAGGAGGAATCGTAGGAGCTTTCGTCTGGAAATTCGCTGCCGCCCCAGCTCATCGAAACAACCTCAGCACCGGGGTAGGTCGCTGCATATTGCACCGCGTTTAAAAGATATGATAATGAAGGGGATACCGCCTCAACCAGTACGATGTTAGCGCCGGGCGCCATCGCGTGGGCCCACTCGACGTCCAGCGATTGCTCAAGCGCCCAACCGCTGTTGTTACTCGGTTCTCCCTCCGGCTGTTCAATCGTAAATGACGGGGGAGCCGGCAGACCGAATTGAGAGTCAAAGGCAGATAGGTCTTTAGTGATGGAAGGATCGGAATATGCATCCACGATCGCAATGGTCTGGCCAGAGCCATCATCTTCTGAGTTCGGTGGTGCCGTGGGCGTGAATGGATAGTAATAAGCGGACCATATGGATTGAGGGCCGTAGTAGACCACGGTTGATGATCCGCCGCCCCCCTTCCCTTTAGAGGGTTTAGAGGAGTTAATCTTGAATTTAACGAATGGTGCACCTCTGCGAGGCGGACCAATAAGCATCCCGCGAACAATCAGGGGACGGTGCGCCCGCCAGTGCGAGGGCGATCCGGGCTGAGCCTGGATGGCAAGTGTTGCGCCGACAAGGAGTGCGAGGGTCAGCAAAACGGCTGCCCATCCCACTCCAATTTTGCTCTTTTTCATAATTTAAGCTTTGTAACCTCCCTCTTAAATGGGCCGCTCAGCAATTCCCACGTGATCCGACGTCGTACCACTCAAAGGTGAGAGATGCCAACAACCCATTGTACCTATTATACCATATAAAAGCCCGTCTGATAAACCTATAAGAATGCCGTAAGAATTCAGATTAACGGGATTTTATGGCTCCTCGCTATTTTATGTGGGTAGTATATTAAGCAGAATACCACTAACTTGAATACTTTCAAGCCCAGCGCCAGTGTGGTACGGTGACCGCAGGTTGATTAGGTTGCGACAATTACAGATAATTA
>JAMCWF010000035.1:0-14571 GCA_023481295.1 Armatimonadota bacterium | reverse complement strand
GAGCGCGATGGATTTCACCACCGTCCTGATTTTCCCCATAAGAGGTGTTAAAAAGATAGGGTCAAGCCTTGAAGGACAGCCGACGCCCCCCATCCTGACCGATTTTCGCCGATTATCAGGCGTACCCCCATCCCGACCTTCCCCCTGATAGGGGGAAGGGATTCACTCGCGGATAATCTAATCTCCCTCCCCCTCCTAGGGGGAAGGTTAGGGTGGGGGTGATGCTCCCGTTACCACACAAAATTCCCGTTAATCTGAACGGTTACCACTTGCGAGGAATATCTTCGTTTTCAAGTTCGTAGATTTTTTCACAATATATGATCTTTATCATACTTATTTGTGACAACTTGCGATAGGATAGAGGCAATCCGCTGGTACGGACTCGATTGGGGTGTCTGTAC
This sequence comes from Armatimonadota bacterium, assembly GCA_023481295.1. GTDB lineage: Bacteria > Armatimonadota > Chthonomonadetes > Chthonomonadales > JAMCWF01 > JAMCWF01. The sequence goes on along the minus strand of JAMCWF010000035.1, from coordinate 14,170 downwards.
CGTGCGGTAGATGTGTTAATTTGACGCTGAGGAGGAACGAACGGATGAATCAGCGATGCAGTCTTACCGTAGTAGCGGTCATCGCCGGCCTATTGATGATGGTGGCGCTACCACGGCCGGCATTGGCGGGAGAGTACCATCATGGGGCAACCTTAATTTGTTCCGACTGCCACACGATGCACTACAGCCTCCAGCACAGTTACTCGGGTGGCGCACCACCACCGTTGGGCACCGGAGGCCCATTCCCGGACCTGCTGAAATACACGCCCAACGATCTTTGCAAATCCTGTCATGACGGACAGACTTTTGCGCCTGATGTGGTGGGGGCGAATACCGGCACCGATGTCCGGGAAGCGGGGGCGTTAACCACCGGCACCGCCCCCTACGAGGATTGGAAAGGCCACACGCTGGGCTCCACCTCAACCGCCCCGGGCGGAACGTTCAGCGATGCGAACGGCCTCGCGTGCGTGGATTGCCATCAGCCTCACGGCTACGCCGGTTACAACACAAAAGATGTAGCGGGTAACTCGGTTACCAATGCCTACCGCAACCTGGCGGCCAAGAACGGCCTGGACGTCTCGTATGCGCTAGGAACGAACGACACCACCAAGGATGTCTTCCTGAGAAGCTGGACGCTGGGTGACATCAGTACCAATTACGATGTTAGCAACGTGGATTTCAACGAACCGAATCTTCATGATTCCGGCATTGGCGAGTGGTGCAAGGGATGCCACACCGATTTTCACGGCAAGCAAGGAGATGCCAACATGGGCGGCGCCGGTGATACCGAATGGCTACGGCACCCAACCGCCGATGCCTACATCGGCGGCTCAACCGCCGGCGGCACCTCCAGCCTAGCCGTCTTCACCGGTCACAACTACCGAGTGAAGGTGATGAGCGCCACCGGTGATTGGGGAACTCAAGGTCAGGCCTGGACCAGCGCCACCGCCAGTGACGACTTGGCTCCGACCTGTATCACCTGTCACAAAGCGCATGGCAACCAGAACCCGTTTGGACTGGTCTATCTATCGGGTACCGGCCCCATTACCGAAGAGGGCGATACCGCCGGTGTCAGCCTGGGTATGAAGTCGCTGTGCGAGCAGTGTCACGTGCAGTAAGTAAGGTTTATCCTGCCCATTATGGTGAGGGGCGCTTGCTTTATTGGCGCCCCAATACCCAATGCTTATCGGAAGGCAGCGGTTGGGATGAGCTTTGATCTAGCTGAACCGGACGACTCGAAAGGATAGATGGGTGAGAGGACATGATGAAAAGTGCCCGCGTCACAATATTCGGAATCTGGTTGACTCTAGCGTTGTTGGATGCTTCTCCTGCAATGGCAGGTCAGTATCATTATGGAACTAGCCTCGTATGCTCACAATGCCATACGATGCACTACAGCCAGCAACACGATTACAGCGGCGCCCCTTTTTCAAACTCCCCTTCGATCAATAGCGCCCCACTGGGCGGGTTCGGCCCCTATCCTTTCCTCTTGAGAAATCAAGTGAATGACCTCTGTTTGAGCTGTCATGACGGCCAGACCTTTGCCCCCGACGTATACGGCCCCAATACCGGCAATTACGTTCGAGAGGCTGGCGCATTGCCGACCGGCAATGCGCCCTACGAGGAGTGGAAAGGGCATAGCTTGGGCTATACCGGTGTGCCGCCGGGGGGTACCCAGAATTTTTCGGAGGGATTGAACTGCACGAATTGCCATCAACCACATGGCAATTCTTACTATTTAAACTTGTATGGCGTCACTTACGCGGTCGGCACCAACGACCTAACCAAGAATGTTTTTGTGCGAAGCTGGTCACCAACCGACATCAGCACCGACTACAGCCAGGATAACGTGGATTTTAACGAGCCGAATGTTCATGATTCGGGGATGGCGCAGTTTTGCCGGGGATGCCACACCGATTTTCACGGTCAGGCCGGCGACTCCAATATGGGTGGTTCCGGTGGCGTGAACTGGCTGCGCCACCCGACCGCTGACGCCAGTATTGGAGCGGTTGGCGGCGGGCACTCCAGTCTTTCGTTATTCGCCAGCCATAACTACCGAGTGAAGGTGATGAGTGCTACGGGTCAGTGGGGTATCGAGGGACAGCCCTGGAGCAGCGCTTCTAGCAGCGACAAGCTGACACCGACCTGTATTACCTGCCATCGGGCGCATGGAAATCAAAACCCCTTCGGATTGATCTATTTGTCCGGCAACGGTCCCTTTACCGAAGAGGGTGACGCGGACGGGGTAGCGGTAGGGTTAAGTTCGCTATGCCGGCAGTGCCACGTCCAATAGGGTGGAATTTTAAATCAGTGTACGCGATGAAGTTTGCGATTTTGAAAAATTTATGGCGGAAGAGTGGCGGCGGTTCATACACGGTCACCCGCTTCTGGGTTGGAATGCTGATTGCGGTTGGGCTGGCAGCCGGTGAAGCGGCAACGGCCTCAACCCCATTAAAGCCAAATGGAGGCTGGGGAGGGCAGTGGTCACCCAACGGCCGCTACATTGCCTTTTTTTCACAGCAGATCGGTGAGCCGGTAAATTTATGGGTGATGAAGGCGGACGGTCGTAACCCGCAGCAGCTTACGATAGATGGGGTGCGGGATTTCGGCTGGTCATCCGACGGCCGATTCGTGGATGCAGAAGCATGGCACAACGGCCGTTTCGGATGGTATGCCATTTCCTTGGCTGATCGGCGCTGGCGGGATGCCTGGCCTTGGCTTCCGCACAATGCACAATCGGTGGCCATCTCACGGAATGGAAAGTTGATCGCCTACCTCCTGCCCAAGGCGGAGTGGAGGGAAGTGTGGCTTGCCGATTTCAACGGCGCACACCGGCATTGCATTGCCGCTCACGGCTACGCTCGGCACCTCTCTTGGTCACCGGATGGCCGGCAGATAGCGTTCGATTCGGAGGATCCTCACATCGGCTGGCTGTCGGAGCTTTGGATTTACAACCGGGTTACCGGCAAGATCGCTCGTGTCAAACAGCTCGGATCGTCGAGACCGGCCTGGTCTCCAAATAGCAAAGAGCTTGCGTTTTGCGCTGCAATTCCGCCAAACGGTTACTTGCTTGCGCTATGTGATGTAGCCTCCGGCACAACCCAAATGGTAGCCAAAACGCCGGTTACCAGCGATGGAATCGCCTGGTCACCGGATGGAAAAATGCTGGCCGAGGCGGTACAGCGCAAAACGGGTGAGCGGATTTGCCTCATATTACCGACCGGCACCATTACCCAAGTCATCGGAGATGATCACCTTTACGCCCGCTACCCCCAATTTTCACCCGATGGGAAGTGGGTGTTGTTTGAGGGGCAGAATACACGCTCCAGTTGTGCCAGTGAGGTATGGATCGCCCGCACCAGCGGTGAGGATATTCGCCGCCTCACCCCCAGCTTTCCGGCAAACTGGGAACCGGCCGCCTCACCGGATGGGCGTCACATCGCCTATCTCAGCACCATCAATCATCGCTGCGAGGTATGGATTAGGGATAGCAACGGAGGTCATCCCAAGCCGATCGGATCGGCCGATCTGGACACCCGACTGATCTGGTCTCCGGATGGTCGCAATCTGCTGGAGTTCTCTCACAGTACGACCGTTTTGTGGAAATTCAAGCCAAAGCTCTCCTCCCAAAAACTGAATATCTACCTCAACTCACCGATTATTTCCTGGTCGCCCGATAGTAGCCGCATTCTCTACTCCGGTTTCTTTCAAGGGCGAAAAAGTATTATGGTCTATCCTTTATCGAGTGGAATTGCCCGTCCCCTCTTCCCTTCGCTGCCTCAGAACACCCCCGGCGATACGCTGGCAGTGTGGGGACAACAGGGCAAGAAAATTTTGTTTGTCCGGCGCGATCACCTTTGGATAGCCAGAAGCAATGGGTCCTCCGCTCATCCACTGGCTGCGCTGGGTATCCGTGCCGGAGATTACGTCCAGAGTATCACTTGGGCTTCGGCCAGCCGCTGCTCGGTGATCGCCCTGCTGCGATCGCGGCCCGGCACCGAAGGATTTTGGGAGTTGCGCTGCGTTTCAATGAATGGCCATCAGCGCACTCTATATGAACGCCGTATTCGTTCGGACTACGACCTGTTTTATGCCAATACCTCTCCACCTTTATGTATCGCTGGCGAAAAGCTGCTGTTTACCGCCGCGAACGATGGAGTGCCACGGATATGGAGCCTACAAATTGCGGGCGGAAAAGCAAAACCGATTTCTTCTTTCTGGTCCGCCTACCCGGCTCCATTGCCGCACCAAAACCTGTTATATGTCGCGCCGGTCGGTAACGCGATGACGATCTGGCACGCTAACTCGTTGATGGGAGAGGCAAAGGTATGGCTGAAAGTGTGAACCGGCAATGCTTGGCTCGGGATTGGCAGCGGTTTGCTGGCGGGGTGCAGTTCTGGCGGCCGTCGTGGGGTTATGCTTGGCCACGTCACCCGGCCGCTTGCTGGCGCAACCCACCTATCCTTTTGACAAAACGGAGCACGGTGGTAGAGATGTGAACCATGACGGCACGACCGGCGCGTTGCGGCCTCCCAACACGCCGGTCGGCGGATATACCATCAACCCCACCCAATTCGGTGCCGGCCAATGCATTCAGTGCCATGATCAGCACGGCAGCCTTAATGGCGTATCGCATCCTCCCAATTCGCCGTTGGTGTTTCAAGCGCCGGAGAATCGGCTCTGTGCGAGCTGTCACGACCGCGCCAATTCCACCTCGTTTAACCTGCCCTGGTATGATGGCTGGGCCGATACGCAGCGCAGTGCCGCTTATGCCGCTTCAAAACACGGCTCACTATCCAGCGGCGCCCAGTGGGTCGCCGGAAACAGCTATGGCAATATCGCCAACGTTCTCAATGCCAACTTAGCCACCCCTGGAATCCCACCCGGCGCCGCTCGCCTCTATGACCGCGGCTCGTGCTTGACCTGCCATAGCAGCCATGGCTTCAACCCCAACGTATCGGCTCTGGTGACGCCGGCTGAGCAGAGTGACGGCGTTATCCATCACATGCTGAATCGGACGATGGGAAGCCAGACCGGTGCCGCGCCGGCCGAATCGAATGCCCTTTGCAACTATTGCCATGATAATACCACCCTATTCGGGCCAGGAACCGATCACAATTTGGCATCCTCTTCCTACTGGTATAAGGGTTCGAAAGGCGTCGGCACCACCTACTCCGGCTATCTCAGCACTCCCCATGCCACCAGCACCTCTCCGTGGAACCTTTTCCCCGGTTCCACCGATTACCCCGCCCGAACCGGAGAGAAGGGGCTATGTCTGAACTGCCACGATCCGCATGGCGGAGCGCCGGCTGGCAATATCGGCGGGGCACCGGGAGGTTCGGCGCCCAGCAACCGGATGCTGGTTGCACCGATGATAGACCCAAACCAACCAACTGTACGCAACCAGCTTTGCTATACCTGCCATAATCAAATCGGGACCAGCGGCGTGCAGGGCTTTGAGGGACAGACGCTCTATCAATCAGTTCAGCATGGAATCAGCCTGGATGCCTGGTGGGGTCGGACTACCGATCCCTACGATGGCAGCCCGACCGATTATAACGCGGCAACCGCCTACTGGGGACCGCGGGCTAGCAGCGATTATGGACTCTGTTTAAACTGCCACAATCCGCATACCGAAACCATCGCTCCGGTCTCGGTAAACGGCACCAATGTGATACCCGATCTGCTGATCGACACCTACGATAACGGAAATTCAACCACCGTGACCAGCTATGACCCGAACAATTTTCGCCTCTGCTTGGATTGCCACAATGAGCCGCGGCTGACCAGCTCCAGCAGTATGAGTACCACCTTTCGATCCAGCGATGAAAACCTGCATGCGCTCCAAAAGTAATCTCAGAAGGCGCTCTGCAACGATTGCCACAATCCCCACGGCTACAACAGCGCCCAGATTACCGGATCGCCACCGGCCGGTTGCCGGAACATTGCGTTCAATACGGCCGATGTCTCGCCCAGCAGCACCTCCGCCAACATCAACGGCGTCGTTACAACCGGGCCGGTCTGGTTCTATAACGCTACCGTTAATGGCGTGCCGGGCCAGTATGGCTGCCTTTTGAAATGCCACGGTGAAAATCACGGCCCGAAATACTATGATCCGACCACCAGGGCCTTGGCAACGCCATCCAAAATGGCGATTTCGACCGTGCCCTACCAACCGGGAAGTGCGACAGTGTCGGTGGACCTGAAATTTGATGGCAAGGCGTCTCCGATTAACCAGCTCGAATACGTGATAGATGAAGCGCCGACTGGAAGCGATGCTGGAAATGGGCGGCCGCTGCCCGACGACGCCCGAACTATATCGCCTTCTGAGATTACTTTTAACGTCTCGGCTGCAAATTGGAATGGTCGCTCATCGCATTCGATCTACGTTCGGCAGAAGGCGCCCGGCGCTTCATCGACATCCTGGCAGGGTACGATGGTCAGCATAATTCCAGCCGGCTCCAAGCCGATCGCATTGACCTATTACCGTGATTATCAGTGCACCCAGCCGTTTCCAACGCCGGACGGCACGCCGCTGATTCCAGCCGGCGCAAGTTGCACCGTGAAACTTACGGCTCCCGAAGCGGCTGCTTATCGGATAGAGCCGGCAAGCGATGGGGTAACCGGCCGAACGAGCCCATTGCCGATGCAGTCAATTACCCGAGACGAGGCGATTACCAGTTGGTCGCCGGATGCCGCCGTCGGCGGCAGCAGTCGACTCGGCCTCAATCTGATCGATTCGGAGGGGCGGCCGATTGAGATTTCAGCCGGGGCTTACATTTTTGTGGGCCAGCCTGCCAGCCAAAAGATATTCATTAGCCTGTCCGCCACGCCCGATACGCTCAATGCGGATGGGCGCAGCACCGCCCAGATCGTCGCTACGGTAACCGATGCGAACGGGCTGCCGATTTCAGGTCGATCGGTGGAGTTCCAGCGCCTGTCGGGTGGTGGATCACTGATGCCAGAGACGATTGTGACAGACCGGAACGGCCAAGTCCGCGCGCGATACCTGGCCGGTGTTACCGCCGATACCGCCGTAATTCAAGCATGCGACGAGACCACCCAAGCCACCGGCCAAACCATGGTCCGTTTACGCATCAGCGGCTCGACCAGCATTCAATTGTGCGCAACTGGTTCCGGAATCGCCGGGTACGGCCGATCTCCGCTTACCGGCGGCCTACTCAACATGAGCGTCGTGGCATATCCCGATCAGATACCGGCTGATGGAGTCAGCACCTCCAACGTTGAGGTGCAGGTCACCAATCCGCAAGGAGCGCCGGTTTCCGGCGTTCAGCTTCAGTTCAAGGCGTCGGGATACAATGGCCGCATCCTGCCGATTAAGCCGATCACCGATTCCTCCGGACATGCGGCCGCGATCTATGTGGCCGGCAGTACGCCGGGCGATGTGACAGTCACCGCTGTAACCCTTACCGGCCAGTCAAGCGGTGCGGTCACCATCCATTTAACCGGCGGCGGCGCAGCGAAAGTTACCGTTCAAGCCAACCCAGCTATCTTGCCGGCTGATGGAAGAAGCGTATCCCAAGTATTGGTTCGAGTGACCGACCTATTCGGCAGGCCGGTTCCCAACGCGACGGTTCAGCTCAGCGTGCAATCGGGGCTTGGAATCTTGACCACCGGCTCCTCTCAGACCGATGCGACCGGCGAGGTGTTGGCGACCTTCCATGGTGGCCGCATTCCCGGTATCGAGCAGGTGAGCGCAGTCGTGCTGTCTCCGTTACCGAACAGCTTGAGCGAGCTCGGTGCGCTCCCGGCGCTGCCAGCCGGCCGATCCACATCAGCTTCACCATACGGGAGCAAGTTGGCAGTCGGGCCATCTCCGCTCCTCACATCAGCGCCCATGGATACGAGCGGCCTCGGCTTCGCCCCAACCAGTGCTATGCCCGGCATGCTGGTCGCCATTATAAACAACCTGGCCATCTCATATGGGCACTGGGAAGAGTTCCTCTCAATGAAGGGACCCAATGTGACAAACTCACATCTGCACCTGCAGAGCAACTCGTGGAATATCCGGTTTAAACGCCCGGTTGGGTTGGGATTCGGCGGATTAAGTTTTTATTTCGGGATGGATCGGAACGAATCGGCGGAGTACGGATATGTTAGCCGTTACACCGATGCGACGGCTACACTGCGCGCCTCCGCCCGCTACTTTGAGTTTCTCAGCAACCTCACTCAAACCGATACCGGAGACCAGGATTTGAGGACCGGCATTTCGATAAACGGCAGCGCCAGCAGCGCTCTCTTTAGCCTTACTTTTCAGGTCCCCCGTTTACCGATCCTTAACGTGACCCGATATTCGGCCAAATACTCCAACGGTTCTGGCGACGGCGTTTACTCCTTTACCGACGATCGCACCACCACCTCCATTTTTAAGCGTTTCGGCGATCTGGGTATAACCTGGCTGGGCTCTTGGGAGGGGCAGAGTCAGTTCTATGGCGGCACCAACACGAGCAGCGGTACCAGCTACTCCAACGCGGGATTGACCTACACCCGGCAGCTGATTAAGGGATTGAATGTTGGCCTGACGCTCAGTCAGGTCGGTACCCATATCGGCGGTGGCGCTCCCGGCCGCGATACCAACCAGACCCAATCGGATCTGACCCTCAATTTCGCTCCGACCTCCAATTTCTCTGCCAGCGTCGATCGCTCCACCAATGGCGTCGCCGATTCCGCTTATGCCAATCAAACGTTCGGCTCCACCACGCAATCCTATAACCTGTCTTATCTTCCGTGGCGATTTCTCGCGCTGCAGGCTGGTATGCAGACCAATGATCAAAGCATGCTGGGAGGGCAATCGAGCTTTCGAACCAGAAATTTCTCCAGTACACTGCAGCTCACCACTCATACGTCGCTCTCCTTTAATTTAACCCATGCCGAACAACCGGAGCTGGCCCCGCTTTTGACCGGCCAATCCACCAACTCCAGATCGCTGCAGATGCTCACAACCAGTATTTTGCCCAACACCGATTTGACCCTAGGGTGGACACAGATGAGCAGCGCCTCGCTCGGCAGCACCAGCTACATAACGACCCGATCCGCTCAGGTGGATTCTCGCTTAACCCGAACGTTACGCGGGACAATCTCGGCTGCGAGCTCGAGCCTCTCAGGCTTGACGAGCGGTTCGCCATTTACGTTGAATACCAATTCCGAGAACTACAGCTTAGTCTGGACGCCCAATCTACGCACCCAGCTTTCATACGCCTTTACCCGTTTAAATCAGAGCGGTCTGAACAGCACCTCTTCCAATTTGGACAGCACGCTTCGGTTGTCCACGATCATACACTCCCGCTTGTATCTGGTGCTGGAGGCTTCTGACAATGCTTTAAATCAAACGGTGCTACTTACTCAGCCGGTTGGCACCAGCTATGCGGGCAGGCTGTTCTCGTTACAGCTTAACTATTCGGTGTCGCCGGGCAGTTACCTGTTCGTGGAGTACGATAAGTCACATGACGATCTCAGCGGGTTTGACACGAAGAGCATCCGCCTTGGTTACGGAAGTAATTTTTAATCGGAGCAATCGTGGCAAAGTCATTTTTTGCCGAAATAAAGAAACGCTTGCCTCCATGGGAGGTGTGAGATGGATACACTCGCAAAGTGGTTTGTAGGGCTGTTTTTGGGATCGAGAATATTGACCGGCGGTGGCGGCGGAGCACAAACGAACACCTTCTATGTTCGCCCGCCGGTGGGCAATACCGCCCACGTCCGCCTGGCCGTCATTCCCTTTAACGACCTCAGCGAAGATACGCAGGCGGATCAAAAGGTGATGGGTATCTTTGTAACCCAGTTGTTGACAACCCGGACCTTTACCATCATTGACCCAACCGTGGTTAATTCGGCGCTCACGGACATCCGTGCCCGAGGTGAGCTGGATGCGAGCCAGGTGAAGCAGCTCTCTCAAAAATTAAATGCGAGGCTGTTCTTGCTCGGCACGATTTCGGAGTTCGGCCAATCAAGGGCCGGCGGTAACGGATTGACGGTGGCGATGGATGCCCGGTTGATAGATGCCTCCTCCTCGCAAATTTTATGGGCTGGGGTGGTGACCCGTACCGGTAAGGCAAGTGACAGCCTGTTCGGCGGCAGCGGAACTCCCTCCCTAAGCCGGATTGCGCAGGAGGTAGTCAAGGATTTGGTCGGTCGCATGATGAAAGAGCGAAAGCAGATTGAAAGCTATTTGGCGGAGACTGCAACAAAGCCACAGCAGGGTCAGTCGTCCACTCCCACCACTCCATCCACCACGCCGCCGTCTGCCGCCGAATCCTTTGCAAACGCCCGCTTTAATGATGAGAGTAAGGTTTTCAGCGATGTGGATATGAAGGGATTCCTACCGTCCGTATCCGGCTTCGAGCGGGATGACCCTTATTTCTCCTCCTATAGTGGCGTGAATCAAGTTTCAACCACCTATCGAGGCAGTGCGGTGCAGGTGGATGCAGAAATCACCGATTACGGCAAGAACAGTATCGCGCTCGATGTGATGAAGCTACAGCAGCCCAGCGCGACCGAAACAAAATTTCAAAACCTTACTGCTTACCGTTGGCAGTCTCAGTTTGGTGCATTGAACATCGCTGTTATAGCCGGCCGATTTGTGGTGGATCTAAGCGCCCCGCCCGATGAGGAGGGCGCGATCAATACGGTAGCCAACAATATCTTGCAGGCGATGCGATAATGTGGAAAGGATCTCAAACGATGAACGGAATTAGGCGCACGATTATTGTGATGGCGCTTTTGACGGTGGGTGCGACCTCCGTCATCTGCGCTCAACAGCCAACGCCGGCCAGCACCGCAACCTACGTGGGGGTGACCAATTGCAAGATGTGCCATAGCGATGTGTTTACCAGTTGGAGTAAGAAGCCGCACGCCCACGCATTTGATCTGTTGGTCGCGATGAAACAGGACAAGAACGAGAAATGCTTGCCATGCCATACCACTGGATACGGTGCGGGCGGTTTTACCGACGCAACGAGAACGCCGGCGCTGGAAGGCGTTACCTGTGAGGCTTGCCATGGGCCGGGCAGCGACCATAATGGTGATCCGAACAAAATCACGAAGACGCCATCGAGCGCGGTGTGTGCGAAGTGTCATCTTAAAGCGGACATTCACTGAATTATGGTCCGATGCGAGGGCAGCCTCATTGCTGAAAAACTTGCCGGTTTGGCTGTGTGATTATGGACGGAAGGGATTTAAAAAATGAGTGCAAAATCGGGATATTTCTGGCTTCGGCGAGCAGTGGTCGTCGGCCTGGTGCTGATTCTGGCTGAAACATTAACCACAATACGGCAGGTCGCCTGGAGCGATCCAGCCGCCACCAATGGTGATGGTGTTTCATACGCCGGTTCCGCATCTTGTACCAATTGCCATAAACAGCTTGCAGCTAACTTTGCGACCGACCCGCATGCCCATGCTCAGCATGCATGCGAGAGCTGCCATGGTCTGGCCGCCAAACACGTTGCCGGCAATAAAACGGCCATCCTCAACCCAGCCAAAATGCAGGCCGATGCGATCAACACCCTCTGTTTAAAGTGCCATTCCGACGCAAATGGAACGGGATTGCCGGTGAAGGATCAAATTTCGCACCGCTACTGGCTGGCATCCCGGCATGCACAAAAAGGGATTTCATGCCTCTCCTGTCACAGTGTACACCAAGGGCAGACACACGAGCTGAAAATGCAGCCTCCCACCCTATGTACCGGGTGCCATACCGATATGAAGGCAACTGCCGGCGCCTTTCAGCATAAACCAGTCGCCGATGGACAGTGTTTGGAATGCCATAGCCCGCATGCCTCTCAACAACCGGCTCTGTTGCTGGATACGGTCAGCACTGTCTGCGCCGGTTGCCACGACCCGAAAGATCCGAAATTTGTTCAAAGCCATGGCGGATACGACCTGCAGGGGGACAATTGCACGTCGTGTCACTCCGCCCATCTGAAGGATCCGGCTGCTGCCGGGCTGCCGGCCGTACAGCACGAACCGTTCGCTCAGAGGAAATGCACGCTTTGCCACCAACCTCCCAGTGTTTCGAAGACGGCGACCCTTATCGTGCCGATCAGCGATCTCTGCGTACGCTGCCATGCCGATGTAGTAAATCCGACTGATAAATCCGTCCATCTTCACTACCCGGTACAGCAGCGATTTTGTTTGGGTTGCCACGATCCGCATGGCTCGAATCAGCAGCGCCCACCTCTGTTTAGAGCGTCTGTCGGTACCACCTGCTTGTCCTGCCATGCCGATATCGCCACCGCAATGGGTAAAACCTACACCCATTTGCCGGTTCAATCCGGAAACTGCCTTATCTGCCACGACGGACATCAAGCCACCCAAGATCATCTGCTGGTGAGCGACCCGATCAACCTTTGTAAGAGTTGCCATCAAGGGGAACATAAGATGTCTCACCCAGTCGGAATGGGTCCCGACAACAAACCGATTATCAACCCACTGACGGGTCGTATGATGACCTGCATGAGCTGCCACCACGAAATTCATGGTGGAAATCATCACTACCTTACCCAAGAGGATTGGCACCGAAACCTCTGCATCACATGCCACAAAGGGGGTGCACTGACCGCATCCCTGCGTAATATTATGAGGCAACAGAATGGGAGCAAAGAAATATCTTACAACCACCCTGCTCTTCCTGGCATCACAGACCGCGCTTTTGGCCCAAAACAGCCGATCGCCGGTCGTGCCAAAGCGACTGATATTTGTAACATCCTCCGCCTTTAACCTCCCCTTCCGAAACCCTACTGGCGTATGGTGCGATTCGGCCCACCGGGAGATATTGCTTGCCGATACCGGCAATCATCGGGTGGTCATTTTGGATGAGCATGGAATGCCGATCTATCAATTTGCTCATCAGGTAACCGTGAATGGTAAAACCCAAAACGGTGAGCCACACAGCATTGCGGTAAACAGTAAAGGCAATATCTTCATCGTTGACAACCTCTGTAACACGGTGGATGTTTGCGATTACCGCGGTGATAGCATCGGACATATTGATCCGGCTCGATACCTTGACAAGACGGCGGCCGGTGTGACCGGGGAAAAGGCCGCTCAAGCAATGAGCTCCAAGCCGACTGCCGTCGCGGTTGACTACTTGAATAACGTTTACATTGCCTGCCCCAATCGTATATTAGTTTTCGACTCCAAGGGTAAATTTCGTAAGGTCATCGGGAACACCGGCATCGGTCCAGGGCAGTTTACTGCCATCACCGATATCTGGGTGGATACCGCTCAGCGAATCTATGTCACCGATGCCCAATCTTTGGGGGTGCAGATTTTATCACCAAAAGGAAAATTACTGCTGGGCTTTGGTACCCACAATGCAGGTGTGACCAACTTTTCGCTGCCAACTGCAATATGCACCGACCGCCGCGGTGACATCTGGGTGGTTGATACGTTGCGCCAGATTATCAGCGCCTTTCGACGGCATGGTGACCAGGTGGAGTACCTCGATTCGATGGGGGGATTTGGCGTTCAGCCCGGTGAGGTGGCTTTCCCCAGCGCAATCGGTGCGGACTGGAACGGTCGACTGATTATTGTTGACCGAGTCGGTGGGCGTGTCCAGTGTTTTGATTGGAAGTAAAATTGGGTCGGCGAAGAGGGCGCTGGGTCAAATCCAGCACCGCCCACCGGATTGGTGGAGGCGGGGAGACTCGAACTCCCGTCCCCGAAGATGCGCATTCAGCCTCTACAAGCATAGCCGATCCTTCTTGTCTCGCGGCTTCAGTGCCGATCGGCAGGTTTTGAAGTCGCCAGCCCACCTTTATCTCCTCCCGGTTAGTGTGAGCAGATAATCGGGAGAAAGCCGGCATAAATCACGCCCGGGACCGATTCGGCCGGCCGGAATCGGGCGGACGCGCTGCCTAATTAGGCAGCGAGCGCGTACGGTTGAGTGTTCGCGTTTATTGTTTTGCCGCTTTTTACGAGGCCAGCGGCGCCTCGGCTTGCAACTGAAGGCACAGTCGCTCAGGTCGACTCCAATCGCCCCCAACATCGTCATTATATCATTACGTTTGTCGTTTGTCAAATAGTCGAATTGCCTCACGAAAAAACCACACGAAAAGGGATCGTTGCCTCAAATTAGAAATCCACACGAAAGTATGATCAAAATGTTCTCCTTTACTCAATAAGAAGGAGAAGGAAGTGAGGCTGACGATGG
>JAMCWF010000015.1:9735-14120 GCA_023481295.1 Armatimonadota bacterium | reverse complement strand
ACTGCCAATCTAGCAGACCTTCCGCTGAAGGCAGGTGTATTATACCATAGTCATTGACCTTGTCAACCAATTCATCAACCCTTTTTGATACCTTTTTTGACTCAATATCCCAACTTGGTGCCTGAACACCAACCAGTGAGCCTTTCCGCAATCCGCTCCGGCTGTAAATTCTCAAAGGAAATGGGAGGCCGCACGCCGAACCGATTATAAAGTAATCTGTTCATACGGCAGTTGCCCCTTGCAGTCGATATTGATCGGCATGGAAGGCGGGCACCCGATTGTTTTTTAAAGTGAGGTATAGGTTGTGACCCTTCATACAATCCAACGCATTCGAAAACTGGGACAATGCTTCGGAGCGATGCTGATCTTATCGCTGATGGCCGCCGAGGCATTCGCTCAGATCGCCATATTTTCAGAGGCCGGCTTTCCCTATTACGGCGCCAATATCGGATCCAATCCGTCGCAAATTCAGCGCTGGTTGAAAAAAGCGGGCCTCTCCAGTGCGCTGCTGAACGCACGACAACTCAGCGATCCAAGCGTTTTTAACGCCCGACGATATTCACTATTGATTTACCCCTACGGAAATACCTTTCCGCTGGAGGCGGCCGCCAATTTACGCCGTTACCATTTGGACGGTGGTTCCATCTTGGCACCGGGGGTTGCCTTTTGCCATCCTTGCGTCAAAAAGAACGGGCAGTGGCAAGACCTCGGCCACAACCCAGTTTGGCTCGACGACCAACATATCGGCTGGGGAGGCTTTTCGGAGGCGCCGCCAGGCCGACTAAAACTGGCTGACAGCCCGAACGATCCCTTGCACCTGAATTACCTGCCGCTGTCGCAATTAAATGCCTATTCCCAAAGCCCGAGCCCGCCTCAAACCCCTAACCGGCGCTTGATCCCCATTCTGGTGCAAGAAAATTCAAGCACTGGGGTAGTAGTCAGCGCACCGGCTGCCATTGTGGAGCACGTCGGCGGGCCGTTTCGCGGCGCCTACGACGTCTGGGCCGGCACTGAGGTCTTCAGCGACTCAACTGAAGCGGCGCTCACCGGTTATCACCAGGTAGTGGTCACCGCTACCGCTTGGGTGCTGAAGCGGAAGGGGCTGCTTTCCAGTGAAAAGCTCGCCTCAATTGAAGAAACGCTTCGGCACGAGTATCGGCCACCGCCCATCTATACAAATTTGCCGACGGTTCATCTGCCTAAATCATATCCCGGCGTTTTCCCAACCATGCCCGCGCCAGCCCGACACCTCTGGGTAATTGACGCCCAGAAGCTCAATCCCCAGCAGCAGCTTACCCTAGTCAGCTTGCAGGGTTTGGTCAATCGCACTAAGCCGCGCATTTATGTGATCTGGGGCCCGGTGGATACCTTTTGGTTGAAGTGGCTGCAACGGGGCGGTTTTACCGGGGCACCGCGTTATGGCGCCACCATACCGGAGTTGATCCACCGATATCGAGTCGATCTGCACGGCGTCATCGTCAACGACCCTCGCCTGTTCATCGGCCCCGACATCGCCTCCATGCTGGCCGCCGTAAAGGATGGCATTATCGTTTCTCCCGATCAAAGCCACTACGGGCTGCCGATCGCCTTCGATATGCGGAACCGATGGAGTGGAAATGCTCAGGCCCTTCAATGGTGCTTTCATAACCTGATCAGCCGCTTGGATCGCCACCAACTTTGCTGCATCTACCCCGGCGGAGCATGCCTGAAGGTGCTGGACTATTGTATCGCCAAGAAGATCATCACCTTTTGGATAACCGGCACTGTTGACGGCGTCCGCCCCGGCTGCAACCCGATCGCCGAGCAGGCGGTGGTGAGCAAACTGCTCGCCAAGCTGCCGGCCAACATCCCGGTTCGAGGCTTTCCTTATGCCGGAGTCGGCGTCGGCATTCAAGAAGGCCCCGGCGTCACCCTGTTCAGCCGTTTCGCGAAGTATACGGTGGCGTCGGACCTGATCGGCAATGTCAGCGTTCACGCCGGCACCCGAGTATCCAATTTCCATCAAAGGCTCACACCGGCCCCGCCGCTGGACCGAACCAAAAATTATGTGGCATTTATCATGTCGGACGGCGATAACCAGTGCACCTACTATGACTTTTTCATAAATTTTTGGGATAGAGGGGATCATGGTCAGACACCGATCGGCTGGACCATCGGCCCCACCGCGGTGGATACGATGCCGGATATCATGGATTACTACTACCGGCATGCCACCCCGAATGACGACTTTATCTGCGCGGTATCGGGGGTCGGCTATATGTATCCCGATGTCTACGCTGCCAACTATCGAAATCGGCAAGCCGTCTTCGACCGATTTCTCGGCCAAACTCAAAAGTATATGAGGCGCCTCGATCTCAACTGCATCTGGTTGATGGGTATCGAGAGCAACCAGCTTCTGGCCGATTACGCCACTCAAATATCTCATTTGCAGGCCGTCTTTCCAGATTACGGGCGGATAACGGGTATGACCTATCAGAAAGCGGACTACCGGCTGGGACCCAGCGTCCCCATTTTCCACGCACTCACCGCTTCGCCCTCCGGCGTGAGCCGCGAAGAGGCGATATCGGCGATGGTCAACCAAATCCGGCGGATGGTTGCCCGAGCAAAGCCGCCTACCTTTGTGAACGCCTTCGCGATAAACTGGACTTACTCGCCCGGGATGTTGAGCGAAGTGGCAAAGAAATTGGGACCCGATTTCGTGGTGGTCACCCCGGATCAACTGGCGACCCTTTACAATGAAGCGTATCCACCGCACTAAAATGATTGGAGGCTTGGGGAGGGCTGGCGCGTTGGGTTTCCGCAAAACAGGGGGCAGGCGGGCCGTTACTGCTTGATCCTGCCCCTGAACGGAAAACGGTTAGCGGCGGGCAAACTTCAGGCGCTTAAACCCGGCGAATCCGCCCATGCCCATCAAGCCGATCAGGCCGCTGACCAGGCTGCTCGGCTCCGGCACGGCGGCGGGCTGGTTGGTATTCACCGTGATGGTGGAGATATCGGTATGCAATGAATTTGTGGATGGGTCGCTGCTAATTCCGACCCACAAGGCGGCCAGCGTATTCGAGTCAACCCCCGAAAATGCGCCGCTGTCAAGTTGGGCCAGCGTGTATGACCCGTATGGAGCGGTCATCATACCGATATCCGAGCTGCCGTTAAGCGGCGCGAGCCCACCCAGTCCATAGGTGTCGCCATTTAGCCCCGTCATTTTACCGGTGCCGTCAAAAGAAAAGAACTGGCCGTTGCCGCTCGTATCCAGCCATAGATTGACGGAGAGGGGAGCGCCGGTAGAAGCTACACTTACACTTTCCAATTGACCTAATTTAAGCCCTCCGTTAAAAAACAGCACGATACCGGAATCGGCATAAGAGATTGCCGGATTGCTCGTGTTGTTAAAGGTCTCTAGGTCGAAATTTCCAGAAAGAGTCTGCGCCGTCGCATACTGATCGGGCTGAACATAGGGGAAACTCTACACGTCAACTCCGTTTTCCACATAGAACGGCCCATCGTTGTTTATGGCGTAATTAACTCCACTGCTGGTTGGGGTAAATACATACGACACCTGCGCCATTGCGGCGGTGGCGGCGAAGAGAAGCGCCGCGCAAAAAATGATCTTTAATCTCATTTTCGATTTTCTGCCTTTCTTACTGCTCAAGGATGGTGTTCGCCGCCAACCGAGACCGGCCGGCCCTCAGCAACGATCCCTTACGGCAGCCAATAAGACAGTAACATGGCTTCTCCCGATCGTCAAGGATTTATCACAAAATCTAGTATAATTAGCAGTTATAATACGGCATATAGTATATTTACCAGGTGTACATAAGTTATATTTATTGCTCCTCTGACCTTTGTGGAAATATAAAACAACGGCCGGTGAAACGTTTGAAGATCGGAGAATGGTTTACAGTGGGTGAAAGGGGGTGTCGGTTGGTGGAAATCGGAGTTGACGTGTAGAGAAGCTTCAATCTCAGCGTGAGATAGGGGGATTGGGGTTTAGAGAAATTTCAATACGTCATTCCCGCGAAAGCGGGAATCCAGTTTTCCGTTCATCTTTACGCTTTGAAAATGGATTCCAACTCTCGTGGGGATGACAATTTCTCTCACCTTTGATATGATTTTCATCTTCCTGGCCTGCAGCAAGTGTGGGATTATCTTCTCAAGTTACCCAACTGATATAGCAAGGAACCTGAAGTGTTTAACGACTACTCCACCTCTCCGATCGCGCCTTCGGCGGATGTCTCGATGAGGCGGACCGGGCAGATGGCGCCGATTAGGTGGGAGCCGCCGGCCAACTGCACCCGGATGTAGTTCGAGGTGTATCCGGCCAGCAGTCCGCCGGTGCCTTCCTTCCCCTCAACCAACACCGGCAGGCTTGCGCCGATATAACGACT
>JAMCWF010000015.1:0-9725 GCA_023481295.1 Armatimonadota bacterium | reverse complement strand
CGGAGATCTGCTGGCTGCGCGCTTCCTTTTTCGCTTCGCTGACCGGATTGGAGAAAGCGGCGGCCGGGGTGCCGGGGCGCGGAGAGTAGCGGAAGATGTGGGCGCGGGCAAATCCCACCGATTCGACCACCTTAACCGTCTGCTCGAAGGCGGCCAGGTCCTCGGTGGGGAAGCCCACAATGATGTCGGTCGTAATAGCCAGATCCGGTATCTGCCGATAGGCCGCTTCACAGAGCTTGAGGTAAAAGTCCTGATCGTAAGGCCGGTTCATCGCCTGCAGAACCCGGTTGTCGCCGGACTGCAACGGGATGTGAAGATGGTTGCAGATATTTCGGTTTTCGGCGAAGGCGCTCAGGAGCGGCGGGGTGACCTGGGTGGGCTCGATCGAGGAGAGCCGCACTCGTTCGATGCCGGGTATTTGGGTCAGTGCGGCCAGCAGATCGGCTAGATTCGCTCCGCCGGAACCGGTGGCTTCACCGTAGGAACCAACCAGCACGCCGGTCACTACCAGCTCACGGAATCCCTGATCGGCAAGCTGCCTCGCCTCTTTCAGCAGCTCATCCAAGGGACGGGATCGCATCCGGCTGCGGGTATAGGGGATGCTACAGAAGGAGCAGTAGATATTGCAGCCATCCTGGATTTTCAAGGTGGCCCGGGTGCGTTCATGCCGGCTATGCGGCTCACGATGGGTTAGCGGGGTCGGCGCTTGTTTGAGCCAATCCTCGAATTTCGGGTAGGCCTGCAAAAAATGACTCAGGGTATTCAGCTTATCGGCGTTGGGCACAATCAGGGCGGCATCTTCCACCTTTTCCGATTTAATACGGGCCATTTCGGCATAGCAGCCCGTCATCACCACCACCGCGTCGGGGTTTTGGTTGCTGAGCCGCCGCACCAATTGCCGGGATTTGCGCTCGGCCGCCTGCGTCACCGAGCATGTATTGATGACGTACACATCGGCGACCTGATTGAACTCGGTGATGCGAAAGCCGCGCTCCTCGAAGCGGTCTAGGATGCGCTGAGTTTCATACTGGTTGACCTTACAGCCCAGCGTGGCGAAAGCGGCGGTGGGCTGCCGCATTTCACCCAAAACGCCGCTTTCCGATCTTGCCATATCGCTGGAAATGGATACGAATTCCGTTTTAGGAGTTTTGGTAAAAGTTGAGGATGCGATGGGCGCCGTTTCCGTTTTCATTGGATCGCCATAAAGTCATCCATTGGTTAGGAGGCGATCCTAAAGATCAACCTGCTCCAACTCGGGTACCGGATTGCCGGCTAGTATGCGGCCGTTGCCTGCGTGGACCGAATCCTCTAACCGAGTGGAAAAATTGCTGTGCTTCAGGGCAGCCTCGATCAGCCCGCGGAACAGCGGATGCGCCCGGTTGGGCCGGGAGCGGAACTCGGGATGGAACTGGGTTGCGATAAAGAAAGGATGGCTTGGAATTTCTACGATCTCCACCAGACGGTAGTCTGGTGAAATGCCGGAACAGATCATGCCGCGCCGGATGTACATCTCACGATACTCGTTATTCAACTCATAGCGGTGGCGGTGCCTCTCAATAACGATCGGCACGCCGTAGAGCCGTTCCGCCATCGTGCCGGCCACCAACTGGCACCGGTAGCCGCCTAACCGCATGCTGCCGCCCTTATCGGTGACCGCTTCCTGCTCGGGCAGAATGTGGATGACCGGATGAGACGTGTCGGGATCTACTTCGGTGGTGTGCGCCTCGCTCAATCCACACACATTACGCGCGAATTCGATAACCGCCATCTGCATCCCATAACAGAGGCCGAGAAACGGCAGGCCGCTGGTTCTCACATACTCAACCGCCTTGATTTTGCCATCCACGCCGCGCGCGCCAAATCCACCCGCCACCACCACCGCATCCTTATCTTTCAACCGCTCCGGAACCAGCTCCTCTTCAAGTGTCTCGCTGTCAATCCATTCGATGTTCACCCGCGCATCGTTCGCGATGCCGCCGTGCTTGAGCGACTCGGCGATCGAGATATAGGCGTCGCCGTTGCCGGTATACTTGCCCACCACCGCCACTGAAACCTCATATCTCGGACGCTTTATCCGCTCCACGATCTGCTCCCACTCCGACATATCGGGTTGGCGTACCGGCAGCGAGAGGCGCTGCAGCACCAGATCGGTCAATCCGGCCTCCTCAAAGCGCAGCGGCACCTCGTAAATGCTCTCGATATCCAGCGCCTCAACCACTGCATTACGGTCCACATCGCAAAACAGCGATATTTTCTCGCGCATCTCATTGGAGAGCGGCAACTTGGTACGGCAGATCAGCACATCCGGTTGAATGCCGATTTCGCGAAGCTTAATGACCGAGTGCTGGGTCGGCTTGGTCTTGACTTCGCCCCAAGGCCCGACGTAGGGAATTAAGGTCACGTGGACGTACATCACGTTCTCGTGTCCCACATCCTTGCGAAACTGCCGGATCGCCTCTAGAAACGGTTGGCCCTCGATATCGCCGACCGTGCCGCCGATCTCAGCGATGACCACCTCGGCGTCGCCCGCGTCCCCGACCTGCAAGATGCGATCCTTTATCTCGTTAGTGATGTGGGGGATCATTTGGACGCAGCCGCCAAGGTAGTCCCCACGGCGCTCCTTATTGATCACCTCGCTGTAGACGCCGCCGGTTGTCACGCTGGAATGGTGGGTTAAATTGACGTCCACGAATCGTTCATAATGCCCCAGATCCAGGTCGGTTTCAGCCCCATCATCGGTCACGAATACCTCACCGTGCTGGTAGGGGTTCATGGTGCCGGCATCCACGTTGATGTAGGGGTCCAGCTTTTGCATCGTGACCCGGAAGCCCCGGTTTCGGAGCAGGCGGCCTAAGCTGGCGCTCGTGATGCCTTTCCCGATTGAGCTCACCACGCCGCCGGTAACAAAGATATATTTACGCATCAATGAGGATTCCTTTCACTGCTCGTCCATGGAGGGTCGAATTAACATCGAATTCATTATACGCAATCGGATTGTAGTCGCAACAATGGGGTAAAAGGGATGCATGCCGCCGCGTTATTGACAGTTGCATCGCCGGATGATTGCATCGGCAGCTCGCACAATCAACCGGTTAGGCAAACCGTTATTTTTCAAAAATCCAGGACCAAATTCGTCGCAGCATGCGCCTCAAGTAGCCGCCGGGTGCATTCGAGTGCGACGTATCGGGCTGCGTGAAATCGGCAGGAGTCAGGACTCCGCGCTGTCGCAAAACGCTCTCGTATGCGGCACGAACGGCCTCCGAATTGCGATTGAACTCCCCATGCCAGTCACAAATGAAGCAAGCCGGATTGCTGGCAAGGTTCAACGTGCCGCAAAGCGGACAAACCTTTAAGTCCTCCGGTTGGACGGATGCGGATTCTTGGGGCCGCCTCTCGCGTGGCATGGATCTACCCCCTCTCGGCTGGCAATCTATCGTTTAATATACCTAGTGGGGCGATAGCGTGTAAACGAATTTGGCAATCACATTTCCCACAATTCCCAGTGACTTTGCGCTGCACTTGTCGGGCGTATCTTCAAGAGTATGCCATGGCCCGTAGTTAAAATCAATAACGTCAATGCATGGGATTCCAGCCTTACTTAATATGACGTGATCATCGATCACATCAGTGCCCAACCGATTGATAAAATATTTGGAATAGCCCATTCTATCGGCAAGCTGGAAGAGCTGCTCGTTGACTCCCGGTGCGTAGAGCTGGGATTCCACCTCGCGGGTGATGCGCAGGTGCTTCTGGCCGATCATATCCAGCAAGATGCCAAACTCGGGATCGTATCCCTGGTGATGCTGGGCAAAGTATTCGGAACCTAAAAATACGCCCTGGTTGGTCTCAAAATTGCCGTAATCTTCACCATCCAGCAGCACGATGATAACCTGTACCGGCGGCTCTTTCTGATGGAACATTTTAGCCAGCTCCAGCAAAACCGCCGTTTCAGAGGCTCCGTCATCGGCCCCCGGAATCGGCAATTTGCGCTTGGCCGGGTCAATCTCTTGATCGGCAGTCGGCCGGGTATCCCAGTGCCCGCAGAGCAGGATTGTGCGCATTACCTTCGGATTGAAGACGCCAATGATGTTGGTGAGCGGCATTCCCTTGTAAGTGAAGTTTTGGGCGACCGTTTTATCGGCGTATTTTTGCATTTTAGCCAGCAAGAAATCGCGGGTTTTCAAGTGAGCGGGGGTTCCCACCGGCCGCGGGCCGAAGTCGCACTGCTGGACCAGGAGCTGAAAGGCCTGATTTGCATGAAAGGGTGGCTGATCGCTGGCGATCGCCCTTCGTGAGCAGGCCACCAACTGCAGCAACAGCGATAGGCTTGCAGCCACGATGACTATGCGCGATACGGGTCGGTATTTTAATGAGGGTGGGCTGGGATTGCGCAAATATTGGCCTACTTTCGAGTAATGATTGGATTGGCGGCTTGAACATCCAGCGTTTTGTGTGAGGTGAAATAGCTGGTTACGCACTGTTCAATCGTCTTTTTCGGATCTTTGGCGGTTACGATCTCGCTGGGGCTCCATACCTTGAAGTAGCCGAGTGCGCCATTGGCCAGCGGTGACGGCATAGCGATCGTATAGCTCTGGCTAGGATCCAGCGGAGCGCCATCGATAGTTACCGAGACAACGTGATGTCCCTTTGCCGCCTTTGGGTCTACCACCATACTGATGCCGGATATCTGCAAAAAGGCGCTGTTGGGTTGCGGGTAGAGCGCAAATCCGTGCTCCAGCGCCCGCCGCAGCTCCTGACCGGTCAGCTTCATCACCACGACATTATCGCCGCGGAACTCCAAGGCGCTCAGTACATCGCTGGCGCTCACAGTGCCCTCCGGGAGGGTGACATCGGTGAAAGAGGAGGCGGCGATAACCGCCGCATCGCTCTTGGCCGCGCTTCGCATGGTGTCGGCGATAAAGTCACCTAAATTTGTTGCTTGACTTCGAACTCCCTTGGTGGTCAACCCGGTGCTACTGAGCAGCGTTTGGGCCGATGCACTGAGGCCGAAGCCTCCCAGTAACGCGATCGAGATCGTTACAATAACCACCCCGAAAACCCTTTTTGTTAGCTTGCTTCCCATTTTTTCTTACCCCGCCATTTCAGGAATGAGCGAATGAAGGGATCAATGGAGCCGTCCATAGTGCGAATCACATCGCCGGTTTCATAGTCGGTGCGGTGATCCTTGATCATCGTATAGGGCTGGAACACATAGGATCGAATCTGGCTGCCCCACTCGATGGCGCGCTGCTCACCCCGCAGGGCGGCCATCTTATTGGCCTTCTCCCTTCGCTCTCGTTCCAAAAGTCTAGCCTGCAGTATCTTCATCGCAAGGCCCCGATTCATATGTTGTGATCTCTCGTTTTGGCAGGTGACCACGATGCCGGTTGGCAGATGCGTGATCCGCACCGCTGAATCGGTTTTATTGACATGCTGTCCTCCTGCCCCGCTAGATCGGTAAGTATCCACTCGAATCTCATTGGGCGATATGTCGATCTCCTCCGTCTCCGCAACCTCCGGCACCACATCCACCGATGCGAAGGAGGTGTGCCGGCGCTTGTTGGAATCAAACGGCGAGATTCGAACCAGCCGATGCACCCCGATCTCCGATTGAAGATAGCCGTAGGCATTTGCCCCTTTAATTAGTACGCTTGCACTTTTTATGCCAGCCACGTCGCCCGGGGTCTCGTCAATGATTTCGGTTTCAAATTCGTGCTCTTGTGCCCAGCGCAGATACATCCGCAACAGAATCAGCGCCCAATCGCACGATTCGGTGCCGCCGGCTCCCGCGTTGATTTCCAAGAACGCACTAGCCGCATCGTGCTCACCCGATAGGAGTGTTTGCATCTCATAGCGTTCAAATTCGATTTGCAACCGCTCGATGTCACCAGCGATCTCACCGATCAATGCGTTGCCATCGGCATCACTCTCCGCCAATTCAATTAGTTCGACAATGTCAGCCGATTTTAGTTGCAGCTCTTTTATTGGGACGAGGCTTTCCTTGAGGCGAGAGACCTGTTGCAACAGGTTTTGTGCTCGTTCGGGGTCGTTCCATAGATCCTGGCCGGCCGATTGGCGCTCCAGTTCCTCCAGCTCCGTCTGGCGTTTTGAGACGTCAAAGATGGTCTCCCATCTCAGTGATTTTGTGATGGAGCTCGAACGCCTCCCGTCTGAGATCTTCCAAGGTGATGGGTGGTTGATGGACCATTTTCAATTACCTATCCTCTTCTGATTTTCCGCCGCCTGCTGAAATCGATCCACGTTATGCTTGGCATCGTCGGCAACTCAGAATCCATATAATATTTGGCTCCGTTTTTAACTGATCTTTTCGATTATAATTGCTAGCTGCCCAGATCGCAAGAGTTCAGTTCTGCGGGATCATTCTCGATCACACAAACTGGACTGTTGCCATTGATCACTTATTATCCCTATTCAGTATACTTGGTGAAGATGGGGTGGGTCAAGCAAGCCGATTCCGAGCATAAGAATGGAATGGGTGCTGGGCTATAATCCAGATCATATACAAATCACCAATCCGATGCTATAAATCAGTCATAAATGCTCAACCGATCCGCCCAAAGGCCGAAGAGGCGTTCGGCGGGTTGAGGCATCGAAAAAAGAGTCTTGATTTCCTGAACGAAGTGTGGGTGAAATCAGCCCCCGTCGAGTGATCGTTGCCCAATTGTGGGCGATTTCACAAATCGTAGCGCTTTTTGTACCGGGTTGGGTATAATGTGTGCCGTAATCCCCTGAAATCGGGAGTTTAGGTGTGTGCCTATGGCTTGCTCATCCACCACGGTAAAAGTGCCCGTCCCGACTCTGGAACGGTTAGCCAACTATCTTCGATTTTTGCACAACCTGGAGCAAGACCGGGTGGAAACCATTTCGTCGGCTGAAGTGGAGCGGCAAACCGGTATCAATGCCGCACAATTCCGCAAGGACCTCTCTTATTTCGGAGAGTTTGGTAAGCCTGGAGTCGGCTACAACGTCAGCGAGCTCAACCAGCGGATCGCGCGCATCCTTCAAATTGATCAGGAGCAACGCGTCATCATTGTCGGGGCCGGCAATCTCGGCTCCGCCTTGGTGGGCTATCCGGGCCTTAAAGAGCACAAGTTTAACGTGGTAGCTGTTTTTGACAACAACTATGCCAAAATCGGGCGTTACTTATGGAATTTAGAGATTTATGATATCAGCCGCCTGCAAGAGATCAATGCGGAGCTGCGCGCCCGGATCGGGATCGTGGCCGTCCCGGCGGCGGTCGCCCAGAGCGTGGCGGATCAGTTGTTGGCCGCGAATATTTGCGCGATCCTGAACTTTGCGCCCACTGTGCTTCGGGTGCCGGACGGTACCGTTATCCGAAACGTATCATTTATGCAAGAGCTGGCGGTTTTGTCTTATCATCTATCGGCCGACCACCTGGAAGATGTCGGCATTTCGGTTGACGGCAAGATCGAGTGAAGCATAGCGGTACATTGGCTTCGAATTCCGCTTTGTGGGCACGATAGGATAATTTACGATGCGGCGGCAGGTTTTACCCCCCCGCCATTTGGGATTGAGGAAAAGCAAGCGGGAAAGGCTTGCCGGACAACGTATTTAAATGTGCGGTCAGATCTTACCGGTCGGTATTCGTGTTGAAGGGATGCCTTGCCTGGTGATCGGAGGCGGATCGGTCGCCGAGCGCCGGATCCAATGGCTCTTATCCGGTCAAGCGAAGGTGACGGTGGTGGCTCCAGAGGTTACCGGCGCCATCTCAAGACTCGCCGATGAAGGGCGCCTCCAATGGCGACGCAGCCGCTATTCCCCCGATTGTCTTGAAGGCACCTTTCTGATTATCGCCGCAACGGATGACCCGATCCTCAACGAAGCAATCGCCGAGGCAGGGTGCCGCAGCAACCGGTTGGTCAACGTGGTCAGCGATCCGGAAAAGGGTAACGTGGAGGTAATTCCCGCCCTGCATCGCGGCGATCTGGCAATCGGAATCAGCACCGGCGGGGCAAGCCCTCAACTGGCGGCCCGAATCCGCGATCAGCTATCGAGCCAGTATGGCGATGAATACGGGGATTACCTCCGCTTGATCCATGAAATCAGGGATTGGGCCTGCAGACGATATTCCGATATCGATGAGAGGCGGGCGGCCGTTGCTGCCGTGCTCGACCTTGACCTGCTTCCACTCATCCGTGAGGGAAATCTGGAGCAGGCCCGTCAATTGGCTATGGAATGCCTATCTACCTGATTGGCTTAAGCCATCGCTCAGCACCGATTGAGACGCGGGAGCAGCTCAGCTTCAGCAATAAGGAGCTGAAAGCGGCGCTATGCAACCTCATTCATCGGCCGGAGGTGGATGAAGCCGCCCTACTCCATACCTGCAATCGCACTGAGCTCTATCTATCCTCCCTGCACCGGCTTACGGACGATCAGCTCGCTTTGCTGCTCTGCTTGATGCGTCCGAAGGCGATGTCCCAAGTCCGCGATCACCTCTATTACGGCAAAGATACGGAGGCGGTCGTCCACCTGTTTGAGGTGGCGGCCGGCATCGACTCAATGGTGATCGGCGAATACCAGATCTTGGGGCAGGTGAAGGCGGCGTATGATACAGCAGGTAGCTGCAACACAATCGGCGCCATTATCCATGCCCTCTTTCGTCAGGCCATTGTAACTGGCAAGCGGGCGCGAACCGAAACCGAGATCGGCAAAGGGGGATTCTCAGTCGGCCACGCCGCGGTTGAGCTGGCCTCTTCCATCTTTGGCTCACTGGCCGGCAAGGCGGTGCTGATACTTGGGGCCGGCAAAATGAGCGAAATAACGGCCCGCCACCTCGTATCCGAGGGAGCGCCCTTCGTGGTGGTTGCGAACCGCACCTACGAGCGCGCTCAAGAGTTGGCCGGCAAGCTGGGTGGGCAGGCCATTCAATATCAGGACTTCCATCGCGCCATCGAAACGGCCGATATCATCATCAGCTCCACCGCCGCACCTCATCCCATTTTGCGCCGCGAGGATCTAGCGCCCATTATCCGAAAACGCCGCGGCCGCTCTCTCTTTCTGATTGACATCGCGATGCCGCGGGATATCGAGCGCTCGGTTGAGACGCTGGATAATGTCTTTCTATACGATATTGATGACCTGCAGGATGTGGTGGCCGAGAGCGCCCAGCAGCGCCAGGCCGAGGTGGAGAAAGTCAAACAAATAATTCAGGAAGAGGCGGCGAAATTTACCGAGTGGTTCCGCATTCGGGAGGCGGCGCCCCTATTGTCACGGTTAAAAAAGCACGTCAACGAAATACAAGAGGCAGAGCTGAATCGCCTACGCGGGCAGTTGGGAGAGATCGGCGAAGCGCAGTGGCGGGCGATTGAGGCGGCCACCCGCTCGATGGTGCGGCAAGTGGTTCGCCATCCCATTGTGAGGATCAAGCAAGAGTTCGCTCAATCCAATGGAAAGTACCCGGAGTACAACCTGCTGGACGCCGCGGAAGAGATTTTCGGACTGGAAGAGCCGTCCGTTGAGGGAAATCAAAGCGCTTCGGATGAGACAACGGAGGAGAGCCATTGAGCATAAGCGGAGCTTTCTTTTTAATTGCGTTTGTCGCTTACGTTATTTCAGCCGGACTTTACAGTGCCAGCTTCGCGATGAAGACAGCCAACGTGATGGTCTACACGCGGCCGGCGGTCTGGATTGGTTTTCTGTTTCATACGTTCTCCATTGGAGCGCCTTGATTTAGCCGAAGTGGT